>NZ_DASVZH010000049.1:0-3685 GCF_036391795.1 Oryzihumus sp.
CCTCGCGGCGACCCGTCCCGCGACGGCCGGCGCGACGACGTCGCTGTCCTCGCCGACCCGGCTGCCGGCGACCGCAGCGCCCACAGTGACCCGGGTGCCTGGTCCGGCGACCCCGGCGACCCGACCCGGGGCCCCGGTGACACCGTCGGCACGGGGGGCCGGTGGACCGGCACCTGCCCTGTCGGTGCGCGTCTCCGGCAACCGCCTGGTCGACGGGGCGGGGCGGCCGGTCCGGCTGCTCGGCGTGAACCGGACCGGCACGCAGTACGCCTGTGTCGACGGCACCGGCGTCTTCGACGGCCCGTCCGACGCGGGGTCGGTCGCGGCGATGACGGCCTGGCACATCACGGCCGTCCGCGTCAGCCTCAACGAGCAGTGCTGGCTCGGGATCAACGGCATCGACGCCCGCTTCGGTGGCGCCGCCTACCGCTCGGCGATCACCGGTTTCGTCGACCGGCTCACGGCGGCCGGCCTCTACGTTGTCCTCGACCTGCACTGGAATGCCCCCGGCACCGAGCGGGCCACGGACCAGCAGCCGATGGCCGACCGCGACCACGCCCCGGCGTTCTGGGCGTCGGTGGCCTCGACCTTCCGGGACCGGCCGGCGGTGCTGTTCGACCTCTACAACGAGCCGTACCCGGACGACAACCAGGACACGACCGCGGCGTGGACCTGCGTGCGCGACGGCGGCGCCTGCCCCGGCGTGCCGTTCACGGCCGCAGGGTCGCAGGAGCTGCTGTCCGCAGTCCGGGGCGCCGGTGCTCGCAACGTCGTCCTCGTCGGCGGGCCGCAGTATGCGGGCGTGCTCGACCGCTGGGCCGAGTTCGCGCCGGTCGACCCGGCCGGGCAGCTGGCCGCCTCGCTCCACGTCTACTACGGCACCCCCGCGAAGCCGGAGTGGGCACCGTGCGACCAGCCCGCCTGCTGGACCCGCGACATCGCGCCGCTGGCTGCGACCACCCCGGTCGTCATCGGCGAGGTCGGCGAGCACGACTGCGACTCCGCGCTGATGATGCCGCTGTTGCGCTGGGCCGACACCCAGGGCCTGAGCTACCTGGCCTGGTCGTGGCTGCCGGGCAACTGCGCCGCCGAGCCCGCACTCCTGCAGTCGTGGGACGGCACGCCCAGCGGCGAGGGAGCAGGCCTGCGCAGCCACCTCCTGGACCTGGCCCCCTGAGGCGGCCACACGGCATACCCGCTGTGGCGTGCCGGGTCCGCGCCCGCCGCGCGTCAGCACTGGATGCTGAGCACCGCCATGTCGTCCCGCCCGTGCGGGGAGGCCAGGACATGGCGCTCGACGGCGTCGAGCACGGACTGCGCGGTCGCGTCCGCGCCGGTGCCAGCGGTCCACGCCAGGACCGAGCGCAGCCCGTCCTCGCCGAACTGCCGCCCCGCCGCGTCCCGGGCCTCGGTGACGCCGTCGGTGTGGAGGACGAGGGTGTCGCCGGCGGCGAGCTGGACCGGGAGCTCGAGGTGGGTCACCTCGGGATCGACGCCGAGGAGCAGGCCGGGCTCGCCGACGTCCTCCAGCGTGCCGTCCGCGCGGCGGAGGACGGGCAGGGGGTGACCGGCGATGCTGACCAGCCCTTCGGCGCCGGAACCGTTGGGGCGCAACAGGAGACACGACGCCGTGAGGTAGGGGAGGGGGCTGGTCTGGTCGTCGTGGAGCAGCGCCGCGTTGACGGCGGCCAGGATCGCCGACGGGCCCGCACCACCGTCGGCGGCGGCCCGCGCGGTGTAGCGAGCCAGGGCGGTGACGGTCGCGGCGGGTGCGCCCTTGCCGCAGACGTCGGCGATGAGCACCATCCAGCGGCCGTCGCCCAGGGCGGTGACGTCGTAGGTGTCACCGCCCACCATCATCCCGTCGCCGCCGGCACGGAACCGCGCCCCGAGGCTGATCCCCGGGATGTCGGGCAGCCGCGGGGGGAGCAGGCTCTGCTGCAGCGTCCGCGCGAGCTCAAGGGCTTGGGCCTCGGCGTGGAGCCGGTCGAGGAACTGGCCGAGCTGGCGGCCGGCGCTGGAGAGCACCTCGACCAGCGCGTCGGAGACGTGCCGGGTCTCCCGCGAGAACAGCTCACACACGGCCAGGACCGTGGTGCCGCGCATCACGGGGAAGGCCACGCCGGTGCGCAGGCCGTCACGCTGGGCCGCGGCGCTGCGGGTGAAGCGTGGGTTGTCCAGCAGGTCGTCCATGACGACGACGCGGCGCCCCTGCCAGGCCTCGCCGGGCATTCCCTCGCCCGGGGCGAAGGTGCGGGCCACCGTGGCGTCGCGCAGGGCGGGGACGTCCAGGCCCGGCGCCCGCCACACCCCTGAGCAGACGAGGGCGCCGTCGGCGTTGTGGGGCACCCACAGGCTCGCCGCGTCCCAGTCGAGGCGCTCGCACAGCGCGGGCAGCATCCGCTCGAAGGCGACGTGCGCGTTGGGGGAGTCGCCGAGGGCCTGGGTGACCTGCAGCGTGGCCGACAGGTGTCGGCTGACCTCGAGCTGCTGCTCGAGCTGGATCTGCGGACGGGCGTCGCGCAGGACGGCGATGACGAGCTCGGCGCCGTTGGGGCGCGAGACCACCGACAGGGTCAGGTCGACGGCCACCTCGCGGCCGTCGCGGTGCAGGGCCGGGACCTGGACGGTGTTGCCGATGAGCCGCCGCTCACCGGTGGCGAAGAAGCGGGTGAAGCCCCTGTCGTGGGCGGCCCGGAGCCGTTCGGGCATGAGCGCCGAGAGCGTGCTGCCGATGAGCTCGTCGGGGTCGAGGCCGAGCAGCCGGGTCACGGCGGGGTTGGCGTGCACGACCCGGCCGTCGGCCGCGGCGACGACCACGGCATCGGGAAGGTTCTGGAGCAGGTCGGCCAGCCCGACCGTCGGGTCCGATGACAGCAGCACGTCGCGCCCCCCGGTTCCCTGTGCCCGGGCCGGACCGCCGGCCCTGCGCCCGCCTGTGCGCAGCCTCATTCAACACCGGTGCGCGCGGCCTCCGCGGGCGGTTTGACCGATCTGTGACCGGCGCCGCACTGAGGTATGCCGGGTGGTTGGGCCAGTGTGGCCCGTCGGTGGTCGAATGTATGTTCGAACCATGCATCAGGGGGATCGCCGTCAGGAGGCCGCGGCCAGCGGGTCTGGTGGCGTGCCCGCGGGCGCTTCTGGTGGTGCGGCGGTGTCGTTCGCTGACCGGTTCGCGGTGGTGGATGCGGCGGCGGAGGCGTTGACCGGGCTGGTCGAGGTGGTGCAACAGTGCCTGGGAGCGGATCTGGGGGCGGCGTTCGGCCGCCTGGATGGGTTGCGGCGGCTGGGGGAGGCGGCTCAGGTCACGGTGCTGGGCGAGGGTCTGGAGCGCGGTGAGATCGCCTCGTCGGATCATGCGAGCCCGACGGCGTGGGTGCTGGCCCACAGCTCCTCCTACCGGGGCGGCGGTGCCGCGGACCTGGTCAAGGTCGCCCAGGCGTGCCTGGGCCGCCCGGTCGGGGCCGGGGTGCAGGTGCTGGACCACGGGGCGGTGCAGCGGCTGCGTTCGTGCGTGCTGTCCGGGCGGGTCGGGGTCCGCGGTGCGGCGGTGGCGTTGGCGGAGCTGGCCCGGCTGGGCCCCCGACTGACGCGGGAGGCGGTGGGCACGGTGTGGGCGGGGTTCCTCGCCGTAGCTGAAGAGTCAGGGCCGAAGGAGATCCGGGGGTTGCGGGAGCGGATCATC
>NZ_DASVZH010000050.1:0-3785 GCF_036391795.1 Oryzihumus sp.
CCGCATGGCACACTGTCGGCCGTGGACAACGATGTCGTGAAGAAGGCGCCCCTTTTCGCAGCCCTCGATGACGAGGCCGCGAGCGCCCTGCAGCAGTCGATGACCTCCTCGCGCCTGGAGCGCGGCGACATCCTCTTCCACGAGGGTGACCAGGGAGATCGTCTCTACGTGATCCGCGAGGGCAAGATCAAGCTCGGCCGCACCAGCAGCGACGGCCGGGAGAACCTCCTCGCGATCCTCGGCCCGGGCGAGATGTTCGGTGAGCTGAGCCTGTTCGACCCCGGCCCGCGCACCGCCACAGCCACCGCGGTCGCCGAGACCCAGCTCATCGGGCTGGGCCACGACAACCTCCAGACCTTCCTCAGCAACCGCCCCGAGGTCGCCGCCACCCTGCTGGCCGCGCTGGCCCGTCGCCTGCGCCGCACCAACGAGACCCTGGCCGACCTGGTCTTCACCGACGTCCCCGGCCGCGTCGCCAAGGCCCTGCTCGACCTGTCCAGCCGCTTCGGCCGCCCGGCCGAGGAGGGCATCCTGGTCGCACACGACCTCACACAGGAGGAGCTGGCCCAGCTCGTCGGCGCCTCCCGCGAGACGGTCAACAAGGCGCTGGCCGACTTCGCGACCCGCGGCTGGATCAAGCTCGAGGCCCGCGCCGTCGTGCTCATCGACGTCGAGCGGCTCAAGCGCCGCGCCCGCTGACCGGCCGGCTGAGCGCCCGCGGAGCCGTCCTCAGGCGCCGCGGCCGCTGAGGCCCTTCGCGCGCAGGTAGTCCAGCTGGGCGAGCACGCTCAGCCGGGCTGCCGGCCGCAGCTCCTCCGGCACGTCGGCGTAGACCCGCGCGACCACCGCGTCCGCGTCGCCGGCCCCGTCGGCCAGCGCCGCGCGCACCTGGCCGAGCCGTTCGCGCCGGTGCTCGAGGTAGTACCAGACCGCCTGCGCGGCGTGCTGCACCGTCGGGCCGTGCCCGGGCAGGATCGTCTCCACCTGCCCCGAGTTGGTCATGGCCGCGATCCGCTCGAGGGAGTCCAGGTATGCCGCGAGCCGCCCCTCGGGATGGCTCACCACAGTGGTCCCCCGGCCGAGCACGGTGTCGCCGGTGAGCAGCGCGTTGTCGTCGGGCAGCAGGAAGGACAGCGAGTCGGCGGTGTGGCCGGGGGTGGCCACGACGGACAGCTCGAGCCCGCCCACCTGGAGCCGGTCCCCGTCGTGGAGACCGTCGCCCAGGGCCCGCACCGGCGCACCGGTCAGCTCGGCGAAGTGCGCGGCGGACTCGGCGTGGTCGAGGTGGTGGTGGGTCAGCAGCACCAGCTCGACCCGGGTGCCCCGGGCGGCCACGACGTCCAGCACCCGGCGCAGGTGCGCCTCGTCCAGCGGGCCGGGGTCGACCACGGCGCAGCCGTTGGAGCCCGGCTCGGACAGCACCCAGGTGTTGGTGCCGTCCAGCGTCATCGGCCCGGGGTTGGCGGCGAGCACGCACGCCGCGCGCGGGGTGACCGGGCCGCCCTGCCAGCCGCCCGTCATACCGGCAGCTCGCAGCGCAGGACCACACCCTCGTCGGTGGGCGCGAGGACCGGCATGACCGGGGTGATCGGCAGCTCCTCGCGCAGGAACTCGTCGGCGGAGCGGGCCGCGGCGACCTCCTCGACGTTGACCACCGTGGGCGGCAGCATCAGCGCGTCGCCGCGGTGGTAGTCGCGCAGCAGCTCGGCCGGGTCGACCCACGCCGCGTGGTCGGCCTCGCTGGTCGCGTCGTCGGGCACCTGCCCCTCGGGCAGCTCGGCGGCGAAGAAGCGGGTGTCGTAGCGCCGCCTCTCGAACTCGGGGGTGATCCAGTGGGCCCGGGCGCGCAGCAGGTCCGAGCGCAGCACCAGGCCGCGACGGACGAGCAGCTCGGACAGCGACACCTCGCGGCTGAGCAGCGCCGCCCGGTCGGCCTGCCAGTCCACGCCGCTGACGTCGTCCACGACGCTGTCGGCGTCGGGGCCGGCCAGCAGCACCCCGCACTCCTCGAACACCTCGCGCACGGCCGCGGCGACCAGCTCGCGGGCGGTGGTCTCGTCGGCACCCAGCACGCGGCCCCACTCCTGGGCGGACGGCCCCGCCCACGGCAGCGACGGGTCGGCGTCGCGGGGGTCGACGCCGCCGCCGGGGAAGACCATCATCCGGGGGGCGAACTCCATGGTCGCCACTCGCCGCAGCATGAACACCTCGACCCCGTGCTGGCCGTCCCGCACGAGCAGCACCGTCGCGGCACTGCGCGGGGCGACCGGGTCGTGTGCGTCACGGCCGAGCCAGTCCTGGGCACGCTCGACCAGCGCCGGGGCGCTGCCGAGCGGGAAGTCTCGCCTCACGCCCTCGATCCTAGGGCGGCAATCGGCATCCGGCAGGGGCGCCGCGGTGGCACGATCGGGCGTATGGGGCGGGAGTACACCATCGAGGAGCTGGCCGAGGCCACCGGACTGACCGAGCGCACCCTGCGCCTGTACCGCACCAAGGGCCTGCTCGACGCGCCCATGGTGCGGGGCCGCACCGGCTACTACGACCAGCGCCACATGGCCCAGCTGCGCATGGTCAAGGCGTTCGTCGACCACGGCTTCCCGCTGGCGTTGATCTCCTCGCTGGCCAGCCGCGACCTGGTGCAGGTCGAGATCGCCCGGCTGCTGCGCGCGATGATCGAGCGCGACACCCCCGCGGGCCGGCGCCACCTGGACAGCGCCGTCACGATCGACCCGATGATGATCTCGGTCATGGACCGGCAGCGCCCGGGCAGCCTCGAGGAGCTGGTGACGCTCGGGGTGATGATGCGTGACGACGCCGGCAACATCCACGCCGACGCCGTGCTCGTGGCCCTGGTGAACGCGCTCTACCTGCACGACGCGAAGGCGGGCAGCCTCGGCGGGATGGGCGTCACCGCCGGCCGTCTCGCGCACGAGTTCGCGGACGGCCAGCGGCAGGACCCGGTCGTCGACCTCGACAACGAGGACGCGCTCCGGCTGCTGGTGGAGCTGGCGACCTCAGTGTTCCGGGAGGCGCTCAGTCACGCACTGCGACGGTGATCTCGACCTCGACGGGGGCGTCGAGCGGGAGCACCGCGACACCCACGGCGGAGCGGGCGTGGACGCCGGCGTCACCGAAGGCCTTGCCGAGCAGCTCGCTGGCGCCGTTGACGACGCCGGGCTGGCCGGTGAAGGAGGGGTCGCTGGCGACGAAGCCGACGACCTTGACCACGCGGGTGACCTTGTCCAGGTCGCCGACCTGTGACTTCACCGCGGCGATGGCGTTGAGCGCGCAGATCTCGGCGAGCTTCTTGGCGTCGTCGGCCGGCACCAGCCCGTGGCCGTCGCCGACCTTGCCGGTCTGGACCAGCTGGCCGGAGACCATCGGCAGCTGGCCGGAGGTGTAGATGTAGTTGCGGTCGCGCACCGCGGGGACATAGGCCGCCACCGGGGCGGGCACGTCGGGGACGTCCAGGCCCAGCTCGGCCAGGCGCTTCTCCACTGAACTCATTCCGCTCCTCCGCGCTCGTTCCGCTCCTCGCGTCGCTGCGATGCTCGCTCGCTGTCGAAACGGAAGCTCATGTCAGGCCTTCTCCCGCTTCAGGTAAGCCACCAGGCCGCTGCCGTCGGGGCCGGTGAGGACCTGCACCAGCTCCCAGCCGTCCTCGCCCCACTGGTCGAGGATCTGCTTGGTGGCGTGCACGATCAACGGCACCGTGGCGTACTCCCATTTGCGCATGGGCGCACTCTAGCGGCCACTGGCACGATGCCTTCCGTGACCAACGACCC
>NZ_DASVZH010000051.1:0-11647 GCF_036391795.1 Oryzihumus sp.
GCGTTCGCGTCCGCGACCGGGCCGCGCGTGGACGAGGCACTGGAGGCGCTGCGCGCCGACGGGTGCGCGCGGCCGGCGGTGGCCTCGCTCTTCGTCGCACCGGGGCGGCTGCCCGACGTCGTGAGCGCCCGGGCCGGGCAGGTGCCGGTGGCCGACCCGCTCGGGGTCACGCCGGCGTTCGTCGACCTGCTGCTGCGCCACGCCGGGGTGCCTGCCCAGGTCTGACGGGGGATCTTGACGCGATCTTGACGGCTGACGGTCAGGGGGGTAGATAGCGTCGACCTACGCTCGAGGGGTGGAAACGGCAACGCTCGATGAGGACGCGCGGACGGCTACCGAGGCCCCTGCCCCGCAGGCGCTCCGGGTGGGCGTGGACCTGCCGGAGAAGCCGAGCTATCGCGTCAAGCGGGCGCTGCTCGGACCGCCGCTGACCACGGAGCAGCTCGCCCACGAGCGGCTCTCGAAGAAGCTCGCCCTCGGGGTGCTTGCCAGCGACTGCATCTCCTCCTCGGCATACGGCTCCGAGGAGATCCTGCTCGTCCTGCTGCCGGTCTTCGGCATCGCCGCCTACGCGCTGCTCCTGCCGATGACGCTGGTGGTCCTCGCGGTGCTGCTGCTGGTGACCCTGACCTACCGGCAGGTCGTCACGACCTACACCAAGGCCGGCGGCTCCTACGTCGTCGCGCGGGAGAACTTCGGCCCGCTGGTGGCGCAGGTCGGCGCTGTGGCGCTGATGCTCGACTACATCGTCACCGTCGCTGTGCAGGCCGCCGCCGGGACTGCCGCGGTCACCTCGGCGGTCCCCGCGCTGGCGAGCTGGTCGCTGTGGATCACCATCGGCGTGGTGCTCGTGCTGTTCTACGGCAACCTGCGCGGGATCCGTGAAGCCGGACGGGCGTTCGCGTTCCCGACGTACTTCTTCCTCGCCGCCATGACCGTCGTCATCGTCACCGGTGTGGTCCGCGAGCTGCTCGGCGACCTGCCGCACTACGACCCGATGAGCTCTCCGGGGGCGTTTCCGGTCGGGCACGGCTCCTCGCTGCTGACCTTCGGCGCCATCTTCATCCTCATGAAGTCGTTCGCCAACGGCGGTTCCTCCCTGACCGGGCTGGAGGCGATCTCCAACGGGGTCAGCACGTTCCACACCCCTCAGGGCCTCAACGCGCGCAAGACCCTGGTCGTGATGAGCTCGGTGCTGGCGTTCCTCGTCGGCGGGGTGTCGTGGCTGGCGCACGAGACCCACGCGGTGCCCTATGAGTCGGGCTCGCCGACGGTGATCTCCCAGGTCGCCAAGGCCGTCTTCGGCGAGGGCGCCGTCGGGCACGTGCTCTTCCTCCTGGTGCAGACCGCGACGATGCTCATCCTCTACACCGGCGCCAACACCCCGTTCAACGGCTTCCCGTTCCTGGCCAACTTCGTGGCCGGGGACGGGTTCCTGCCCCGCTGGCTGACCAAGCGCGGGCACCGGCTGGCCTTCTCCAACGGCATCATCGTGCTGGCCGTGGTCTCGCTGGCGCTGATCATCGGCACCGGCGCCCACGTCGACAAGCTGGTCGCCTTCTATGCGATCGGGGTGTTCACCGGCTTCACCCTTGCCGGCTTCGGGATGGCCCGGCACTACCAGACCTACCGGCAGGGCCGCTGGCGCGCCAAGGTCGCGCTCAACCTCGTCACCGGCGCGGTGTCGGCGCTGGTCGTAGTCATCTTCGCCGTCACCAAGTTCACCGAGGGCGCCTGGCTGGTCGTGCTGGTCTTCCCGGTCATGGTCGTGGTGCTGCTGCGCCTGCACCGCACCTATCAGCGTGAGGCAGCCGTGCTGCGCGCGTCGCCGTCCGCGGTCCCCGCGGCCCGGGCGGCACGCAACGTCGTCCTCGTGCTCGTGGACAGCGTGGACCTCGCCGTCATCCGGGCGATCCGGTATGCGCGGACGCTGCGTCCCAGCGAGATCCGCGTCGTGCACTTCGTCATCGACTCCGCTCATGCCGAGGTGCTGCAGCGCGAGTGGGACGCCCAGCAGGGCCTGGACCTGCCGCTGGAGCTGGTCGACTGCCCGGACCGGCGGTTGCCGCGGGCCGCGCTGGAGCTCGTCGACCGGGTGCTCGGCGCGGGGGAGTCCACCCAGGCGACCGTGCTGCTGCCCCGGCGCTCCTACGGCGCGCTGCTCGGGCGGCTGCTGCACGACCGCACCGCCGACGACATCGCGTCCGCCGTCTCCCAGGTCGCCGGTGTGGCGGCGACGATCGTGCCGTTCGACGCCTCGCGCGCGCCGTGGCGGCGGGTGCAGCACGAGGCCGAGGGCGCACTGGCCTCCGCCGCCCGCGAACGGAACGGGGCCGGGAGCCGCAGGGAGGGTGCCGCCGTCGCGACGATGACCGTGCCGGAGGGGTGCGTGCCGATCGCGCAGGCGCCCCATCGCCGAACAGCGGTGCTGCAGGGGCGGATCCGCTCCTGCGAGGTCTCGCCGATCTCCGGCAGCCCCGCGCTGCGCTGCGAGCTCGTGGACGACTCCGGCGGGGTGACGCTGCTCTTCTACGGGCGGCGCGCGATACCGGGGATCGAGCCGGGGGCGACCGTGCGGGTGGAGGGGCGCGTGGGCGACTACCGCGGCCACCTGGCCATGGCCAACCCGATCTTCCGTCTCCTCCCTCGGGACGGGGCTGTCCCTGGCACCTGAGCGGGTTGGCAGACTGGGCGCCATGACGTCCTACCTCGCCGCCGCCGACCGCTACGAGTCCTCGATGCAGTACCGCCGCTGCGGCACCAGCGGCCTGAAGCTCCCCGCGATCTCCCTCGGCCTGTGGCACAACTTCGGCGATGACAAGACGCTCGACAGCCAGCGCGCCATCCTGCGCCGCGCCTTCGACCTGGGCATCACCCACTTCGACCTGGCCAACAACTACGGCCCGCCCTACGGCTCCGCCGAGCGCAACTTCGGGACGATCTTCGCGCAGGACTTCGCCCGCTACCGCAACGAGCTGGTCATCTCCAGCAAGGCCGGCTGGGACATGTGGCCGGGGCCGTACGGCGAGGGCGGCTCGCGCAAGTACCTGCTGAGCTCCCTGGACGACTCCCTGGCCCGGATGGGCCTGGACTACGTCGACATCTTCTACTCCCACCGCTTCGACGCCGAGACGCCGATCGAGGAGACGATGATGGCGCTCGACCAGGCGGTGCGCTCGGGCAAGGCGCTGTACGCCGGCATCTCCTCCTACTCGGCGCCGAAGACCCAGGAGGCGGCGACCATCGCCCGCGAGCTGGGCACGCCGCTGCTGATCCACCAGCCGTCCTACTCGATGCTCAACCGCTGGATCGAGAAGGGCCTGCTCGACGAACTCGAGGCGCAGGGCATGGGGTGCATCGTGTTCACCCCGCTCGCCCAGGGGCTGCTGACCGACCGCTACCTGGACGGCATCCCGGCCGACTCGCGCGCAGCGCAGGACAAGTCGCTGCTGCCGGAGCACCTCGACGAGAAGGTCCTCAAGCACGTGCGGGCGCTCAACGACATCGCCGCCCAGCGCGGGCAGAAGCTGGCGCAGATGGCGCTCGCGTGGGCCCTGCGCGACCAGCGGGTCACCTCGACCGTCATCGGTGCCTCCTCGGTGCAGCAGCTCGAGACCAACGTCGGTGCCCTGGCCAACCTGAGCTTCACCGACGAGGAGCTCGCCGCGATCGACCAGGACGCGGTCGAGGCGGGCATCAACCTCTGGGCCGGCGTCACCGAGGAGTGAGCGGCGCTCAGGCCGGGTCGATGCGGAAGACCGGGTGGTCGGCGGGGTCGGGCCGCTTGCGGAAGTAGACCTCGACCGTCCACCCGGCCTTGCGCCGCCAGGCACGCAGCACCGGCAGGCGGTGCTCGACCGGCACCTCGACCGCGGCCCAGGCCGTCGTCCGGCCACGCTGGGTCAGGGTGAGCCGGCCGGCGGCGCGGAGGTTGTGCACCCAGTCGGACTCGCCGTAGGGCGAGACGAGGTAGCGGTGACCGGCGACCTCGACGGGCACGACCGGCATACGGTGCGGGCGGCCGCTGCGGCGGCCGGCCACCTCCAGGGTGTGCACGTCCCACCACGTCGTGCGGCGCACCAGCGGGTTGAACACCCGCGTGGTCAGGACGGTCGGCCGCAGGCGCGGCACCGGATCAGGCCGGGGTGAGCAGGAACAGCGGGTGGTCGGCCGGGTCGGGCAGCTGCTTCCAGTACTGCTCGACCTCCCGGCCCGCCTTCGCGCGGTAGGCCGTGATGACCGGCTCGCGCTCGGCCACCGGCACCTCGGTGGACAGGTACTCCACGAAGGTGCCCTTCTGGCCGAGGCGGACCCGGCCGGCGGCACGGACGTTGCGGACCCAGTCGGCCTCCCCGCGGGTGGACACGACGTAGAGCCGGCCGTCGACGCGGACCGGGATGACCGGGATCTCCTGCACCTGCCCGTCGCTCTGGCGCCTGGCGACCCGCAGGGTGTGCACGCCCCACAGGGGCACGACCATCGCCACGCGCCGGGCGAGCTCGTTGAAGACCTTCGTGCCGGTGCCGGGCTTGAGGTAGGCCATGGGCCCATCCTCGGGGCGGGTGCGCGCCGGCGTCGACCGGTTTGGCCGAGTCCGGGGCCGCGCCCCTCCAGGCCGAACACCGCTCGACCCGCGTCCGGGGGCCTGTCCGGGCGGCGAGATGCGGTCTACGCGGTGCTCTCCAGGGCGCCGTCGAGGCCGAAGAACGGCAGGCACGCCTCCACCCCGGTCACCGCCACCCCGTCCGCCAGGCCCGAGGCCAGCCAGTCCGCCCGCAGCAGCCGCAGGTGGACCATCGTGTCGACGCCCTCGCCGTCGTCCCGGCGGTGCAGGGACTCGCCGTTCGGCTGGTAGCCGAGCGCGCGCGATACGCCCAGGGACGCGCGATTGTGGTGCCACGCCGAGGTGATGGCCGCCAGGGCGCCGAGGGGGCCGAAGGCCAGGGCCAGCACGGCTCGGCGCATGTCCTTCCCCAGCCCCCGCCCCCGGGCACCGGGGACGAGGAACGAGGAGGAGTCCACGGTGCGCAGGTGCGGGAAGTCGCTGCCCTCCAGGCCCTGGCAGCCGACGAACTGCCCGTCGGTGTGCACGAGGAAGGTCAGCCGCCACTCCTGCGGGGTCCACGAGCCCATCTGCCGCCAGTAGTCCTGGTGCGTCATGACCCCGCGCACCCGCTGTTCGTCGCCCAGGTCGAAACGCGGCGCCGCCGGGTCCAGCGCCAGGTCGGCGGGCAGGGTGTCGCTGACCAGCTCGAGGTCGGCCTCGGTCCACGGCCGCAGGGTGAGGCGCTCGGTGGTCAGGCGCAGGCCGGCGAGCGGCCAGTAGCGGTCGGGCATGGCCGGACGCTACTGCCCGGCGCGGCCGGCTTGCCTCGGCCGCGCCGCGCAGGGTAGGCATCGCGGGTGCCGATAGCCGACTGGTTCCTGTCCGCCGACGAGCGCGGCAACCCCGCGACCCGCCTGGACAGCCGCCACCCCGACGGGCGGGCCTGGACCTGCGGCAACACCGTGACCACGCTCGTGCACGGCGCGACGTACTTCGCCGAGCTCGACCGGCGCGTGCGCCTGATGCGCGACGGTGACCTGCTGCTGTTCACCGACTGGCGTGGTGACGCCGGCGAGCAGCTGCTCGGCACGGACGGCACCGAGGTCGCCACCCTGCTCGGCGACGCCGCCCGGCGCGGGGTCGACGTGCGCGGCCTGGTCTGGCGCTCGCACTGGAAGCGGCTGTCCTTCGCCGCGGAGGCCAACCGCACGCTCGGCGACCTGGTCAACGAGGCCGGTGGTCAGTGCCAGCTCGACATGCGGGTGCGGCCCGGCGGCTCGCACCACCAGAAGCTCGTGGTGCTGCGCCACCCCGGCCGGCCCGACCTCGACGTGGCGTTCCTCGGCGGCCTCGACCTGTGCCACAGCCGGCGCGACGACGCCGACCACGCCGGCGACCCGCAGCGGCAGCCGATGGCGAGGGTCTACGGCGAGCGGCCGCCCTGGCACGACGTGCAGGTCGCCCTCACCGGGCCGGTCGTCGGCGACGTGGAGACGGTCTTCCGGGAGCGCTGGGAGGACCCGCAGCCGCTGAGCCGCAGCCCCTGGCGCCGGGCGCAGGACCGGGTCCGCGGGGTCCAGCCGGACCGGGTGACCCCGCTGCCGGAGCAGCTGCCCGACCCGGCGCCGACCGGCGAGCTGGCGGTCCAGCTGCTGCGCACCTACCCCTACCGGCGCCCGGGCTACCCGTTCGCGCCCCAGGGGGAGCGCAGCATCGCCCGCGGCTACCGCAAGGCGCTCGGCCGGGCCCGGCGCCTCATCTACGTCGAGGACCAGTACCTGTGGTCCACCGAGGTGGCCCGGCTGCTGGCCAGTGCGTTGCGCGCCAACCCCGAGCTGCACCTGCTCGCCGTCCTGCCGCACCACCCCGACCAGGACGGGCGGCTGGCCGTGGCGCCGCAGCTGCTCGGGCGCCAGACCGCGCTGCGCATCCTGCAGCGCGCGGCACCCGGCCGCGTCACGGCATACGGCGTGGAGAGCCCGGCCGGCGTCCCCGTCTACGTCCACGCCAAGGTCTGCGTCATCGACGACACTTGGGCCTCGGTCGGCTCGGACAACTTCAACCGGCGCTCGTGGACGCACGACTCCGAGGTCGCCGCGGCGGTGCACGACCCGGGCGGCTACCCGCAGCGGCTGCGCCTCGCCCTGGCCGCCGAGCACCTCGACCTCGAGGACGCCTCCGCGCTGGCCGACCCGGCCGAGACGCTTGCGGCGTTCGCCCGCTCGGCGCAGTGCCTGCAGGCCTGGCACGACGGCGGCCGGGTCGGCCCGCGCCCACCCGGGCGGCTGCGCCCGCTGGCCGAGCACCGGGTCACCGGGTGGACGCGGGTGTGGGCCGGGGTGTTCTACCGCCTGGTCCACGACCCCGACGGCCGGTCCTGGCGCCAGCGCGTGCGCCGGGCGGCCTGATCAGCCACCGGGACGCACAGGGACGCGGAGCATCATGGCCCGCGTGCTTCCCCCGCTGACCGCCTCGAGCTGGCTGACCGCCTGGACCGCGGACCCCGTGGGCATCACCCTGGGAGTCCTGCTCCTGGCCGGGTATGCCGTGTGCCTGGTCCGCCTGCGCCGCGCCGGGCGCGCGTGGTCGGGATGGCGTGCGCTGGCGTTCACCCTGCTGGGGGTCGGCACGCTGGTCTACGCCACCTGCGGGGTCCTCGCGGTCTACCGTGGCACGCTGTTCTGGATGGCCGCGGCCCAGGCGACGGTGCTCTCGGCGGTCACACCGCTCGGCCTGGCGCTCGGCGACCCGGTCACCCTGTCGGCGAACGCGTTGGGGGACACGGGATCGGGCCGGCTGCTGGGCGTCCTGCGCGGGCGGGTGGCCCGGGTGCTGATGTTCCCGCTGGTCAGCTCGGCGATCGCCGTCGGGACCCTGGTGGCGGTGTTCTTCACCCCGTGGCTGGAGGACTCGGTCGCCAGTGCCGGGGTGCGCGAGGTCCTCTACCTCGTGCTGCTGGTCACCGGCGCGCTGTTCGTGCTGCCGCTGCTGGGCGAGGAGATGCTGCCGGCGTGGTGCACCCACCCGGTGCGGGCGCTGTTCGCGTTCGTCGACGGCCTGGCCGACGCCGTGCCCGGCATCCTCGTGATGACCGCGCCGACCCTGCTGGCGGCGGGCGTCCCCGGCTACACGAACCGCACCTGGGGGCCGGACCCGGCGTGGGACCAGAAGCTCGGCGGCGGCGCGATGCTGGGCATCGCCGAGAGCGTGGGCCTGCCGTTCCTGTTCGCGGTGCTCATCGGCTGGGTGCGCGCCGACGCCGCGGAGGCGCGGGCCGTCGATGCCGAGCTGGACGCCCGCGAGCGCGCACCGCAGCAGGTCCAGCCCGCCGCGGCGCCCGAGCCGGGGCAGGGGCAGGCCGGCGCGCCGCCCGAGCCGGGGCGGGATCGGCCGTGGTGGGAGACCGACCCCCGGTTCCGGGACCAGTACCGCTGACCCGGCGTACGGTGCGACGACCATCGGCGGGTCGTCGGGCGGCTCTCGCGCCGGAACCAGGCGGTGATCATCGCTCGGGCCAGCCTCAGGTGGTGCGGCGGTAGACCCGAGCTTCCCAGGGACGCAGCACGATCGGCCCGGCGTCCGGCACGTCGGGCAGGTTGCCCAGCACCAGCTCGGACCCGGCCCACGCCGGCGCGTCAGGCACGTCGGCCGGTGCGTCCTCGCCGGAGAAGTTGCCCAGGACGAGCAGCTCGACGTCCTCCAGCCGGCGGGTGAACGCGTAGACCCGCTCGTCGTGCGGCAGCAGCATGTGGAAGTCGCCGTGCGCCACCACCGGCTCCTTGTGCCGCAGCTCGATGAGCCGGCGGTAGTGGTGGAACACCGACCCCCCGTCGGCCGTCGCCGCGGCCGCGTTGACCGTGGAGTGGTTGGGGTTCACCGCGATCCACGGCTCACCGGTGGTGAAGCCGGCGTGCGGCGAGTCGTCCCACTGCATCGGCGTGCGGGCGTTGTCCCGGCTCATGACCCGCAGCGCGACGAGGACCTCCTCGGCGCTCTGGTGCCCCGGCTCCACCCACGCCCGGTAGTGGTTGACCGACTCGATGTCGCGGAAGTCCTCGATCGAGGCGAACGGCGCGTTGGTCATGCCGAGCTCCTCGCCCTGGTAGACGTAGGGCGTCCCGCGGTGCAGGTGCAGCACCGTGCCGAGCATCGTGGCGGAGGTGACCCGGTGCTCTCCGTCGTCGCCGAAGCGGCTGACGATGCGCGGCTGGTCGTGGTTGTTCCAGTACAGGCTGTTCCACCCGGTCCCGGCCAGGCCGGCCTGCCAGCGCCCGAGGGAGGCCTTGAGGTCGCGCAGGTCCAGCGGGCGCACGTCCCACTTCGAGTCGCCCTGGTCCAGGCCGACGTGCTCGAACTGGAACACCATGTCGACCTCGTGCCGTGCCGGGTCGGTGAACAGCCGGGCCTCGTCCACCGTGACGCCGGGCATCTCGCCGACGGTGAGGAACGCCCCGTCCCGTCCGGCGAACACCGCGGCGTGCATCTCCTGGAGGAACTCGTGGATCCGCGGGCCGCACAGGAAGTGCGGGCTCCCGTCGCCGTGGTGGGCGCCGGGCCCCTGGTGGCCGTCCGGCAGCGCGGTGTCCTTGGAGATCATGTTGATGACGTCCATGCGGAAGCCGTCGACCCCGCGGTCGAGCCACCAGCGCATCATCGCGTGGACCGCCTCGCGGACCTGGGGGTTCTCCCAGTTGAGGTCGGGCTGCTTGCGGCTGAACAGGTGCAGGTAGTACTCCCCGGTGGCCTCGTCCAGCTCCCAGGTCGGGCCTGAGAAGAACGAGCCCCAGTTGGTCGGCTCGGCGCCGGGGTCGCCGGCGGCCATGCCCTCGCGCGGGCCGCGCCACCAGTACCAGTCGCGCTTGGGGTTGTCGGTGCTGGAGCGGGACTCCACGAACCACGGGTGCTCGTCGCTGGTGTGGTTGACCACCAGGTCCATGACGAGCTTCATCCCGCGGGCGTGCACCTGCTCCAGCAGCTCGTCGAAGTCCGCCAGGGTGCCGAACGTCGGGTCGATGCCCTGGTAGTCGCTGATGTCGTAGCCGTTGTCGTCCTGCGGTGAGGGGTAGACCGGCGAGAGCCAGATGACGTCCACCCCCAGCGCGCTGAGGTGGTCGAGCCGGCTGGTGATGCCGGGCAGGTCGCCGATCCCGTCACCGTTGCTGTCGGCGAAGCTGCGCGGGTAGATCTGGTAGACCACCGCGCTCTTCCACCACTGGTCCGTCGCCGCCTGGCCCGCGTTCGCCTCCGTCACCTGTCCGAGGGTATGGGCGCACCACCACCGTCGCCAGAGTGAGTCCACGGCCGGCAAGGACACGCCAAAGGGGTATGGCGGGTCGGGCACCACGAGCGCAGACTGGCAGATGGTTCCCTTCCACACGGACGGAGGTGCCTCGTGCGAACCGAGACCGTCAAGGGGCCGGACTTCATCCCGGTCCTGTCCCGAGGCAAGCACCGCAGCCCCAAGCGTGGGGCGTGCTTCATGGAGTTCGCGTCCTATCTCGCGGGGGAGCACTGGAGTGACCACCCCAAGTGCACCCACCCCCTCCTGGGCGAGCTGGCCCGGCTGGTCAACGACCACATCTCCGACGAGGGCCGGGCGCGGCTGGTGCCGCTGGTCCCGACCGTCATCGGGCTGACCGGCAACGACCCGCACATCGACGCGCGGATCGCTCTCGGCGCCGCGCGCCGGGCGCTGCCCGTCGCGTCGGCCGAGCGTCAGCGCGTCCTGGCCCTGGGCGTCTATGCCTGCGAACGGGCGCTGGCGTCCCTGGACGGCCAGCCGGCCGGGACGATGTCACAGGAGAGCAGGGACGTGCTGGCCGCTGTGCCCGAAGCCGAGCGCTGGGCCCGAAGGTTCCTGCGCGACGCCGGGCTCCGCTCGCCCGACCTGCGTCCGCGGGCCGCGCGCCGACTGGTGCGCTGCTCGGTCGAGGGCGTGGCCGTGGCGTGCATCAGCGACCCGGACGCGCTGCTCGAACAGCTCGTGGTCGGCGCGATCGCCGACTTCGGCCCGCGGCCGGCTGCCCCGGCCGAGGTCCCGGCGACGGTGCTGCGCGCTCCCGAGCGCTCCCGGCACACGGCCGGGATGTGGCGCAGCTCCTGACGCCTCGCGCTGGCGCCTGACCGGCCGGGAGCCCGGCCGGTCAGGGGCGGCGGGTCAGGTGGGTTGCAGGGTCTCCGCCTCGGCGGCGGCCACCGCGGCGACACGTCGCTGCTCCGCGCGCAGCCGCGGGGCGGCGGCCAGCGTCAGCGCCGTGGCGAGCACGCCTGCCATCACGGTGACCCCGAACGCTGCGGTGTGCCCGCTCGCATCGGCGAGCCGGCCCGCGACGCTCGACCCCACGGCATACCCCATGCCCGTCGCGCCGGCGAGCACGGTCATCGCGGCACCGGTGCGCTGGGGCGGGGTGATCCGCTCTGCCAGGGTGAACACGCTGATCATGTACGGCGCCACGGCCAGGCCGAGCACGCCCAGGGCCAGGGCCAGGGCCGGGAGGGTGTTGACGGCGAGCAGCGGCAGGGCGAGCACGAGCAGCCCGGCCGCGAACACGCGCAGGCGCTGCTCGTAGGGGAACCGCTCGGGCAGCATCGCCACGGCGAGGCCGGCGACGACGCTGCCGACGCCGAGCAGGGCGTGCAGCCCGCCGGTGAGGCCGGGGACCCCGGCGGCGGTGGCCATCTGGGAGGTGGCGGTCTGGGCTGAGCCGAAGACCGTGCCGATGATGAGCTGGGCCAGGCAGAGCAGCACCAGGCTGCCGGTGAACAGCCGGCCGCCGACGTGCGTGGCGGCCTCGCGGGCGCGCCGGACCAGATGGGCGGTCGGGTGCAGGGCGAACCACGAGCCGAAGACGGCGAGCACGGCCGCGGCGACGACGAGGGCCGCGGCGGGGGCGACCAAGGCCGCGGCCGCTCCCACCAGGGCTGGGCCGATGACGAACGAGGCCTCGTCGGCGGCGCCCTCGTAGGAGAAGGCGACGTTGACCAGGCGCGGCTGGTCGGCGCCGGCGTGGCGGGTGATCGGGCGCCAGCGCACGCGGGCCAGCGGGCCCACCTGCGGCATGAGCAGACCGGTGAGCGCGGCGGCTGCCGCCTGGGCCGGCC
>NZ_DASVZH010000052.1:0-2851 GCF_036391795.1 Oryzihumus sp.
GTGCCCGGCACGAGCGTGATCCGCCCCGCCGACCCCCACGCGACGGACGCGGTGGTCGCCGCCGCCCGGGCGCTGGCCGACCTGCACACCGGCACGGCTGCGGCGACCGACACCCCGACCCGCACCGGGGCCGACGAGGCGGCTCGGGCGGCCAGGCGCGCGAGCGTCCTCACGGCATACGTGCCTGCCCTGGCCGGCACGGTGGCGGTCGCGGCCGACACCCTGACCACCCACCTGCTCGCGGCCGCCCCGGACACGCTGGTGCCGGCGCACGGCAGCTACAAGCCCAGCCAGCTGCTCGTGCGCGACGGTGCGGTCAAGCTCGTGGACTTCGACCAGTTCTGCCTGGCCGACCCGGCGCTGGACGTCGGCTACTTCCTGGCCTACCTGCGCCCGCCGGGACTCTGGTACCACAGGGCCGGCACCCGGGAGTGGTTCGAGCAGGCCGCGGCGACGTTCACCGGCACCTACGACGCGGCGCTGGCTGAGCACGGCTGGTCCGCCGCCTCCCGCGCCGGCGTCCTGGCCAGGGCGCACGTCTACGAGGCGGCCCTGCTGCTCAAGATCGCGGCGCGCCGGCCGAACCGCCTGCACAGCCCGCGGGTGGGCGAGGTCGATGCCGTGATGCAGGAGGTGCACGCCTGCCTCGCCGCTGCGGACGCGACGCTCGGCGGCTGACCGGCGCCCGGCGGCGGGCAGGTATGCCGGGTCGGCGGCCGGTCAGCCCAGCCGCACCGAGGCGCGGACCCGGTCGAAGAGGGCGCGCTGGGCGTCCAGCTGCCCCGGCGGCGCGAAGAAGGCCAGCAGGACCTGGTCGCCCTGCGGGGTCTGCACGACGTCGATGAGCAGGCTCAGGCTCGCCCCGCCCGCCGGCGAGGAGGCGGCGCCGGTGAGCTCGACGGCGGGGACCCCGCCGACCGTCACGGTGCGCCGGCCCGGCAGCAGCTGGGTGCCCGGCGGGAGGCTCTGGATGACGGTGTCGCCGAACGCCGAGCTGGCCGGGTCCACCGCGGTGAAGCCCGAGGTGAGGTAGGCCCCCACGGCGGCGCCGGGGTCGCTCCCGACGAGGCGGCCCATGGCGGTCCAGCCGCCGTCACTGCCACCACCGAAGAAGACCGGTCCCGCCACGTCCGGGCGCGCGGCCACCACGGCGGAGGTGCCGGGGCTCTCCTGCACCGACCAGGCGTCGGGGTAGCCCATGGTCAGGGGGACGGTGCTGTTACCGGGGCGGTAGGTCCGCGTGAGGTCCTGCCCACCGGAGCCGCTGAGGCGGACCAGCAGGAACCCGAGCACGGCCAGGAACACCACGGTCCCGGCGACGACCGGGAGCAGCCACCGCCGGGTCCGGGATGCAGGCACCTCGCCGGGGGCGGCCTGGGTGGTGGTCGCCACGGCGCCCTCGCCGGCAACGGTCTGCTCACCCGGGAAGGCCTCGGCGCCCACGACCTCGCCGGCGACCAGCTCCTCCTCCAGGGGCCAGCTCGTCCCCTCCCCGTCCCAGCCCCACTGCTCCGCGACCTCGCCGTCCGCGGCGGGGACCTCCACCTGCTCGGCCCAGCCGGCTTGCGCCCACTCCTGACCCGGACCGGCCGGCGCCCACTCCCCGGCCGGTGCGTCGCCCTGGTCACCGACCGGCCCGGCGGTCTCGGCCACGTCCGGAGCGGCGGCGGCCACGGGCCCTGCCGGGGCACCGGCCTGCACCTCGGCGGGCACGTCGGCCGCCTGCTCGGGGACGACACGCTCCCCTGACCAGCGCGTCTGCTGGGACCCGGCCACCGATCCGCCCGTCCCCGCCGCGGCAACGCCTTCCGCCCCCGGCGCGCGCACCGCGTCGGCCAGCGCACGGACCATCTCGTGGCAGGAGGCGAAGCGCTCCTCGGGGAACTTGGCCATGGCCCGGGCCACCACCGCGTTGACCCCGGTCGGCAGCTCCGGGCGCAGGACCGACGGGGGCGGAGGCGGTTCGATCAGGTGTGCCCACAGCACGGCGGCGTCGTCGTCGCGGCGGAACGGGACCCGGCCGGTGAGGCACTCGTAGAGCAGGCAGCCCAGGGCGTACATGTCCGCCGCCGGACCGACCGGCTTGCCCTGGATCTGCTCGGGGGCGACGTAGTCCACCGTGCCCAGGAAGTGGCCGGTGCCGGTCAGGCCGCCGGACAACGAGGACGTGCGCTTGGTCAGGCCGAAGTCGGTCAGGTAGACGTGCTCGGCGGTCACGTGGTCGCCGTGCTCGTGGGTCTGCGTGATGAGGATGTTGCCCGGCTTGACGTCGCGGTGGACCAGGCCGAGCTCGTGCGCGGCGTCGAGGGCGTCGCCGATCTGGGTGAACAGGCGGACCGCGCGCTCGGGGTCCAGCGCGCCTCCCCGGGCCAGCAGGTCCTTGAGGTCGCTGCCCACGACGTAGCGCATGGCGATGAAGAGCACGCCGTCGGCGTCGCCGGCCTCGTAGATCGGCACGATGTTGGGGTGGTCCAGCGAGGCCGCCAGCCGTGACTCGCGGATGAACCGCTGGCGGAACTGCTCGTTGGCGGCCAGGGCCGTGGACAGGAGCTTGAGGGCGACCTTGCGGCCCAGGCGGGTGTCCTCCGCGCGGTAGACCGTCGCCATCCCGCCACGACCGATGACCGACTCGATCCGGTAGCCGGCGATCACCGACCCGGTCGTCTGCTCGGTCATCTCGACTCCCCTGTCACGCCACGGGCTGGCCGCACCAGCCGCAGAACCGGTCGCCCGGGGTGAGCCGGCCGCCGCAGGAGGTGCAGAAGTTGCGGGTGCGCGCGGCTCCGCCCGAGGTGGCCGGCCCGGGTGAGGCGGCGGGCGGACGGGCCGGTCCGGACGCCGACGTGGGCGG
>NZ_DASVZH010000053.1:0-2566 GCF_036391795.1 Oryzihumus sp.
GACCCGACCCCGCCGCGCCCGGCGTTCCGGGCCGGCCCGTGGCGGCTCGCCGAGGGCCCGTTCCGGGGGCTCCCCGGACGTCGCCTCGCGGCGACACGCCCGACTCCGGGGCGAGGGGGTTTGCCCCATTTCGTCCCCCTCCCGCAGGCCGTCCAGCGCGTTGACCTGCGGCTTCGCCGGCGAGGCCGGAACGGGCCCGAGACACCCGTGTTCTCGATGTGACAAGGGACTTTCGTCTGTGTACGGTGACATCGCTTGCTCTCCCCCTGGAGGAAGCTCTCGATGTGGCATGCCGAATCCTGCCGCCACGTTCGAGATGAGTTCACACACCGTTTGGCAGGAGCGGGGGACCCACTTGCGGGGCGTCGGGAGACGCTCCTTGGGGTGAAGCCCTCAGGCGGCTGGCCGACCCAGGTCGGATGGCTGCCTCAGGGCCGGGTGCATACCTCCCACCCGAACCCGACAGCTCACCTCGTAGGCACTGGAGAGGTCTGTTCACGTGTCGAAGCACCATGCCGGGCGCCACCGCGGCGCAGGTCGCCAGACGACCACCACTGCCCTGACGTCTGTTCTTGGCCGTTCCGGCCAGCCCGCCGCCAAGGCGTCCGCGGTCCTCGCGGTCTCCGGTGGTCTGGTCGCCTCGTTCAGCATGCCCGCCTCGGCCGCACCGGCCACCCACGCCCCTGAGGCGGCCACCCCCACCAACGCCCCCGGCACGGTCGCCGTCTCGGCGCCCACCACCGCCGCGACCCCCGTCGCGCCGTCCTTCGGTGAGGTCGGCTTCGACGCCACCGCCCCGAAGGCCGCCGCCCCGGTGCAGCGCGCCGTCGAGACGGTCAGCCGCAGCACCGACCGCATGGCGATCAACCTGCCCTCGCCGGCCGCCGGCGTGCTCGGCATCGCCGCGATGTACGCGGGTGTCCCCTACGAGTGGGGCGGCACCACTCCGGCCGGCTTCGACTGCTCCGGCTTCACCCAGTACGTCTTCAGCAAGATCGGCATCTCGCTGCCGCGCACGGCCGAGGAGCAGCGCATGGCTGCGACCCGCGTGAGCAACCCGCAGCCGGGTGACCTGGTCTTCTTCGGCAACCCCGCCCACCACGTCGGCATCTACGCCGGCGGCGGCATGATGTGGGACGCCCCGCACAGCGGTTCCGTCGTGAGCAAGCGCCCGATCTGGAACGACAGCAGCATCACCTACGGCCGCTTCTCCTGATCGCCGGCCACCAGCCTGACCCCGCAGGCCCCGAACCCGCACGGTTCGGGGCCTGCGGCGTTGCGAGGTCTTTGGGACACTGGGGGCATGAGCACCATGCGCACGGAATCCGCAGCACCCACGGCGACGGACCGCACGCCGGGCATCGTCCTCGAGGTCTGGTCCGACGTCGTCTGCCCGTGGTGCTACCTGGGCAAGCGCCGCCTCGAGCACGCGATCGCCGCCTTCGAGCGGCCGGCGCTGGTGGAGGTGCGCTACCGCTCCTACGAGCTGGACCCGCGCACCCCCGTCGGTGAGGGCGTCCCCGTCTACGACTACCTCGGGCGCCGCTACGGCGGCGGCCGGGACGCGGGCCGGGCCATGAGCGACCGGGTCGCCCGGGCCGCGGCGGAGGAGGGCCTGCGGATGGACTTCGACCGGGCGGTCTGGACCAACACCTTCGACGCGCACCGGATGGTGCACATGGGGCTGGCCCAGGGCGGTCCGGCCCTGCAGTCCGCGGTCAAGGAGCGCCTGTTCGCCGCCCACTTCGAGGAGGGCAAGGTCCTCGACGACGTCTCCACGCTGCAGCGCCTGGGCGCCGAGGCCGGGCTGGACGAGCACGTGCTGGCGGCCGTGCTCGCCTCCGACGACTACGCCGAGGATGTGCGCGCCGACGAGGCCGCGGCCCGCGAGCTGGGCATCACCACGGTGCCCTTCGTGGTCGCGAACCGGTCCGTGGCGCTGTCCGGGGCCCAGCCGGTGGAGGTCTTCGCCCAGCTGCTGCACCAGGCCTGGCGCGAGACCGGCAGCTAACGGCGGCCGGCCAGGAGCCGCGGCCAGGCACCGGCCGGCACGAACCGGGCCAGCTTCATCAGCATCGCCATCCGGGTGGGGAAGACGATCTCGGTGCGGTCGCGCTCGAGGCCGTCGCAGATCGCCCGGGCCGCCTCGTCCGGCTCGACCATGAACGGCATGGGGAACTCGTTGACCTCGGTCATCTCCGTCCGGACGAACCCCGGGCAGATCGTGGTCACGTGCACCCCGCTGCGGCGCACCGACAGCCGCAGCGACTCCAGCAGGTTGATCTGGGCCGCCTTCGTGGCGCCGTAGGCCTCCGCGCCCGACAGGCCCCGGTAGCCGGCCACCGACGCGACACCGGCGATGACGCCGTGGCCGCGGGCGACCATGCCGGGCAGGACCGCGTCGATGCCGTTGCTCATGCCGACGAGGTTGACCTGCAGGTGGCGCTCGAAGGAGTCGGCGTCCCACGTGCCCGCCGGCATCTGCTGCCAGTGGCCGGCGCAGAGGACGACCAGGTCGGGCGGCCCGACCTCCGCCTCGACCCGCTTCGCCGCGGCGCGGACCTGG
>NZ_DASVZH010000054.1:0-3989 GCF_036391795.1 Oryzihumus sp.
AGCCGTCCCGGGTCCGGGTCACGGTGCCGAAGCCCGCGGTGACCGGCGCGGCGATGCGCACCGTCTGGAACAGCGTGGCGTCCTGCCGCTGGACGCGGATCCCGTCTGAGTACATCGAGACGGTCAGGCCCTGGCCCAGCGTGATCTCCCCCCGCACCGGCGCGTGTGCGCTGAGCAGGCCGGGCTTGATGTCGACGACGCCGTGGTCGGGCGCGGCGAGGGCGGGCGCCAGCCGGCTGAGGCCGAGGACGGCCAGCGCGAGCAGGACCATGGTGAGCAGCACCATGCTCCGGCTCCGAACGCCCACACCCCTGGCCACCGCGTCACCCTAGATCACGCACCTGTGCCCTTCGGGCCGCCGGCACGGGGCGCGCGGTGTGCCGTGTGGCCGGGTGCGGGGCCTCGCATACCCTGCGGGGCGTGGCAGCGAGGCGACCGGTCGGCACCATCACCCGGGGCACGACCAACCCCAACCGGCTGCGCCGGGTCGACCGCTGGCTGGCGGGGCCGCAGGCGTGGCGGCTGCGGCGCAGCGCGGGCGCGCCGGTGGTGGTCGACCTCGGCTACGGCGCCTCCCCGGTCACCGCGGTGGAGCTGCACGACCGGCTGCGCGCGGTCCGCGAGGACGTGCAGGTCGTGGGCATCGAGATCGACCCGGCTCGGGTCGCGGCGGGCCGGCCGCTGGAGCGGGACGGGCTCACCTTCCGGCTCGGCGGCTTCGAGGTGCCGCTGGACGGCGGGGCCCGGCCGGTGGTGGTGCGGGCCTTCAACGTGCTGCGGCAGTACGACGAGGACCAGGTCGCCGGGGCGTGGGCCACGGTCTGTGAGCGCCTGGCGCCGCACGGGCTGCTGGTCGACGGCACCTGCGACGAGCTGGGGCGCCGGTCCACCTGGGTGGCGGTGACCGAGCAGGGGCCGGTGTCGCTGTCGCTGTCGCTGCGGCTGGCCGACCTGGAGCGGCCCTCCGACATCGCCGAGCGGCTGCCCAAGGCGCTGATCCACCGCAACGTCGACGGCGAGCCGGTGCGCGACTACCTGGCCGCGCTGGACGCCGCGTGGGCGCGCTCGGCGCCGCACGCGGCATACGGGGTGCGTCAGCGCTGGCTGGCCACGGTCGGCGCCCTCCGCGAGGAGGGCTGGCCGTTGCTGGACGGCCCGTCGCGGTGGCGCCTCGGCGAGGTCACCGTGGCATGGTCCGCGGTCGCGCCGCGCCGGCCCTAGCTCCGGTCAGCGGCCGTCAGCGGGCGTAGTCGTCGTGCAGCCGCTCGATGTCGGCCTCGTCGAACTCCCCGAAGGCGATCTCCAGCAGGCGGCCCGGCGCGGTGCCGCTGTTGCCCATGCGGTGCGTGGAGCCCTGCGGCACCCACACGCGCTCCCCCGGCTGGGCGACCCACGTCTCGTCGTCGACCTCGATGTCGATCGGCACGTCGAGCACCTGCCACATCTCGTCGCGGTGGCCGTGCTTCTGCAGGGACAGGCGGTGGCCGGGCTCGACGGTGATGATCTTGACCGTCACCATCTCGTTGGCCACGAACTGCTGGAACTGGCCCCACGGCCGCTCGGCGACGAACACCTCGTCGGCGCGGCTGCGTGTCTTGGACATGGGTCCCCTCTGGACGTTCTCGGTCATGGTCTCGGCGACAGATTCTGCCCTATGGGCCCTACGCCCCGCTGAGGAAGCCGCCGATGAGGTCCCGCACGCGGGCCCGGTGTCGCCACATGATCCCACCGGCCGGCAGCACCTCGAGACGGGCGTCGGGCAGCTCGGCGGCCAGCTGCTCGGCCACCCAGACCGGGTGCGCCGCGTCGTGCTCCTGGGTGAGCACCAGCGCCGGGGCGGCCACCTGCCGCAGCGCGGCCCGGTCGCGCATCGGTATGCCGTGCGGCAGCTCGCGCAGTGCGCGCGAGACCGGGGTGCCCACCAGGGTGGCCGCCTGCCGGCGGCACCACAGGCGCACCGCCGGCTGGTCGCGGACCTCCTCGGGCTGGTCGAGCAGCAGCAGCCGGGCCATGCCCTCGACGTCGCGGTGGTCGGCCTCCTCGGCCATGGCCACGAGCCGGTCGATCGCCTCGTCGTCGCGGGGGCGGTCGATGACGGCCGGCATGACGATGACGAGCCGCTCGAACCGGTCGGGGGTCTCCTCCAGCAGGTGGCACAGGGCGCCGGCGCCCATGCTCACGCCGAGTGCGCGGGTGGCGCCGACGTGGTCGGCGACGGCGCGCAGCTCGGCGGACAGCGCGGCATACGTCCAGCCGGTCTCGGGGGCCGCGGAGGCGCCGTGGCCGCGGAAGTGGAAGAACGCGCGGGTGCCCTCCACGCCCGAGCCGAACGGGCGGGTGGTCTCGATCGAGCCGGCCAGGCCGTGGCCGAAGACGGTGGTGGGTTCGCCGGAGCCGGTGAGGAGGTACTCCAGGGCGCCGTCGGGCCCGTCGAGCAGGGAGGTGTGCGGGGGGTGCGGGGCGAGGCTCACGAGGACAGCGTCACAGGTGAGGCGTCACCACGGGCCGTAGGGGCCCTGCTGGCTGCCGGTGCCGCGGCCGGTGACCCGGCGCAGGGCGGGGCGCACGTCGGCGAGGTAGAAGCCCGCGGCGACGATCGCGAGGATCGACAGGAAGCCCAGCACGTTGAACACGTAGACGAAGCCGAGCACCGCGGCGACGGCGGTGACCGCGACCCAGAGGTTCTTGGTGCGCTTGCCGGCCGCGACGTAGGCGTCCGGCCGGTGGCGCAGCGCGTCGACGAGGGCGAAGACCTCCATGCCGAGGGCGATGACCCCGAGCACCACGGTGATCAGGCTCTGCGCGGTCCCGATGGCGTTGAACATGGCGACAGCCTAAGCCGCAGGCGGGTCGTCAGGTGTCAACCACGAGGGTGAACGGCCCGTCGTTGACGAGGCTGACCTCCATCATCGCCCCGAACCGGCCGGTGGCGACCTCGATCCCCTTGTCCCGCAAGGCCGCGATGAGGTCGTCGACGAGCGGCTCGGCGACGTCGCCGGTGGCGGCGGCGCTCCACGAGGGGCGCCGGCCCTTGCGCGTGTCGGCATAGAGGGTGAACTGGCTGACGACCAGCACCGGGGCGCCCGCGTCGAGCACGGACTGCTCCTCGCGCAGGATCCGCAGCTCGGCGATCTTGCGGGCCATCTTCTCGACCTGGGCCGGGCCGTCCTCGTGGGTGGCGGCCACGAGGGCGAGCAGGCCGGGGCGGTCGATCGCGCCGACCGTCTCGCCCTCGACGACGACGGAGGCCCGGGTGACCCGTTGCAGGACCGCGCGCATCAGATCCCGACGGCCGCGAGCTCGCCGACCGGCTGGCCGTGGCCGAGGACCGGGGCGTGGTCGAGCGTGGCGAGGACCTCGGCGTCGACGCCGAGGCGGCGCAGGGCGGCCGCCATGACGACCGGCCGGGCGCGCTGCGCACCGTCGGCGATCTTGAGGGCGACGGCCGAGCCGTCGGCCAGGCCCACGGCATACACGCTCTCGGCGCCGTCCTTGGCGATGAGGCCGGGCACGCCGCGGATCAGGGCGGTGACGTCGCGGCGGGTGCCGCCGAGCCACTCCGGGTGCGCCTGTATCGCGCGGCTCACCTTCCCCTCCAGCGTCGCCTCGGGGGCGGCGGCCAGGGTGCCGAACGCGCGGGCCAGGCCCCGCAGGCTGACCGCCATGACGGGGGCGCCGCAGCCGTCGATGCCGGTGGCCGCGACCTTCTCGCCGGTGAGGTCCTCCAGGGTCTGGGCCATGAGCTGCTGCAGCGGGTGGGCCGGGTCGCGGTAGGTCGCGGTGTCCCAGCCGTTGAGCACGCAGGTGGCCAGCATCGCGGCGTGCTTGCCCGAGCAGTTCTGCGCCAGCGAGGTGGCCTCGCGCCCGGCGGCGATCCACGCCCTGCGCTCGACCTCGTCGTAGGGCAGGTCGGGGGTGTTCTGCAGGTCGGCCTCGGTCAGCCCGGCACCGGCGAGGATGCGGCGGGCGCCCTCGAGGTGGAACGCCTC
>NZ_DASVZH010000055.1:0-13542 GCF_036391795.1 Oryzihumus sp.
CGATCGGGGTCGGCGCCGGAGTGCCGGAACCGTCCCGCTTGCCCGTGGCCGGCGGCAGGTCGACGGCCACCCCGTTGGCGGCCGCAGCCCGCGCCGGCACGGCGCCCACCCAGGCCAGCACCAGCGTGTCCTCGCCCCGCAGGAACCGGTGCGCCCGGACGCCGCCGGTCGCGCGGCCCTTGGCGGGGTACTCGGCATACGGGGTGACCTTCAGCGAGCCGCCCTCGGTGCCCGGCAGGGCGCCGCTGGAGCCGGCGGAGGTGACCACGATGTTGTCCGCGCCCGGGTCGACCGCGCCGAAGAAGACCACCCGCTCGTCGCCCGCGAGCTTGATGCCGGCCATGCCGCCGGCGGCGCGGCCCTGGGGCCGGACCGCCGAGGCGGAGAAGTGCAGCAGCTGGGCGACGTTGGTGAGGAAGACCAGGTCCTCCTGGCCGGTGGTCAGCTCGACCGCACCGACGACTGCGTCGCCGTCCTTGAGCGAGATGACCTCCCAGTCGTCCCTGTTGCCGGGGTAGTCGGTCGTGACCCGCTTGACCACACCGTGGGCGGTGCCGAGGGCGATCCCGGGGGAGTCCTCGCGCAGCGAGACCAGCGTCAGCGGCTCCTCACCGCGGGGCAGGTCGACGAACGCGGCCAGCGGCGCCCCGCCGGACAGCGACGGCGCGCCGTTGGTCGGCGGCAGCGTCGGCAGCTCCAGCGCGGACAGGCGGATCATCCGGCCGCGCGAGGTGACCAGCCCGACGTACCCGCGGGCGGTGGTGCGCACCGTGGCGACCACCGCGTCGTGCTTGTGCCGGCCGCCCTCGTTGGACAGCGGGTCGGCCGTGGTGGTGCGGGCCATCAGGCCGGTGGAGGAGAGCAGCACCCAGCAGGGGTCGTCGCTGACCTCCAGCGGCGAGGACGCCGTCAGGGGCGTGCCGGCCGACTCCAGCAGCACCGTGCGCCGCGGGGTGCCGTGGGCCTTGGCGACCTCGGCGAGCTCGGAGGACACCGTCCTGAGCAGCAGCTTCTCGTCGCCGAGGATCGCACGCAGCGCCTCGATCTGACGCTCGAGCTCGGCCTTCTCGGTCTCCAGCTCGACGCGGGAGAACTTCGTCAGGCGGCGCAGCTGCAGGTCCAGGATGTAGGTCGCCTGCGGGTCGGAGAGGTCGAAGACCTCCATGAGGCGGTCCTTGGCGACCGCGGCGT
This sequence comes from Oryzihumus sp., assembly GCF_036391795.1. Lineage (GTDB taxonomy): Bacteria > Actinomycetota > Actinomycetes > Actinomycetales > Dermatophilaceae > Oryzihumus. The sequence continues at coordinate 1,192 of NZ_DASVZH010000055.1, forward strand.
CCTCGGAGCTGCGGATCACCTGAATGACCTCGTCGATGTCGAGGATCGCGATGAGCAGGCCCTCGACGAGGTGCAGACGCTCCTCCCGCTTGCGCAGCCGGTAGGCACTGCGGCGGCGGACCACGTCGGTGCGGAAGTCGACGTAGACGCGCAGCAGGTCCTTCAGGCCCAGGGTGCGCGGCTGGCCGTCGACGAGCGCGACGTTGTTGATGCCGAAGGAGTCCTCCATCGGGGTCAGCTTGTACAGCTGCTCCAGGACCGCCTCGGGGTTGAAGCCGTTCTTCACCTCGATGACCAGGCGCAGGCCGTGCTTGCGGTCGGTGAGGTCCTTGACGTCGCTGATGCCCTGCAGCTTCTTGGACTGGACGTTGTCCTTGATCTTCTCGATGACCTTCTCGGGGCCGACGAGGTAGGGCAGCTCGGTGACGACGATGCCCTTCTTGCGGGGCGTGACGTTCTCGATCCGCGTGGTGGCGCGGGTGCGGAACGTGCCCCGGCCGTTCAGGTAGGCGTCGCGGATCCCTTCCAGGCCAACGATCTTGCCGCCACCGGGCAGGTCCGGCCCGGGGACGAACTTCATCAGGTCGTCCAGCGAGCACTGCGGGTTGGCGATGAGGTGGCGGGCCGCGCCGATGACCTCGACGAGGTTGTGCGGCGGCATGCTCGTGGCCATGCCGACGGCGATGCCGCTGGCCCCGTTGACGAGCAGGTTGGGGTAGGCCGCCGGCAGGACGCCCGGCTGGAGCAGCTGGTCGTCGTAGTTGGGGACGAAGTCGACGGTCTCCTCGTCCAGGCTGCCGGTCATCAGCAGCGCGGCGGGGGCCAGCCGGGCCTCGGTGTAGCGCGAGGCGGCCGGGCCGTCGTCGAGGGAGCCGAAGTTGCCGTGCCCGTCGACCAGCGGCAGCCGCATCGTGAACGGCTGGGCCATGCGCACGAGGGCGTCGTAGATCGCCCCGTCGCCGTGCGGGTGGTACTTGCCCATGACCTCGCCGACGACGCGGCTGGACTTGACGTGGCCGCGGTCGGGGCGCAGCCCGAGCTCGCTCATGCCGTAGAGGATGCGGCGCTGCACCGGCTTGAGGCCGTCGCGGGCGTCGGGCAGGGCCCGGGAGTAGATGACGGAGTAGGCGTACTCGAGGAACGCCCCCTGCATCTCCTCCTCGACGTCGATGTCGAGGATGCGCTCCTGGTAGTCCTGTTCCTCACCAGAGGGGGTCGACGAACGGCGGGCCATGCGCGGTGGTGCTCCTCGGGGGTGCGGCGTCGGTTGCGGTGGGGCGGATTCTCCCGGACGCCATCTTCGCCCACGCAGCAGGGGGCCCGGCCACCGACTCGCCGGGACCGGCGAGCGAGCACCCCGGTATGCCGCGCGGCCCGGTGGCCACGCGGCATACCGGGGGCGGGTGTCAGAGGATGTCGAGCAGGTCGGGGTGGGCCAGCTCGGCGACCAGGGCGCGCGCCTCCTCCGCGGACCGGGCGCTGCGGGCCCGCTCGGCCAGGGAGGAACAGACGGCGAGCTCGTGCAGCGACAGGGCCAGGCGCACGGCGGGCACCCGGCTCGGGGCCATGGACAGGCTGCTCACGCCCAGGCCGGTCAGCACCAGAGCCAGGAGCGGGTCGCCGGCGGCCTCTCCGCAGACCCCGACCGGCTTGCCGTGGATCCGGCCGCCCTCGCACGCCGCGGCGACGAGGTCGAGCAGGCCCGGCTGCCAGGGGTCGAGCAGGTCGGCGAGCTCGCCCTGGAGCCGGTCGGCGGCCAGGGCGTACTGCGCGAGGTCGTTGGTGCCCAGGCTGGCGAAGTCGACCTCGGCGAGCACGTGCCGGGAGCGCAGCGCGGCCGCCGGCACCTCGATCATGACGCCCACCGAGGGCAGGCCGTGCTCGCGCACGCGGCGGGCGAACCAGGCGGCCTCGTCGGCGGTGGCGACCATCGGCGCCATCACCCGGACGTCGGCGCCGGTCGCGCGTGCGGCGGTGGCCAGGGCCTGCAGCTGGGTGTCGAGCAGGTCCGGGCGCAGGGCGGACATCCGCAGTCCGCGCCGGCCCAGGGCGGGGTTCTCCTCCGGGCCGAGGTCGGCGAAGGACAGCGGCTTGTCGGCGCCCGCGTCGAGGGTGCGCACGACGACCCGGCGCGCACCGAACGCCTCCAGGACCGCGGTGTAGGTCTGCGTCTGCTCCTCCAGCGTCGGCGCGGTGTCGCGCTCGAGGAAGAGGAACTCGGTGCGGAAGAGCCCGACACCCTCGACGTCCTCGGCTGCGGCGCGCACGGCGTCCTCGAGGCGCCCGATGTTGGCGAGCAGGGCGACCGGGTGCTGGTCGGCGGTCAGACCGGGGCCCTTGGCCGCGGACAGGGCGACCGCGCGGCGCTCGGCCTTGGCGGCGAGCTCGTGCTGCAGGCCCTCGCCGGGCTCGAGCACGACCTCGCCGGTGCTGCCGTCGACGGCGACCCGGGTGCCCGTCGGGATGTCCAGGGCACCGGGCAGCTGCACGACGGCCGGGATGCCCATCTGGGCGGCCAGGATCGCGGTGTGGCTGGTCGGTCCACCGGACTCGGTGAGGATGGCCAGCACCGTGGCCGGGTCCAGCACCGAGGTCTCCGCCGGCGCGAGGTCGTGGGCGACCAGGACGCTGGGCTCGGACAGGTGGGGGACACCGGGCTCGGGGACCCCGAGCACGCGGGCCACGGCCCGGTCGCGCACGTCGCGCAGGTCGGTGACCCGCTCGGCGAGGTAGCCGCCGGCCGCGGCGAACATGGCGCAGTACTCCTCGACGGCGGCGTCGACCGCCGTCGCCGGGCCGCGCCCCGCCATGAGCTGGGTGTCGACTGCGCCGGCCAGGCCCGGGTCCCGGGCCATCATCGCGGTGGCGGTGAGGATCTGCTGGGCGGTCGCGTCGGCAGTCGCCGCGCGCTCCTCCAGCGTGGCGGCGACCGACTCCAGGACGGCCCGGACGCGCGCGCCCGCCTCCGCCACGTCCGCCGCCGGTGCCTCGTCGGCCGGCGGCCGCACGGGCGGTCGGACCTGGACCACCGGTCCGACCGCCGTGCCGGGGCTGACCCCGATGCCGTGCTTGCTCTGGATGTCGGCCATGTCGATCACTCCGCGTCGAGGTCGCGGGAGAGCAGCTCGACCAGGCCGTCCAGTGCCGCGTCCGCACCGTCGCCGTCGGCCGTCAGGACGACGGCTTCGCCGTGCTTGGCGCCGAGGGCCATGACGCCGAGGATGCTGCGGGCGTCGACGGCGTCCTCGCCGTCCCGGCCGATCTGCACCGACAGGCCGGTGGCGGTGGCGGCCTGGACGAACAGGGCGGCGGGCCGGGCGTGCAGCCCCACGGACGAGGCGATGGTGACGGTGCGCTGGGCCATGTGTTTCTCGCTCCTTCGGGTGGTCCACCGGGTTCACCGGCGGGGCAGGTGTGCCGGGTGTCAGACCGCGCTGACGGTGGTGCTGGCGGCGGGCTCGGCCACCAGGTCGGCGTCGGTGGTCTTCGCCGTGGACTTCAGGGCCACGACGACGGCCGTCGTGACGCAGGTGCCGGCAGCGATCGCCACGAGGTAGAGCAGCGGGGCGCCGATCAGGGGCAGGACCCAGATGCCGCCGTGCGGGGCGCGCAGGGTGCTGCCGAAGAGCATCACCAGGGCACCGGCGACGGCCGAGCCGGACATGCTCGAGACGATGACCCGCCAGGGGTCCGCCGCCGCGAACGGGATCGCGCCCTCGGAGATGAACGACGCGCCGAGCAGCCAGGCCGCCCGTCCGTTCTCCCGCTCGGGCTCGGAGAACAGCCCGGGGCGCAGGGTGGTCGCCAGGGCCATGCCCAGCGGCGGGGTCATGCCGGCAGCCATCACGGCGGCCATGACCTTCAGCGGGGCGCCGCCCGCGACCGCAGTCGCCGCCGCGCTGGCCAGGCCGGTGGTGGCGAAGGTGTAGGCCACCTTGTTGACCGGGCCGCCGAGGTCGAAGCCCATCATCAGGCCGAGGATGATGCCCAGGATGATCAGGTTGGCGCCGGTCAGGCCGTTGAGCCAGGAAGTCAGCCCGTCGGTGAGGGCCTTGATCGGCCGGCCGAGGACGAGGATCAGCACCGCGCCGGTGAACAGCGTCGAGACGAGCGGGATGACGACGACCGGCATGATGCCGCGCACGCCCTTGGGGACGGTGCGCCGGCTGATCCACAGGGCCGAGAAGCCGCCGACGAAGCCGGTCGCGATGCCGCCGAGGAAGCCGGCGCCCATCGTCGCGGCGATCGCGCCACCGACGATGCCGGGGGCGATGCCGGGACGGTCGGCGATGGCGAAGGCGATGAAGCCGGACAGGATCGGCACGAGGAAGCCGAAGGACGCGGCGCCGATGACGAACAGCAGACCCGCCCACTCCATCCCGCTGCCGGGGTTGAAGTTGGTGGCGAGGTTCCAGTGGGCAGCCGCGCCGGTGCCGGTGAGGTTGTAGTTGACGACCTCGATCGCGCCGCGCTTGCCGCCGGCGACCTGCGCCAGCATGAACGACAGGGCGATGAGGATGCCGCCGGCGGCGACGAACGGGATCATGTAGCTCACACCGGTCATCAGCCACTGGCGGATGCGGGTGCCCGTGCCGGCCTCATGGTCGACCTTGGTGGCCAGCCCGCCCCCACCGGAGCGGGGCGCCGCGGCCGCGGCGGCCAGGACCTCGGGGTGCGCGGCGGCCTCCTCAGCGGCGGCCACGGCCTGCGCGATCAGGCCGGGCCCGTCGGAGATGGCCTTCTTGACCCCGACCTGCACGAGCGGCTTGCCGGCGAACCGCTGGCGCTCGCGCACCTCGACGTCGGCGGCGAAGATCACCGCGTCGGCGGCGGCGATCACCTCGGCCGGCAGCGGCTGGGAGCCGGCCGCGCCCTGGGTCTCGACCGCGATCTCGTGACCGGCGTCCTTCGCGCTCTGCTCGAGGGACTCGGCCGCCATGTAGGTGTGCGCGATGCCCGTGGGGCATGACGTCACGGCGACGAACTTCATGCGTTGACCACCTCTCGGGTGACGATGTCGACGACCGCGGCACTGTCGGGCGCGTCGAGGAGGGACTGACGGAAGTCCGGGCGGACCAGGCGGCGCGCGAGCTTGGCCAGGATCGCCAGGTGCTCCTCGCCGCCGCCCTCGGGGGCGGCGATGAGGAAGATGAGGGTGGCCGGGCCGTCCTCGGCGCCGAAGTCGATGCCGGCGGTGCGGCCGAAGACCAGGGACGGCTCGGTGACGTGGGCGCTGCGCGCGTGGGGGATGCCGATCCCGCCCGGCAGGCCCGTGGGCATCTGCTCCTCGCGCTTGCGGACGTCGGCGAGGAAGCCGTCGAGGTCGGTGACCCGGCCCTCGCTGTCCAGCGCCTCGGCCAGGATGCGCGTGGCCGCGTGCCGGTCCGGCGCCTCGAGGTCCAGGACCACGAGCTTGTCGGTGATCAGTGCCATGTGCGGGTTCCTTTGCGGTGTGGGCGGATCGGGGGATCGCGGGGTCGAGGGTGACCTGGCTCAGGGCGCCAGGCGCAGGGTCAGGTCCGGGTGGTGGGTGAGCAGCACGGGTATGCCGTGCACGTCACCGGGGCTGGGCATCCGGCTGCCGGGCAGCCCGACGGCCGCGGCGCCCCAGGCGACGCCCGCGGCCAGCGCCGTGTCGGGGGCGGAGCCGGTGGCGGTGGCGTGCAGGTAGCCGGCCAGGAGGGCGTCCCCGGCGCCGACGGTGCTCAGCGGGCGGTCGACGACGGCGTGCCCGTGGGCGGTCAGGCCGTCGGTGACGAGCAGGGCGCCGTGGCGGCCGAGGCTGACCACGACGGTGCGCACCCCCTGACCGAGCAGGCCCTTGGCGGCGGTGTGCACGTCGGCCAGCGTCGGCAGGGCGGCGCCGACCAGCTCGGCAAGCTCCTCGTGGTTGGGCTTGATGAGGTCCGGCCCCGCGGCGACCGCCCGGGCCAGCGGCGCCCCGGAGGTGTCGACCGCGACGCGGACCCCGGCGGCGCGGGCGCGCCGCACCAGCCCGGCATACAGCTCGTCGTCGACCCCGGGGGGCAGGGAGCCGCAGCCGACCACCCAGCTCGGGCCGCGCATCAGGGCCGTGGCCGCGCCGGCGACCAGCGAGGACAGCTCGGCGGTGGACAGGGTCGGGCCGGGCTCGTTGACCTTGGTGGTGGTGCCGTCGGGCTCGACGAGGGCGACGTTGGCGCGGACGGACCCGCCGATCGGGACGGGCAGCACCTCGACGCCGGTGCTGGTCAGCAGCCGCTCCAGCAGGGCGCCCTCGGCGCCACCGGCCGGCAGCACCGCGACGCTGTGCAGGCCGTGGGCAGCCAGGGCGCGGGAGACGTTGACACCCTTGCCCCCGGGGTCGACCCGGGAGGAGGTGGCCCGGTGGACCTCGCCGCGCTCGAGGTGGCTGATCGAGACGGTGCGGTCGATGCTCGGGTTGGGCGTCAGTGTCACGATCATGCCCGGATCACCTCCGGGCCCTCGCCCTCGAGCTCGGCGGCGGTCTCGGCGTCGAGCCCACTGTCGGTGATGATCGTGTCGATTTCGGCCAGGGGGGAGACCAGCGCGAAGTGGTCGATGCCGACCTTGGAGTGGTCGGTGAGCACGACGGCCCGGCGCGCGGCGCTGATCATGGCCCGCTTGACCGCCGCCTCGGACTGGTCCGGCGTGGTCAGGCCGCGCTCGCGGGAGAGGCCGTTGGTGCCGACGAACGCCACGTCGACGAAGACGTCGGCCAGGGCCCGCTCGGCCCACTCCCCGACGCAGGCGAGGGTGCGCCCGCGGACCCGGCCGCCGAGCAGGTAGAGGGACAGGTTGGCCTGGGTGGCGACCTGGCCGGCGACGGTGAGGGAGTTGGTGACCACGGTCAGCTCGCGGTCGCGGGGGAGCAGCTCGGCCAGGCGTCCGGTGGTCGTGCCGGCGTCGATGAGGATGGTGCCCTCGTCGGGCAGCTCGGCCAGGGCGGCCTTGGCGATGCGCTCCTTCTCGGTGACCAGCCGCTCCTCGCGGGTGGCGACCGCCGGCTCGAAGCCGAGGCGCTCGACCGGGATCGCGCCGCCGTGCACCCGGCGCAGCAGGCCGCGCCGCTCCAGCGCCGTCAGGTCGCGCCGGACGGTCTCGGGGGTGACGTCGAGCCGCTCGGCCAGCGCGGTGACCTCGACGCGGCCGTCGGTGCGGGCCGTCTCGAGGATGTGCTGCTGGCGCTCTTCCGCGTACACCGGATCCTCCTGGGGTTGGCCTGCCGTTCGCCCCAGTGTGTGCCCGCGGTCACATCGATGTAAAGGGTTTCTCACAAAAATCCACAGAAACGGGTTTATGAGCGTGTCCGTTTGCGCGTCCGGGTGGTGATGCCGGAGTCAGGGTGAGTGCGCCGGTGTGGGCGCGCTGGTCCGGCCCGCGGTCCGTGTGTCGACCCGGGGGATGCGCGGCCGACCCGGCGTGCGCCCGCGGGGTCGGAGAGTCAGGTCAGGTGGCGCTGGTCTGCCACGGGGTGCCGAACCGGCCACGGTGGGCGACCTCGCCGACCTCTCGCCGGCCCCGGCGCAGGCTCGGGCTGCGCCGGTCGGCCGCGGCGAAGCCCAGGGCCACGACGCCGACGATGGACCGGTCGTGCGGGATGGCGAATGCCTCCATCACGTCCTCGTGGTACTCCGGCGGCACGCCGAAGAAGAGCCCGCCCAGCCCCTCGTCCACGCCTGTGAGGAGCATGAGCAGTGCGGCCATCCCGGTGTCGACGTCCCAGTAGGGCACCGGCCAGCGGGCCTCGTCCTGGTCGGTCCAGCCCTTGTCGGGCTCGGCGTAGCGGCGCAGGTAGGTGCCCTTGTCGGACAGGCAGACGATGAGCACCGGGGCGGTCATCAGCCCGGTCAGCCAGCCGTCCGGCTCGGTGTCGGGGTCGGTCGTCGCGGCCCAGAACACCTGGCGTTCCTGCGGTTCGGCCAGGACCAGGAAGTCCCAGCCCTGGCTGAACCCGGCGCTCGGGGCGCGGATCGCGGTCCGCAGGACCAGGTCGAGCACCTCCGGTGGCACCGGCCGGTCGGGGTCGTAGCGGCGGACCATGCGGCGACGGCGGACGACCTCCTGGAACTCCATGCCGGCCATGCTGCCAGTGCCCGCCCGGGCCCGCAGGCGCGTCCGGGACGTGGCGGCGAGGCGACGGCGACGGGACGGTGAGGCGGCCGGGGCGGGCCGCTGGACCCCTCCCGCCGGGACGTTGTGCCGTGGTCGGGTGCGGCGCGGCCCCCGACTCTGGTCACGGCATACCGGCACGTGGAGGTGGCGCGCATGGCCGCGGTGAGCACGCACGTCTGGCCCCCGATCGCGCCGGCCGCGGGCAGCGGGCCGCCGCCCCGGCTGGCCGACTACGAGGCGGCCCGCGCTGCCTTCCGCTGGGAGGACGCCCGGCGCGAGCTGGCCGGGCTGCCCGGCCACCACGGGCTCAACATCGCCGACGAGGCGCTCGACCGGCACGTGCGCGAGGGGCGGGGCCACCGGCGGGCCATCCTGGCGGTCGGGCGGCACGGCGAGACCAGCGAGGTGACCTACGCCCAGCTCTCCGCCCACACGAACCGGTTCGCCAACGTGCTCCGCGACCTGGGGGTCGGCCCGGGGGAGCGCGTCTTCAGCCTGATGGGGCGCCAGCCGGCGCTGTTCGTCGCCGCGCTCGGCACGCTCAAGGCCACGAGCGTCTTCTGCCCGCTGTTCTCCGCGTTCGGGCCCGAGCCGGTGCGCGACCGGCTCGTGCTGGGGAACGGCCGGGTGCTGGTCACGACCCCGGCGCTGTACCGCCGCAAGGTCGAGCCGGTGCGCGACCATCTGCCCGAGCTCGAGCGCGTGCTGCTCGTCGGCGGCGACCCGGAGACCGCGCACACGGTGCCCGGGGGCATCGACCTGGCCGAGGCGATGGACGCCGCCGGCGAGGACTTCACCATCCCGCCCACCGACCCCGACACACCGGCGCTGCTGCACTTCACCAGCGGCACCACCGGCCGGCCCAAGGGCGCCGTGCACGCCCACGAGGCGGTCGTGGTGCACCGGGCAACAGCACAGTGGGTGCTCGACCTCGGCCCGGACGACGTCTTCTGGTGCACGGCCGACCCCGGCTGGGTCACCGGGATGTCCTACGGCGTCATCGCCCCGCTCACCCTCGGCGCGACCGTGGTCACCGACGCCCGCGACTACGACGCGCTGCGCTGGTACTCGCTGCTGCAGGACCAGCGCGTCACCGTCTGGTACACCGCGCCCACCGCGCTGCGGATGCTCATGCGGGCCGGCGAGGAGCTGCCCCGGCGCTACGACCTCTCGGCGCTGCGGCACATCGCCAGCGTGGGAGAGCCGCTCAACCCCGAGGTCGTCGTCTGGGGCCGGGACGTGCTCGGGCTGCCGGTGCACGACAACTGGTGGCAGACCGAGACCGGCGCGATCATGGTCGCCAACTACCGCTGCGCCGAGGTCCGCCCCGGGTCGATGGGCCGGCCGGTGCCGGGCATCGAGACCGCGGTCCTCGAGCGCGGGGAGGACGGCCGGGCGCTGGTCGGGCCGGACGGCCACGTGCGGGTGCTGACCGAGCCGGGCCTGGTCGGGGAGCTCGGCCTGCGGCGCGGGTGGCCCTCGATGTTCCGCGGCTACCTGCACGACGAGCAGCGGTATGCCGCGTCGTTCGCCGACGGCTGGTACCTCACCGGCGACCTCGTGCGGGTCGACGGGCAGGGCTACCACTGGTTCGTCGGGCGCGCCGACGACGTCATCAAGTCGGCCGGCCACCTGGTCGGGCCGTTCGAGGTCGAGACCGCGCTGATGGAGCACCCAGCGGTCGCCGAGGCCGGGGTGATCGGCAAGCCGGACCCGGTCGCCGGCGAGGTGGTCAAGGCGTTCGTCACGGTGCGCGACGGGTTCACCGCCGACGACGCGCTGCGCGAGGAGCTGCTCGCCTTCGCCCGCCGGCGGCTGGGGGCGGTGGCACCCAAGGAGGTCGACTTCGACCAGCACCTGCCGCACACCCGCAGCGGCAAGGTGATGCGCCGCCTGCTGCGCGCCCGCGAGCTCGGGCTGGAGGAGGGCGACACCTCGACGCTGGAGCCCCCGGCATGAGCACCCGCACGCGGTCCGGGCGTGCCGCCAAGGCGGCCGTCCCGCCGGAGGAGGACCGGACCGCCGCCCGGCTGGCGATGCTGGCCCAGATGGTGCGGATCCGCCGGTTCGAGGAGGCGTGCGTCCAGCTCTACAGCCAGACACGCATCCGCGGCTTCATGCACCTGTGCATCGGCGAGGAGGCCGTGGCGGTCGGGGTGATGGGGGCGCTCGCGTCGCGCGACGCGGTGGTGTCGACCTACCGCGAGCACGGCCACGCCCTGGCCCGCGGCCTGCCCATGCCGGAGGTCCTGGCCGAGATGTTCGGCCGGGCCACCGGGTCCAGCCGGGGCCGCGGCGGCTCGATGCACCTGTTCGACACCGGCCGGCGGTTCTACGGCGGCAACGCGATCGTCGCGGGAGGCCTGCCGCTCGCGGTCGGGCTGGGGCTGGCCGAGCGGATGCAGCACCGGGACGGGGTGGCCGTCTGCTTCTTCGGCGACGGTGCGGCCGCCGAGGGGGAGTTCCACGAGTCGCTCAACCTCGCGTCCCTGTGGCACCTGCCCGTGCTGTTCGTCTGCGAGAACAACCTCTACGCCATGGGCACGTCCATCGACCGGGAGCTGGCGATGACCGACCTGGCGCTCCACGCCGCGGCCTACGGCATGCCGGCCTGGCCGGTGGACGGCATGGACGTCGAGGCGGTGGACCAGGCCACCCGGCGCGCGCTGGACGACGTGCGCAGCGGCGAGGCGCCGGTCTTCCTCGAGATGCGCACCTACCGCTTCCGCGCGCACAGCATGTACGACCCCGAGCTCTACCGGGACAAGGCCGAGGTGGAGCACTGGCGGGAGCGTGACCCCGTCGAGGTGTTCGCCGGCCGGCTGCGCGCGGAGGGCGTGGCGGTGGACGAGGAGCTGACCCGCATCGAGGCCGCCGTGACCGCCGAGATCGCGGAGGCGGTCACGTTCGCCGAGGCGGCCCCGCTGGAACCGGTCGAGGACCTGACCCGGTTCGTGCACTCCGAGGAGGAGCAGCGGTGACCGCGGTGGAGACGACCTACCGCGAGGCGATGCGCGCGGCCCTGCGGGACGCGATGACCCGGGACGAGCGGGTGTTCCTCATGGGCGAGGACGTCGGCCGCTACGGCGGCTGCTTCGCGGTCAGCATGGGGCTGCTGGAGGAGTTCGGGCCCGAGCGCATCCGGGACACCCCGCTGTCGGAGTCGGCGTTCGTCGGCGCCGGGATCGGCGCGGCGATCGGCGGCATGCGCCCCGTCGTCGAGGTGATGACGGTCAACTTCAGCCTGCTGGCCCTGGACCAGATCCTCAACAACGCCGCCACCTTGCTGCACATGTCCGGCGGCCAGGTCGCCGTGCCCCTCGTGATCCGGATGACCACCGGCGCCGGCCGCCAGCTCGCCGCGCAGCACTCGCACAGCCTCGAGGCGTTCTACGCCCACATCCCCGGCCTGCGGGTGCTCGCCCCGGCGACCCTGGAGGACGCCCGCGGCATGCTGTGGCCCGCCCTGCTCGACCCGGACCCGGTCATCCTCTTCGAGCACGGCTCCCTGTATGCCGTGTCCGGGCCCCTGGAGGACGGCGCCCCGGAGGTGGACATCACCTCCGCAGCCATCCGGCGCGCCGGCGCCGACGTGACCGTCATCGCATGGGGCGGGTGCCTGGGCAAGGCGCTCACGGCGGCGGAAACCCTTGCTGCAGAGGGGATCTCGGCCGAGGTCGTGGACCTGCGCGTGCTGCGGCCACTGGACTCGGCCACGGTGCTGGCCTCGGTCCGGCGCACCCACCGGGCCGTGGTCGTGGACGAGGGCTGGCGCAGCGGGAGCCTGTCCGCCGAGGTGGCCGCCCGCATCGCCGAGGAGGCGTTCTACGACCTGGACGCCCCGGTCGAGCGCGTGTGCAGCGCCGAGGTGCCGGTGCCCTATGCCAAGCACCTCGAGGACGCGGCGCTGCCCCAGGCGGACACCGTGGCCGCGGCCTGCCGAAGGGTGGTGGGCGCCGGTGGGTGACTTCGTCATGCCCTCGCTGGGCGCCGACATGGACGAGGGGACGCTGTTGGAGTGGCTCGTCCAGCCGGGTGAGCCGGTCACCGCCGGCCAGGTCGTCGCGGTCGTGGACACCGCCAAGTCGGCCGTGGAGGTCGAGGTCTTCGAGTCCGGCGTCATGGGTGAGCAGGTCGTCGTTCCCGGCACCCGGGTGCCGGTGGGCACCCCGCTGGCGCGGATCCTGCCGGCCGGGGCCGCTGCTCCGGTGCCCGCCCCGCAGCCCGTGGGGGCGG
>NZ_DASVZH010000056.1:0-2109 GCF_036391795.1 Oryzihumus sp.
CCATGAGCTCGCGGAACGCCTCGGGGTGGGTGGGGCGCACCTCGGGCGGCACCGCCCGGGCCAGCACCTCCCGCGGGAGCACCCGCTCGAGGGCGGCGTAGCGCCGCTCGAACTGGGTCGTGCGCCCGGCGCTGGTGATGATCCCCGCCCAGAACAGGTGCTCCAGGGCGTTCTTGACCAGGGACCAGTTCCAACCCCAGTTGTCCTTGGCCCGGGGCAGGTCGTGCTCGAGGGCCAGCTCGACCTCCCGCGAGGTGAGCGGTCCGCGGGTCTGGACCTCGCGCCGGACCGCCTCGACGAGCTCGGGGTGGTCGCGGGCCACCCGCTGCATGCCGCCCCACGCGTCGTGCAGGGCCCGCTGCATGCGGAAGTCCAGCAGCGGCCAGGTGGCCGGCGGCACGAGGCTCGCCTCGTGGGCCCAGTACTCCACGAGCCGGCGGGGTGCCCGGTCGCGGGCGCGGTCCAGCAGCGCGGTGTCGTAGGGGCCGAGCCGCGAGAAGAAGGGGAGGTACTGGCTGCGGGTCAGCACGTTGACGCTGTCGATCTGGATGATCCCCACCCGGTCGACCACCCGCTGGATATGGCGCATCGTGGCCGCGCCGGGAGCCGGCCGGGGGTCGCAGAAGCCTTGCGCCGCAAGGGCGACGCGGCGCGCCTGGGCCTGGCTGAGTCGGTCGGGGTTGCGTGCCACGCCAGCACTCTACGGTCGGGGACCGACCGGCCGTGGCGAGCACACGGCATACGCGCTTCTGCGCACCCGCGGCGGATTGTCCGGCCCCGGTGGGGAGCGGAGAATTGGCGGGTTCGGCAGGAGGGACAACCCCAAGGGCGTTCCGGAGGTGCCCATGATCAGCAAGTCCCCCATCACGACCATCATCCCCGTGGACGACATGTCCCGGGCGACCACGTTCTACCGCGACACGTTGGGCCTGACCGACCTCGGCGACTCCATCGCCGGCAACCACGCGCTGCGCACCGCGGCCGGGTCGGCGGTCGAGCTCATGCCCGCCCCGGGCGACCACAGCGAGCACACGGTGCTCAGCTTCGAGGTGGACGACATCGTCCGCGAGATCGCCGACCTCGAGGGCCGGGGCGTGCGGTTCGAGGACTACGACACCCCCGAGCTGAAGACCGAGGGGCACATCGCCTCGGCCGGCAGCGAGAAGGCGGCGTGGTTCAAGGACAGCGAGGGCAACTTCCTGTGCCTGCACGAGACGCACCTGAGCTGACGCCTCTGCCCTAGCGCATCGGCCGTTCGGTCAGAGCCGCCCAGCCAACCGGCTGGGAGGGCGGACCGAACGGCCGTGCCGTGTCGTCCTCCTGCTCGGCCATCGTGGAGTGATGCGGGCGCCGTCGGCCCGCGTTCAGGGGAGGTTCACGATGACCGCAGCGGATCTGACCGGCCCGCAGGCGCCTGCCGAAGCTCCGGCGCGGGCTTCCGTCGACCTCGGGCGGCTGGTCGGGGTGCCGATCATGACCGGTCTGCTGCTGCTGAACGCCTCCAGTCTTGTCCGGGAGGTCGGCGCGGGCGGGCCGTGGACCGTCAGTCGCGCCGTCTCCCTGGCCGCCGGCCTGCTGACCGTCGCTCTGTACGTGCTGTTCGTCAGCGCCTTCCTTCGCCGGTCCCGCGCCCGGGCAAGTCATCCCTCGCGGTCTGCGGCCATCGCAGCGATGGTCGCGACGTGGCTCCCCTTCGCCCTCCCCCTGCTCCCGGCGGGTCGCCCCTCGCTGGCGACCCTGACCGTCAGCAACGTGCTGCTGGTGCTCGGCCTCGGGTTCGCCGTGTGGTCGCTGCGCTACCTGGACCGCAGCTTCAGCATGGTCGCCCAGGCGCGAAGGGTTGTGCGGACCGGACCGTATGCGGTGGTGCGGCACCCGCTCTACACCGGCGAGCTGGTCGCGCTGCTGGGCACGGTGCTCAGCCGACCGGCCTGGACGACGTTTGCGGTCTGGGTGACGATCCTCGGCCTGCAGTTCTACCGGGCCACCCACGAGGAGGAGATCCTCGCGGCGGTGCTCCCGGACTACCGCGACTACCAGCTCCAGACGCCGCAGCTGGTCCCGCTGGCTTTCGGACGGCTCCGGGGTCATCGGGCGCTGACGCGCTAG
>NZ_DASVZH010000057.1:0-4815 GCF_036391795.1 Oryzihumus sp.
CCCGCGGCCGTGCCGGCCACGCCCGGCTTCACCCAGGACGGCACGCCCGACCTGCTCGCCCGCACCGGCGACGGGCACCTGGTGCTGCTCCCCGGCAACGGGTGGGGCGGCCTGACCGGCACCTCCTCGGTCATCGGCGCCGGCTGGACCATGTTCGACACCGTCCTGTCCCCCGGCGACCTCACCAACGACGGGCACAACGACCTGATCGCCCGCAGCCCCGACGGCGCCCTCTACCTCTACCGGGGCAACGGGCAGGGCGGCTGGATCGGCGCCGGGACGAGGATCGGGGCGGGCTGGAACGCCTACAGCCAGGTCATCGCCGGCGGCGACTTCACCGGCGACGGCCACCCCGACGTGCTGGCCCGCAAGGCCAACGGGGAGCTCTACCTGTATGCCGGCAACGGGCGCGGCGGGCTCAACGCCGGCAGCCGGATCGGGCTGGGCTGGCAGGTCTACGACACGGTGGTCGCCGCGCGCGACGTCACCGGGGACGGCAGGGCCGACCTGCTGGCGCGCAAGCCCACCGGCCAGCTCTACCTCTACGCCGGCAACGGCAACGGCACCCTCAAGGCCGGCACCGTGGTCGCCGGCGGCGGGGACCCGACCACCACGCTGCTGTCCGCCGGCGACGTCACCGGGGACCGCCGGGCCGACCTGCTCGCCCGCGGCACGGACGGCACCCTCACGGTGCTGCCCGGCAACGGCAACGGCACCTTCGGCCAGGGCTACCCGCTGTCCACGAGCTGGGGCGCCTACACGGCCACGGTGGGCGTCGGCTGACCCTCGCCCCCCACCGTCACGGGCCCGTCCCGACGCCACCCGGCGTCGGGGCGGGCCCGCTGCGTGGGGCCCTCTCGCCGGCCCGGACCAGCGCTGCGCACGCACGCGTAGTACTTGTGCGTGAGGTGGGCCGACCCACACGGGCAGACGCTCGGATCGCGGGGGCCGGTCGCGACGAAGGAGCGCGGGATGAGCGACATCACCGAACGGGCCGCTGGCGGCTCGCATGAAGAGGACGCGGCCCGGCTGGCCAACCTCGGCTACACCCAGGAGCTGTCGCGGGTGCTCGGCTTCTTCGGCAACTTCAGCGTGGCCTTCTCCTACCTGTCACCGATGGTCGGCGTGTACTCGCTGTTCATCCTCGGCGTGGGCGCGGCGGGACCGCGCTACCTGTGGCTGATGCCGCTGGTCGTCCTGGGGATGTTCATGGTGGCGCTGGTCTTCGGCGAGCTGGGCAGCCACTACCCGGTGGCCGGGGCGATCTACCAGTACGGCAAGTACTCGGTCAGCGCGGGCTACGGCTGGTGGGTCGGCTGGCTCTACGGCATGGCCCTGCTGGTGACCGTGGCCAGCGTCGACACCGGCGTCGTCAGCTACGTGGCGGCGCTGTCCAACCAGTGGTTCGGCACGAAGATGGACCCGACGAACAGCACGACCATCCTGGTGGTGACGATCGTGCTGATCCTGATCCAGACCACGATGAACGCCGTCGGCGCCAAGCTGATGAGCCGGGTGACCGAGCTCGGCGTCTACGTCGAGACCATCGGCACGTTCGGGGTGGCCATCGCGCTGGCCGTCGTCGGCTTCCACCACGGCTTCGGCTTCCTCTTCGAGACGCACGGCGCCGAGCACGCAGCCACCAACCCGCTGGGGATGAACTTCAACGGGAACTGGCTCACCGGCGCGGCGCTCGTCGCGATCCTCGCGCACGTCTACATCTTCTACGGCTTCGAGTCCGCCGGGGACATCGCCGAGGAGACCAGGGACGCCTCGCGCCAGGTGCCGCGCGCCATGCGCTCGGCCCTGATCTACGGCGGGATCGCCTCGTTCGTCCTGGTCGCCGCGCTGATCCTGGCCACCCCGAGCAGCACCAAGGGGTATGCCGCGGTGTTCGCCGGCGGGGGCGTGCCCTCCATCCTCGCGGACCTGCCGCAGTGGCTGCAGGACTTCTTCCTCGTGATGGTCATCATCGCGTTCTTCTCCTGCGGCACAGCGGTGCAGGGCGCCGGCGCCCGGCTGGCGTACTCCTTCGCCCGGGACGGCGCGGTGCCCGCGCACAAGTGGGTGGGTCACATCTCCCCGCGGTTCCACACCCCGGTGAACGCCATCATGATCGGCGCCATCGTGCCGATCCTGTTCGCGCTGATGGTCAACATCAACCCGAGCTCGAACGTGCAGATCCTGTGGTTCACCTACCCCAAGGGCATCAACGCGTTGTTCGTCCTCGTCTCGTTCGGCGTCTCCGGCATCTACCTGTCGTTCCTGCTGACCGTGATCGGGTCGATGATCGCCCGGGCCCGCGGCTGGGTCCCCGAGGGCGCGTTCCGGCTCGGCCGGTGGGGCTGGCTGGTCAGCTGGCTCGCGCTGGCGTACCTGCTCGTGATGCTGGTCAACATCGTGGTGCCGACGGGGCTGTCCAGCCCGCGGGCGGCCTTCAACTACGACTGGATCACCTTCGTGGTCATGGTGCTGATCGCCCTGGTCGGCGCGATCTACTTCCTCATCGCCCGTCCCGACCGCGCGCTGAAGGCGCACCTGCACGACGAGCTCGAGCCCACGGCCGCCGAGCGCGAGTAGCGCGCCCACCCCCGCGACCGAACGCACCTGTTCCGTCGTTTCGGGCTCCGAGGAGCCCCGAGACGACGGAACAGGTGCGTTCGGTGGGAAGAAGAGGCCCAGGCCGGTATGCCGTGCCGGCGTCAGAGCGGCTCGAAGCCGGTGAGGTGGATGACTGCCTCGCCGAGCTCGTCGGAGGCGGCGAGGTCGACCTCGGCGGTGATCCCCCAGTCGTGGTCGCCCTCGGGGTCGTCGACGACCTGGCGGACCAGCCAGCGCCCGGGCTGCTCCTCCACCTGGAACATCTTCGGCCCGCGGGCGTCACCGTCGGTGCCGATCGAGTCGTGCTGGGCGTAGTAGGCCTCCAGCGCCTCCTGCCACCGGTCGGCGTCCCAGCCCGAACCGGCGTCGAGCTCGCCGAGGTCGATCCACCGGCGCAGCGCCGCCAGCTCGACCCGGCGGAACATCGCGTTGCGCACGAGCACGCGAAAAGCCCTGTGGTTCTTGGTGATCGGGCGCGGCTGGTCGCCAACCTCACCCGGGCGCGGGGCCTGACCGGGCTCGAGCGACCCGTCGGTCAGCTGCTCCCACTCGTCGAGCAGGCTGGAGTCGGTCTGGCGCACCGTCTCCCCCAGCCACTCGATCAGGTCGGCCAGCTCCTCGGTCTTGAGGCTGTCCGGCACCGTCTGGCGCAGCGCCTTGTAGGCGTCGGACAGGTAGCGCAGCACCGACCCCTCGGAGCGGGCCAGGCCGTAGTAGCCGACCAGCTCGGTGAACGTCATCGCCCGCTCGAACATGTCGCGCACCACCGACTTCGGCGACAGCGCGTCCTCGGGGACCCACGGGTGCCCCTTGCGGTACATCGCCAGCGCGGCCTCCAGCAGCTCCACCAGCGGCTTGGGCCAGGTGACCTCGTCGAGCAGCTCCAGGCGCTCGTCGTACTCGATCCCCTCGGCCTTCATCTCCGCCACCGCCTCGCCGCGGGCCTTGAACTGCTGGGCGAGCAGCACCTGGCGCGGGTCGTCGAGGGTGGCCTCGACCACCGAGACCACGTCCAGGGCGAAGGTCGGCGAGTCCCGGTCGAGCAGCTCGAACGCGGCCAGGGCGAAGGTGGACAGCGGCTGGTTGAGCGCGAAGTTGGCCTGCAGGTCGACGGTCAGGCGCACGGTGCGGCCGGTCTCGTCGGGCGGGTCGATCCGCTCGACGACACCGGCGGTGAGGAGCGCGCGATACATCTGGATGGCCCGGCGGGCCAGGCGCGCCTGGGCCGGCCCCTCCTCGTGGTTGTCCCGGACCAGCTTGCGCATCGCCGCGAACGGGTCCCCCGGGCGGGTGATGACGTTGAGCAGCATCGAGTGGCTGACGCGCATCCGCGAGACCAGCGCCTCGGGGTCGGCGGCGACGAGCCGGTCGAAGGTCTGCTCGCTCCAGGTGACCGTGCCCTCCGGCGGCTTCTTGCGCTGGACCTTGCGCCGCTTCTTGGGGTCGTCGCCGGCCTTGGCCAGGGCCCGCTCGTTCTCGATGACGTGCTCGGGCGCCTGGACCACCACGGTGCCCGAGGTGTCGTAGCCGGCGCGTCCCGCCCGGCCGGCGATCTGGTGGAACTCCCGCGCCTTGAGCACCCGCTGGCGGGACCCGTCGAACTTGGTCAGCCCGGTCAGCACGACGGTGCGGATCGGCACGTTGATCCCCACGCCGAGGGTGTCCGTGCCGCAGATGACCTTGAGCAGCCCGGCCTGCGCGAGCTGCTCGACGAGGCGCCGGTACTTCGGCAGCATCCCCGCGTGGTGGACGCCGATCCCGTGGCGCACCAGCCGGGAGAGGGTCTTGCCGAAGCCCGCGGCGAACCGGAACCCGCCGATGAGCTCGGCGATGCGGTCCTTCTCCTCGCGCGTGCACACGTTGAGGCTGAGCAGCGACTGGGCCCGCTCCAGCGCCGCGGCCTGGGTGAAGTGGACGACGTAGACCGGCGCCTGGTGGGTGGTGAGCAGCTCCTCGAGCGTCTCGTGCAGCGGGGTCAGCACGTAGCTGAACGACAGCGGGACGGGGCGCTCGGTGTTGGTGACCAGCGCGGTCGGGCGCCCGGTGCGCCGGGTCAGGTCGTCCTGGAAGCGCGCGACGTCGCCGAGGGTCGCCGACATCAGCAGGAACTGCGCCTGCGGCAGCTCCAGCAGCGGCACCTGCCAGGCCCAGCCACGGTCCGGCTCGGAGTAGAAGTGGAACTCGTCCATGACGACCTGGCCGATGTCGGCGTGC
>NZ_DASVZH010000058.1:0-15982 GCF_036391795.1 Oryzihumus sp.
ATGACGTTTGTTACTTCGGGCTCGCCCCTGGTCAGGGTGCCGGTCTTGTCCATGACCACCGCCTGGATGCGGGCGGCGGTCTCCAGCGCCATCGCGTTCTTGAACAGCACGCCGCGCCTGGCGCCGAGGCCGCTGCCGACCATGATCGCGGTCGGGGTGGCCAGGCCGAGTGCGTCAGGGCAGGTGACGACCACCACCGTGATGGCGAAGAGCAAGGCGGTCTCGAGGCCGGCGCCTGTCGCCAGCCACGCCAGCAACGTGGCTGTCCCACCGAGCAGGGCCACCAGCACCAGCCAGAACGCGGCACGGTCAGCCAGCCGCTGCCCGGGCGCCTTGGAGTTCTGCGCCTCCTGCACGAGCGCCACGATCTGCGCCAGGGCGGTGTCCGCACCGACCTTGGTGGCGCGCACCCGCAGCGTGCCGGTGGTGTTGACCGATGCACCGATCACCTCCGAGCCGGCCGCCTTGGCGACCGGCAGGCTCTCCCCGGTCACCATGGACTCGTCCACCTCGGACTCCCCGTCCTCGACGACGCCGTCCACCGGGACCTTCCCGCCCGGGCGGATGAGCAGCAGGTCACCCACGGCAACCTGCTGGGTGGGCACCTCCAGCGGCTGCCCGTCCCGCAGGACCAGCGCCATCGGCGGCGCCAGCTCCAGCAGCGAGCGGATCGCGTCGTTGGCCCCACCGCGGGCCCGCATCTCGAACCAGTGCCCGAGCAGGACGAACGCGGTCAGGACGGTGGCCGCCTCGTAGAACACGTCGCCGCCACCCGTCAGGGTCACCGCCACGCTGTACAGCCAGCCCGCACCGACCGCCACCGCGACCAGCACCATCATGTCCAGGGTCCGCGCCGTCAACGCCTGCCACGCGCCGGCGAAGAAGATCCAGGCCGAGTAGAACACCACCGGCAGGGACAACAGCAGGGAGAACACGTCGTCGCGCATGCCGAACGGTGCTGGAACGTGGAAACCCAGCACCTCGCGGCCGATCGGCGACCACAGCAGCACCGGCACCGAGAGCACGGCTGCGACCACGAACCGGTTGCGCAGGTCCGCCACCATCGCCGCCATCGACACGTCGGCACCGTGGGGACCGGGCTCTGCCACAGGAGTCGGCGGCACGGGTGCCGCTCCGGTGACCGGCCCCGGTGACGGTGCGGCGGCCACCGGCGCGGCAGGCGGCCCTCCCGGCTCGACCAGCGGGTCGCACACGTGGTGGGGCACCGACAGCCCGGCGCAGTGGTAGCCGCAGTCGCGCACCCACCCGGCCAGCTCGGCCACCGACGTACGGGCCGGGTCGTAGGTCACTGTCGCGGTCTGGGCCACGGCGTTGGCGTCAACCGCCCGCACGCCGGGTCGCCGGGACAGGACCTTCTGCACCACCGCATCGGACGTGGCCCAGTTCAGGCCGCCTACCTCCAGCACCACGGTGCGGGTCGTCTCCTCCACCGCTGCCTCCAACGTCGGGCTTGCCGCCACCGAGTGCGAGGGGCGGCAACCGGCGGCAGGCCGCTGAGGTCAGCCTGACGCGGACGGCCTGCACCCCTCAGGGCGTTGGTCCCGCCGGGCCGCCCGGCCAGGTCGACCCGGCCACGGCCATGGGGGCAGCGGCGCTCAGGAGCCGTGCCGGTCCTCGAGGAGCTGCGTGAGGTCCACGAGTCGCTGCTCGAGCCGTGGCCCGAGGCGCCGCTCCAAGACCGGCACGAGCACGCGGCGCAGGACGCGGGGACGCAACGTCTCGCGCTGCCGCAGGAGGCTCCCGTGGCCGGCGGTGAGGACGTCGTAGGTCAGGTGCCCCGTGAACCAGCGGCTGTGGAAGTCCATCCCCAGCCGGTGCGGCTCGTCCGCCTCGGTGACCACGCTGTCCACCGTCAACCACCAGCCGGGCCCAAGCCGGACGCGCTCGTGCCAGCGGGTCCCCACGCCGGTCGGCCCACTGGGCTCCTTGACCATGGTCACCCTCGCTCGTCGTGGGATGGGCTCGGCGTCCTGGATGTCCGCCAGCAGCTCGTACACGGCGGCCGCCGGGCGGGTGGTGGTCATGGACAGGTCGAACCGGCACGTGCCCGCTGCGTGCTCCCCGGAGGCGAACATCCCGCGCATACCCATGGGGCCGGCCCACATGCTCACGTGAGGTAGTCCAGGCGGGTCATCATCCCCGCCTCCGCGTGGTAGGCGTTGTGGCAGTGCACCATCCACCGCCCCGGGTTGTCGGCCAGCAGGTCAACCTCGAGACCAGCCATCGGCGGGACCAGGACGGTGTCCTTGCGTGGCCCGGTCCCGCCGGCCGGGCCGAGCTGGAACGTGTGCCCGTGCACGTGCAGTGGGTGGCTCATCATCGAGGCGTTGCGGATGCGCAGCCGGGTGGTCTGCCCCTGGTGCACCGTCAGCGGCGCGGTGTCGTCGTACGTGCGCCCGTTGATGGTCCACACGTAGCTGCCCATGCCGCCCGCGAGCGTGACGTCCTGGGTGGTGGCCGGCTCGGCCCTGGGCAGTGGCGAGCCCGGTGCCGCCTGCAGGTCCATCGCGGTCAGCGGCTGGCCGTCCAGCTCGCCCGGCGCGAGGCCAGCAGCCGGCGCCGACCCATTGGCGGTGCGTACGAGGGCCCGGGCCAGGCCCGGCTTGCCGTACGGCCGGGCGACCAGCGGGAACACCCCGTCCTGCAGGGTGACCACCGCGTCGTACCGCTCCCCCATGCCCAGGCGGACCGAGGACGCGGCGGCCGGCTGCACCGGTCGCCCGTCGGTGTGCGTGACGTGCAGCTGGTGCCCGGCCAGGGCGACGTCGAAGATCGTGTCGGCGGCGGCGTTGATGATCCGCAACCGGACGCGCTGCCCGGGCTTGGCCCGCAGCACGTCCGGGTCGGTGGGTGGCCTCCCGTTGACCAGGTACAGCGGGTAGGCGACGTCGCCGCCGTCCCCACCCATCCCCCTGGCCCCGTTGCCCGGGTTGCCCATGCCCATGGGCCCGTCGCCCATGGACATCCCGCCCATCGAGCCGCCGTTGCGCTTGAGGTTGCTGTAGATCTGCTCCGGGGACGGCCCGACCCCATCGGTCCAGTCATCGAGGACGACCACCCACTCCGCGTCATGACCGCCGGGCTCCCGCGGGTCGTCGATGATGAACGGGGCGTAGAGGCCACGGTCGAGCTGCAGCCCGGTGTGCGGGTGGAACCAGTAGGTGCCCGGGTCGGGGACGACGAAGTCGAAGCCGAACCGGCCGCCTGGCGCCACCGGCTGGTTGGTCAGGTGCGGGACGCCGTCCATGTCGTTGCGGATGCCCAACCCGTGCCAGTGCACGCTGGTCTCCTGCGGCAGCTGGTTGGCGAAGTCCACCCGGACCCGGTCCCCGGCTGTGGCGCGCAGCAGCCGGCCGGGCAGCGCGCCGCCGTAGGTCCACGTGTCGACCACGCGCCCGCCCAGGCCCACCTGGGCGGGCCGGGCCACCAGCCGGTATGCGCGGGTGCCTCCGCTGCGGGGGCGGCGTGCGTCCGCGGCGGCGATCGCCGCGGCACCGACCGGTCGCTCGCTGGTGCCGCATGCCGCCAGGGTCAGGGCACCGGCGCCCAGGCCGAGGACACCGGTCAGTACCGTGCGACGAGTCAGAGGGGTTGACGTCATGCCCTCACTCTCGGACGCGCGTCCGGCAGGAACCGTGAAGCCTCCATGAAGGTTCCATCAAGAACGCCGACACCATCGGTCTTGACCAAACCTTCATGGCTTCACCGGCTGACCGACATGCGGCCCGCGCACGCTGGAAGCGAACCGGGAGGCCACCAGGACCACCCGGGGAACCTCGAGGAGGTCACCATGATGGGTTGGTACGACGGCGGGTCGTGGTGGTTCGGCATGGTCTTCATGGTCCTGTTCTGGGGCGTCATCGTCGGGGTCATCGTGTGGGGCATCGCCCGCCTGACCCAGCGACCCCAGGACAACACCCCGCCCCACGTGGAGTCGCCGCGGCAGATCCTCGACCGCCGCTTCGCGTCCGGGGAGCTCACCGAGGAGCAGTACGCCGCGGCGCGCCGGGCCCTGGACGGGCGCAGCGTGGACGAGGTACCTCGCAGCTAGGCTCACGCCCGGGCCCACACCGTCACAAGGAGCGCCGATGGCCGAGCCGCTGCACGTGCTGGTCGTGGACGACGAGACCGACCTGGCCAACGTGGTGGCCGGCTATCTGCGCCGGGAGGGTTTCACGGTCGAGCTGGCCCACGACGGGCCGGGCGCCGTGGCGAAGGCCCGAGCCCAGCCGCCCGACCTCGTGGTCCTGGACATCATGTTGCCCGGTTTCGACGGCATCGAGGTGGCCCGGCAGCTGCGCGGCTTCACGGACGCCTACATCATCATGCTCACGGCCAAGGACGAAGAGGTCGACAAGGTCGTCGGACTGTCCGTGGGCGCCGACGACTACCTGGTCAAGCCGTTCTCCCCACGCGAGCTCATCGCCCGCGTGCGGGCCATGCTCCGACGACCCCGCACCGGGCCTGCCGTCCCGCAGACCTCCACCACGGTGCGCTTCGCCGATGTCGTCGTCGACCTCGAGTCGCGGCAGGTGACCCGCGCGGGGGAACCGGTGCCGTTGACGCGGACCGAGTTCGACCTGCTTGCCGCCCTGGCCGAACGTCCGCGGGCCGCGTTCACCCGTCGGCAGCTGCTCGACGCAGCATGGGGCGAGGGCTGGTACGGCGACGAGCACGTCGTCGACGTGCACATCGCCCACGTGCGGGACAAGCTCGGCGACGACGCGGCCACTCCCCGCTACATCCGCACCGTCCGCGGCGTCGGCTACGGGCTGGCCGGCCGGTGACCCGGACCGGGCGCGACAGGAGCCTGATCACCCGGCTCCTGCTCGCCCAGGTGCTGGTCATCGCGGCGGGGTCGCTGACCCTGACCGTCACGGCGGTCCTGGTGGCCCCCGGCCTGTTCCGGACGCACCTGGCCCAGGCCGGGCACGTCGAACCCGGCGTGCGTCAGCACGCCGAGGAGGCGTTCGCCTCCTCCTTCGTCCTCTCCCTGTCCGTGGCCACCCTGGCCGCGCTGCTGGCTGCCGGTGCCATCTCCTGGCTGCTGGTGCGGCGCATCGCCACCCCCGTGCAGCAGCTCGCCGACGCCGCGGACGCCGTGGCCTCGGGCCGGTACGACGTCAGGGTTCCCGCCGTGACCTTCGGTCGGGAGCTGGAGCAGCTGTCGGGGGCCTTCGCGCACATGGCCCACCGGCTCGCCGACACCGACGCCGCCCGCACGCGAATGCTGGCCGACCTCGCCCACGAGCTGCGCACCCCGCTGGCGACCCTCGCGGCATACATCGACGGACTGGAGGACGGGGTCATCGACCCCGACCACGATGCGTGGGTGACGATGCGCAACCAGGTGGAGCGGCTGCGCCGGCTGGCTACCGACGTGCGCCAGGTCGCCGCCGCCCAGGAGGGTCTCGACCTCCGCTTCGTGGCCGTGGACCCGGTCGCCCTTGCCCACTCGGCCGTGGCCGCCGCCATGCCCGCCTACACCGCCCGCGGTGTCGAGCTGACCTACCAGGGGCCGGACTCGGCCCCGCTGACCACGGGCGACCCCGGTCGGCTGGGGCAGGTGCTGGCCAACCTGCTGGACAACGCTCTGCGCCACACCTCGCCCGGCGGTCACGTGAGGCTGGCTCTCGAGCCTCGCGAGGATGAGCTCGGGCTGACCGTCGCCGACGACGGCGAGGGCCTGGCCCCCGACGAGCTCGAGGCGATCTTCGAACGCTTCCACCGGGTCGACCCCGCTCGCGGGGACCGGGACGGCAGCGGCAGCGGGTTGGGCCTCACCATCGCCCGGGCCATCGCGCATGGCCACGGCGGGACGCTGACCGCCACCAGCGCCGGGCCCGGGCGCGGGGCCGCCTTCACCCTTGCCCTTCCGTGGGACGCGCGGGCCGGCAGCGAACCCGACTGACCGGCTGCCGGCAGCGCCGGGCCCGGTCGAGGTGGCGAAACGGTGGGCCCCTGCCCGGTCCAGCACCGGATCTGGCAGGTTGGCTCGTGTGGACACAGACCAGCACACATCGCCGGCCTCGCGTGGCTGGCTGACCCACAACCTCAAGGTGCTGTCGGGGGTGTCGCTGCTGCAGGACGCCGCGAGCGAGCTCCTCTACCCGATCCTGCCGATCTTCCTCACCGTCACCCTCGGCGCGCCCGCGGCGGTCGTGGGGGTCACCGAGGGCCTCGCGGAGGGGGCGGCCAGCCTGACCAAACTGGCGGGCGGCTTCCTCGGCGACCGCTTCCACAAGCGCCCCCTGGTGGGAGCCGGCTACGGCCTGGCCGCGGTCGGCAAGCTCGTCATCGCCCTGGCGTTCACCTGGCCGGTGGTGCTGTGCGGCCGGGTGCTGGACCGTCTCGGCAAGGGGGTGCGCGGCGCTCCCCGTGACGCGTTGCTCGTGGAGGGCGTGCCGGCCGGCGCGCTGGGGCGGGCGTTCGGGCTCCACCGCACCGCCGACACCCTCGGGGCGGTCATCGGCCCCTTGGTCGGGCTCGGGCTGTACGAGCTGCTCGGCCACCAGATACGCCCGCTGCTGTTCGCCGCCGTGCTGCCCGCCGTTGCGAGCGTCGTGCTCGTCGGCGCGGTCCGGGAGCGACGCCGGCAGGGACCACGACCGGTCCGGCCGCCCCTGTTCGCCGGGCGCCGGGAGATGCCCCGCCGGTACTGGGAGGTCCTCGGCGTCATCGGGGCGTTCAGCCTGGTGAACTTCCCCGACGCGCTGCTGCTGTTGCGGCTGCACGAGATCGGGTTCTCCGTGGTTGGCCTGTTCCTCGCCTATGTCGGCTACAACCTCGTGTATGCCGTGGCCAGCTACCCGGCCGGACTGCTCTCGGACCGGCTCTCGCGCCCGCGGGTGTTCGGCGTGGGACTGGTCTTCTTCGCCAGCGGCTACATCGGCCTGGGCCTGACGCACGACCATCGGATCGCGTGGGTGGTGCTGGCCCTCTACGGGGTGTTCACCGCCTGCACGGACGGTGTGGGCAAGGCCTGGGTCTCGAGCCTCGCTCCGGCCGCACACCAAAGCAGCGCGCAGGGGATCTTCCAGGGGCTGACCGGGCTGGCCGTGCTGTGCGCCGGGCTGTGGGCGGGCCTGCTCTGGGGTGCCGACGGAGGCCTTCCCCTGCTCGTCTCCGGAGTCTCAGGAGCGCTCATCGCGGTCATGTTGCTCGTGACCGGCGGGCCGGGTGGGGCACCCCGAGGCCGCCTGCGCGCCGGACGTCGCCCACCACCCGCATGACCCCTGCGCCCGAGCCTGGTCGCGCTGGGTGCGCAGGGGTTGAGGCATCACCTGGTCGCTGGATGCGCATGTGCATGACCGTCCCCGTCTGCCACGTCGCCGTCGGTGTGCTCGGCGTGGAAGAGGGCCTCCTCGAGCAGCGCGCGAACGTGCTCGTCGGCCGCCGAGTAGTAGATGAAGTTGCCCTCACGGCGCCCGCGGACCAGCTGGGCGAGCCGCAGCTTGGCCAGGTGCTGGCTGACCGCGGTGGGGGTGGCGTTCACCAGCCCGGCCAGGCAGCTGACGTTGGACTCGCCCTGCAGCAGCGCCCACAGGATCTTGATGCGCGTGGGGTCGGCCAGCATGCGAAAGCCCTCGGCGGCGAGGTGCGCCTGCTCGTCACCGGGGATCGTCAGGTCGGGCAGGTCCTGGTGCATACCGTCATGCTACGCAGGCGACTACCTGCGCAGGTGTGAAGGTAGTCTGGTGCTCATGCCTCCCCGCGGCGCCGCCGGACACCACGTTGACCACGACCACCACCACGACCACGCCCCTGGGGCTGGGCACGACCACCCGGCCTCGGGCTGGCGCGGGCTGCTCCACGCCCTGGAGGACCTGGTCAGGCCGCACTCCCACGAGGGGCTCGAGCGCACCGACGCGGCCATGGAGACCTCTCGCGAGGGCATGCGCGTCATCTGGATCTCCCTGGCAGCCCTCGGGGTGACCGCCGCACTGCAGGCGGTCGTCGTCGTGCTGTCAGGGAGTGTCGCCCTGCTGGGCGACACCTTGCACAACGCCGTCGACGCCCTGACGGCCGTGCCGCTGGGCATTGCCTTCACCGTCGGACGTCGCGCAGCGACCCGCCGCTACACCTACGGCTACGGCCGCGCCGAGGACCTCGCTGGCATCGTCATCGTCGCCCTCATCGCCCTGTCATCCCTCCTGGCCGGGTTCGAGGCGATCCGCCGGCTGGCGCACCCCCAGCCGGTCAGCCACCTGTGGGCAGTCGCCGCCGCCGGGGTCATCGGCTTCCTCGGCAACGAGCTCGTGGCCCGGTACCGCATCCGGGTCGGGCAGCGCATCGGGTCGGCGGCGCTCATGGCCGACGGCCTGCATGCCCGCACCGATGGCTTCACCTCGCTGGCCGTCGTGCTCGGA
Organism: Oryzihumus sp.; assembly: GCF_036391795.1. GTDB lineage: Bacteria > Actinomycetota > Actinomycetes > Actinomycetales > Dermatophilaceae > Oryzihumus. The sequence goes on from NZ_DASVZH010000058.1 coordinate 8,391, forward strand.
GCCGGCGGGGTCGCCATGGGTTGGCAGCTGGCCGACCCGATCATCGGCCTGCTCATCACCGTCGCCATCGCCCTCGTCCTGCGTGATGCCGCCAGGGAGGTGTATCGCCGCCTCATGGATGCGGTGGACCCCCAGCTCGTCGCGACGGCCGAGACGGTGCTCCAGTCCGTTCCCGGGGTCCTGGATGTCGGGCAGCTGCGGATGCGCTGGATCGGGCACGAGCTGCACGCCGACGCCGACGTGGTGCTCGACCCGGAGCTGTCGCTCGGCGAAGCCCATCAGCTCACGGTCCACGCGGAGCGGGAGCTGACCCAGGCGCTGCCACGTCTGGGCGGAGCCGTGATCCACGCGGACCCGCACACACACCGGGGACGCGAGCACCACGTCTGACCGAGCGGCGCACGGCACCGTCGCCGGTCAGGAAGTGCTCGCCGGCGACCCCGGGTCGTCGAGCCTGGCCAGGGCCCGAGCGATGGTGCGGGTGGCGCGGAGCGCGATCAGCGCGGCGCGGGGCGAGACCAGCCCGGAGATCGGTGCCATGACGACGTGCCTGAGCCCGGCCTCGCCGTAGGCCGCCAGTGTGCGCGCCGCCTGGGCCGGGGTCCCCCACAGCAGAGGTCCCTCGGTCAGCAGCTCTCGCGGTACGGCGGCGATGGCCCGGTCCAGGGTGGGCCGATCGAAGCGCTCCGGCAGGAAGTCCCGCATGCCGTCGAAGTCGTCTCCGAAGGGGTGTTCGGCGCCGAGCTCGCTCCAGCGGGCTGCGGGCATGGCCAGGGCAAGCGACCGGATCACCTTGGTGTCCAGCATTTCCCGGGCTTCCGCCTGGGTGCGGCCGATGACCGTGAACCGGTGCAGGGCGGGAGTGATCGCCTCGGGGTCCCGCCCGGCGTCCCGTGCGGCCTTCCTGACCGTGGCGAGCTTGGCGGCATACTCCTGCGGGGTGCTGACCATCGTGGGATACCACCCGTCGCCGTAGGCCCCGGTCAGGGCCAGCGTGCGCGGGCCGTGCGCGGCCACCCAGATCTGCGGCACCCGCCCGGCCGGCGCCTTCAGGTCCATACGTGCCCCGTCGAGCCGGAAGTGCCGCCCGGTGAATTCGAGGGGGCCGGTCGACGTCAGGCACAGCCGGATGACCTGCAGGGCCTCCTCCAGGCGTTCGGCGGGGTGCGAGGAGTCCAGCCCGTACGGCTCGAGGTTCAGCAGCTCACCCGCTCCAATGCCCAGGATGGGCGGGCGCCTGGTCAGGTGCGCGACGGTCATCATGGCCTGGGCGATGAGGACGGGGTGGCGGCGGATCGGGTCGGTGACGCCCACCCCGACCTGCATGCGCCCGGCGCGGGAGGCGAGGTCGCCCAACAGGGCCTGGTAGTCGAAGAACTCATGCGGTGTCGGCCGGCGAGCCGCCAGCCAGGTCAGGTCCCGGTCCCACAGCGCCGTCGGGAAGATGTTGGCGAAGTGGTCGATGGTGAGGACGGAGTCGAGCCCCATGAGACGGGCGAGCCTTACGTAGCCGCGGGTCAGGCCCAGCGGAGGCTGTGTCCCGACCTGGATCCCCACGGCGATCCGCGCCCGGGTGGAGCTCCTCCTGGATCGTGCCGGCACCGTGGTCACCTCCGCCCGTGTTGCCCCTGTGTGACTCATTGGAGCGCGTCGACGACGAACAGCCGAGGACCTTGGTCGTCGCATCGGCCGCCCGGCGGAGGTCACCGCGGCCCGGGGCTGACCCGGGCCGGGCCGGCTCAGCCCGGCAGGAAGCTCAGGCGCACCTGCCGGACCGCGTTGTCCACGTTGAGGTCGACCAGGCAGATGCTCTGCCAGGTGCCGAGCGCCAGCCGGCCGCCCAGGACCGGCACGGTGGCGTAGGGCGGGACGAGGGCGGGCAGGACGTGGGAGCGCCCGTGCCCGGGGCTGCCGTGGCGGTGACGCCACCGGTCATCGGCCGGCAGCAGCTCGCGCAGCGTGGCGAGCAGGTCCTCGTCGCTGCCCACGCCCACCTCCAGGATCGCCAGGCCGGCCGTGGCATGCGGGACGAACACGTGCAGCAGTCCGTCACCGAGGCCGGAGACGAACCTCGCGCAGTCGTCGGTGAGGTCCAGGACGACGTCGTCCCGGCCGGTCCGGTAGTCCCTGGTCTCGGTGCGCATGCCCCCATGCTGCCAAGGCCGGCCGTCACGGCACCGAGACGGTCACCTTGTTGGACAGCTGCCCGCTGCCGATCGCGTTGACCGCCTTGACCTGGTAGACGTGCGTGCCGCTGGGTGGCGTGCTGTCGGTGTACGAGGTCGGCCCGCTGGACGTGGCCGTGAGGGTCACGAGCCGCACGCCGTCCCGCAGCACGACGTACTTCGTGATCGGGGAGCCGCCGTCGGAGGGGACGGTCCACGTCAGGGCCACCGCGGGGCCGGCGACGAGCTTGCCGCTGAGGGTCGGAGGGCCGGGCTTGCCCGCCGTGAGGGTCGCATAGACCTCGGCCGATGACGGGCCTGCGCCCACGGAGTTCACCGCCTTGACCACGTAGTAGTAGGTCGTGCCCGCGGTCAGGCCGAGCTGGTCGTCGTACGAGGTCGTCGTCACGGTGGCGACGGGGTTGGCCAGGTCCTCCGCTCCCTTGGCCGTGCCGCGGAAGACCCGGTATGCCGTGACCGTCGCCCCGCCGTCGCTCGCCGGCGGGTTCCACTGCAGGTGGATCCAGCCGCCCTGGTTGCTGGCCGTCACCGACGTCGGGGCCCCGGGCACGGTCGCGGTGGTGCTGCCGGTCGGCGTGGCCGACGCCTCCGCCGAGGGGTCGCTCGCCCCGACACCGTTGGTGGCCACGACGACGTAGTAGTACGTGCTGCCGTTGGTCGCCGTGGTGTCGGTGAAGGTCAGCGTGCTGTTGGACAGCGTCGCGAGCGGGGTCCCGGCGAGGCGCTCGCCCCCGGGCGTGGTGGCGCGGTAGACCTTGTACTTCTTCAGCGCCGAGCCGCGGTCGCTGGACGGTGCCGACCACGAGAGCCGCACCTGGTTGTCGCCGGGGCTGGCCACCAGGCCGGTCGGCGGCAGCGGGGTGCTCACCAGCGAGGAGTCGAGGAACATCGCGAAGTGCGGCTGCGCGACGCCGGCGATCTTGCTGAAGTCCCCGCCCACGTAGAGGTGGGTGGCGTCCGTGGCCAGCGCCCACGGCCCCTGCGAGCTGTTGATGTTGGGGGCGAAGGACGACAGCGCCCCCGTGGCGGGGTCGACCGCGGCGAGCTTGTAGCGGGTCTGGCCCAGGAACGAGCCCGTGCCGCTGAAGTGCCCTGCGCAGTACAGCTGCCCGCCGGTGAGGCGGACCGACTGCATGTTGCCGTTGCTGTGGTCGCTCCAGACCAGCGCGCCCGAGGTGACGTTCAGCGCCGCGCACGCCCCGCCGGAGCCGGCGGTGGCCGTGTAGACCCGCGCCCCGTCGGAGGTCAGGTCGAAGACCGGCGCGTAGGAGCCGGCGTTGGTCGCCGCCGCCTTGAAGCCGGTGTCCACCGCGCCCGTGCCGGACAGCGCGACCGCGGCCACCTTGTTCGTCGAGGCCTTCGCCGACACGGAGGTGAAGTCCCCGCCGAGGAAGAGCCGGGAGGTCCCGTCCGCGGCGACGGTGAGCGCCCGGACCCGGCCGTCGGGCGCGGGCGTCCAGGAGGCGTCCACGGCGCCGGTGGAGGCGTCCACTTTCGCCACGTAGGCCTGCGAGGTGCCACCGCCACCGGAGACGCTGCTGAAGTTGCCGCCGGCGTAGACCGACCCGCTGCTCCAGGCGACGGCGTCCACCTGGCCGGTGCCGGCCACCGACGGGTTCCAGGCCCGCAACGCACCGGAGGTGGTGTCGAGCGCGGCCAGGCCCTTGCGGGTCTGGCCGTTGACCGTCCCGAAGGTGCCACCGAGGTAGAGCGTCGAGCCGCCGTCGGTGGCCAGCGAGGTGACCGTGTTGTTGGTGCCGCCGGCGAAGCTCAGGTCCGCCGCACCCGTGGTGGCCGAGAACACCGCGAGGTTCTGGGCCGGGTAGCTGCGTCCCGAGGGGTCGATGATGCTGCTGAACGTGCCCGCCACGAAGATGCGGTCGCCCACCGGCTGGATCGCCAGCACCCGCGGCACCCCCTGGGAGGCGCTGGTGGTCGTGTCCGGCCCGATCCCCCACGTCCGCGCGGGTGCGGCGGTGACGGCCGCATCGGCCGCGGGTGGCGCCACCAGCACCCCGGTCAGGCCGACCGCGGCCACCGTCACCGCCCTCACCACGTTGTGCCGCCATATCGCGACCATCGCCTACCCCTTCCGCCCGACCACCCGGAGCCCCCGTGGCCCGCGCTCACCATTACGCCGCAGCAGCGCGCGTCCGCCCTCGTCCTTCGTGCGTAAGCGCCTCGTCCTCGCCTACGCCTTCAGCGGGACGCTGGGTAGACTCGGCCCGTCGTACCGGCGGTGGGGCTCGCCGGACCCGAACCGTCGCCGGTGCACCGGCGGCCAACAGTCCCTACCTGCACACCGTGGTGCCCGCGCGCACCCACCCCTGTCCAGGTAGGAGGATCGTCCCGTGCCATCCCGTCCCCGGCTGTCCGCCCGCGAACCGGTCGACCCTGACCTCGACGACCGCCCCGACCGTCCGCCCCGCGGTCCCTCACCGCGGCGCCCCTCACGTCGCCGGCCCCGACCAGGCCACCTGCGCGACGAGGCCACCCTGCTGGGCACCATCGCCGTCGGCGGCGCGCTGGGCGCCCTCGCCCGGTTCGTCGCCGGGCGCGTCTGGGGCACCGGTGGTGCGGCCTTCCCGTGGACGACGTTGACCATCAACGTCGTCGGGTGCGCCCTGATCGGGGTGCTCATGGTGCTGGTCACCGATGTGTGGACCGGCCGGCGCCTGCTGCGACCGTTCGTCGGCACCGGAGTCCTCGGCGGCTTCACCACCTTCTCGACCTATGCGGTCGACATCCAGCGGCTGGCCACCGGCGGCCGCCCGCTCATCGCCCTGGCCTACCTGCTCGCCACCGTCGTCGCCGCCCTGGCCGCGGTGTGGGCGGCCGCGGTCGGCACCCGGGCGCTCGTCGAGAGGAGGGCCCGATGAGGCTCCACGGACCAGCCCTGCGGCTGACGGTCATGGTCGGCGAGTCCGACCGGTGGCACCACAAGCCGCTCTACACCGAGGTCGTCCACCGGGCGCACCGGGCCGGGCTGGCCGGCGCCACGGTGCTGCGCGGGATCGAGAGCTTCGGCGGGTCCAGCCGGATCCACACCACGCGGCTGCTCAGCCTCAGCGAGGACCTGCCGGTCGTGGTCGTCATCGTCGACACCGCCGACCGGGTGCGGGCCTTCCTGCCCGAGCTCGAGGAGCTGGTCGACGAGGGCCTGGTCACCCTCGAGGAGTGCGAGGTCGTCCGGTATGCCGGTCGCGAGCCGGAGCAGCCCGTCGCACCGGAGGAGGAGCACCGGTGACGGTGCTCCTGGTCGTGGCCGGCGCGGCGGTCGGTGCCCCGCTGCGCTTCCTCACCGACCGGTGGGTGCAGGGCCGGCACGACAGCGTCTTCCCGTGGGGGACGTTCGCGGTCAACGTCGTCGGCTGCCTGGTCATGGGCGCCGTGAGCGGCGCGGTGGGCGCGGGTGCCCCGGTGTCCCTGCGCAACGGACTGGGCACCGGCTTCTGCGGCGCCCTCACCACCTACTCCACGTTCTCCTACGAGACCCTGCGCCTGGCCGAGGACGACGCCCGGCTGCTGGCCCTCGCCAACGTCGTCGGGAGCATCGTCGTCGGTGTCGCCGCCGCGTTCCTCGGGGTGTGGCTGGGCCGGAAGACGTGGGGCTGACCGTGGGTGCTCGTCCCTCCGGACCGCGCGGGGCCTGACGGCCCGACAGCCCTGCCGCTCCCCCACTGCCGGCGACGGGCCGTCGTCACGGCCTGGGCCCGGTGCGGGACAATGGTCGCCATGGACGCCGCCCCAGCCCTGCCGGAGGACTGGACGTCCTCCACCCCCGACGCCTCCGACGTCACCGACCTTCTCGACCTGCTGCGCCGTCACGAGCGCACCGCTCGCGGCTGGCCGTCGGCCTCGCGCGTGGCCGTCGAGACCGAGGTCTGCGGTCGCGGCGCGGCGACCCGGCGCCACCTGCTGCTCCGCGACGGCTCCGGCGCGGCCCGGGGGTGGGCCACCGTGCACGACCGGGCGGCAGCCCGCGTCGTCATCGCCGTGGTCGTCGACCCGGACCTCGACGCCGGCCGCGCGGACGACGCCGCGGCATACCTGTTCGAGTGGGCGCGCGAGCAGGCGGCCGACCTCGGCCAGGAGCGTGGCGTCGAGGTGACCCAGATGGACAGCGGCGCGTTCGCCGACGACCCGCGCCAGCAGCTGTGGCTGACCGGCCGGGGCTTCCTGCGGATGCGCTCGTGGTGGCAGATGAGCCGGCCGGTGACCCCCGAGGAGGGCCACGACGACGCGTTCCCGCCGCCGAGCGAGGGGGTGGTCGTGCGCCTGGTGGCGCGGGAGGGCGACGCGATGCCGGACGAGGAGGACCTGCGCACGGTCCACGACATCCTCGAGACGTCCTTCACCGACCACTTCAACTCCCACCAGGAGTCCTTCGACGAGTTCGTCGCGCGGCTGCGCGAGGACCCCGGGCACCGCTGGGACCACTGGTGGATCGCCGAGCTCGAGCGGGACGGCATGACCCCGCTGCCGGTGGGCGCCCTCGTGGGCTCGGTCTCCCCCGGCACGGACGGCGAGCCGGACGGCAGCTACGTGGAGTACCTCGGGGTGCTGGCCGCCGCGCGGGGTCGCGGCGTGGCCCGTTCGCTGCTGCACGCCGTCATCGCCGACGCGGCGCGCCGGGGACGCGACCGGGTCGGCCTCGAGGTCGACGCGGACAGCCCCACCGGGGCCACCGCGCTCTACGAGGCCGTCGGGTTCGCCACGAGGTACGTCACCCAGTCCTGGCACCGCGACCTGCCCGTGGCCTGAGGCCGACGGTGGACTGAGGCGCCAGGCCGCGCGAGCCAGGACGTCGCCGGCTCAGCCGACGCTGCCCTGGTCCCCGGCCACGAACGGCGACACGGCCAGGAGGCCGCCGTCGCAGGGGTCGGCGACGGCCTGGACGGGGACGGGGTGGCTGTCCCCCGGCGGGGTGACGGTCAGGGACTGAGCCGCCGGGCAGGACGTCTGCCCACCCGCGGGCACGTGGCTGAAGCCGAGGTCGAAGGAGGCCACCTCCCCGGGGGCGAGCACGACCGTGGACGGCTTTCTGGCGGGGAAGGCCAGGTCACCGTCGTGCGTGGCGCGCGCGGGCAGGGCCGACCCGTCCTGGGCGACCAGGCCCACCGTGGGGAAGCCGTCGAGGGTGCACTCCGCGCCCCCGATGTTGCGCAGCGCCACCACGAGGTGGAGGTGGCCGGCACCGCCGTCCGAGCTCGCGAGGCGACCGGCGAGCGCCTGCCCGCGACACGGCATACCGGCGGTGGATGACGGGTCGCCGGTGGCCTGGGGGGCCTGCGACGCGCTCGCCTGCGACGCGCCGGCCGGCACCGTCACGGCCCGGGACGGTGCCGCCGACGACGGCACGGCCGTGGACGTCGTGGGCGCTGCCGCGCGGGGCACGACCGAGTC
>NZ_DASVZH010000059.1:0-15042 GCF_036391795.1 Oryzihumus sp.
CCGCGATCGACTCCCAGCCGGCGGAGCGCACGAGGGAGGTGTCCAGGGAGACCGCGCGCGCACCGGTCGAGCGCAGCAGCGGCAGCGGCACCGCCGGTGCGCAGCAGTGGATGACGGTGGGCCGCTCCCCCGCGGCCGCGAGGACCTCACGCAGCCCGGCTGCGGCGACCTGCGGGTCGACGGCGCGGATCCGGCCGAAGCCGGACATCGTCGGCAGCGACCCGGCCAGCACGCCCGACAGGCCGGGCTCGTCGACCTGGACCACGAAGGAGGCCCCCGGCACCAGCCGCTCGAGGGTGGCCAGGTGCTGGCGCAGCCCCTCGGCGAGTGAGGCGACCAGGTCGCGGCAGGCGCCCTCGTCGGCCACGGCCCGCTCCCCCCGCGTCAGCGACACGGACGAGGCCAGCGTCCACGGCCCGCAGACCTGCACCTTGAGCTCGCCGGTGTAGCCGTCGAAGGCTTCGGCCAGCTCGTCGAGGTCCTCGCGCAGCAGCGCGGAGGTGCGCGAGGCGTCGCGGCCGGGCCGGTCGACCAGGCGCCACCCGGCCGGTTGCAGGTCGACGTGCAGGTCGACCAGCAGGCCCGCGGCGCGGCCGACCATGTCGGCGCCGGGGCCCCTCGCGGGCAGCTCGGGCAGGTAGGGCAGGTGCGCGTCGGCCAGCAGGTCGCGGACGACCGCCAGGGCCTCGCGGATGGAGGTGCCCGGCCAGGACCCGATGCCGCTCGCTCTGCTCACGCGGGGAGCCTAACCGGCGCCGGGGACACCGCCGTCCACCTCCGTGCCGGCCCGGGTCACGACGGCTGGATCCTGCTGCACCATGGCTGGATCCGCGCGGTCAACCGATCCCGGGAACGGCTGGTCGGAGCCCGTCAGGACGAGCCGGGCTCCGCCGCCTGACGGGCGAGGCTCGCCGCGCTGATGGTGGCGGACCCGAGCACCCGGGTCCCGTCGTACAGGACCACCGACTGGCCCGGGGCGACCCCGCGCAGGCGGCGCTCGAGCCGCACGTGCACCCGGTCCCCGTCGGGCCACGCGGTGGCGGGGACCTCCTCGCCGTGGGCGCGCACCTGCGCCCCCACCGACACGACCCCGTCCGGCGCCGGCCCGCACCAGCGGGCATGGTCACCGACGAGGGTGTCGACGCCGAGCAGGTCGGCGGTCCCGACGACGACGGTGTTGCTGCTCGGCTGCACCTGCACGACGTAGCGCGGCTGCCCGTCGGCGGCGGGACGGCCCAGGGCCAGGCCCCGGCGCTGGCCGACGGTGTAGGCGTAGGCGCCCTGGTGCTGCCCGACGACGGTGCCGTCGGTGTCGACGATGTCGCCGGGCTGCTCCCCCAGCCGCTGCGTCAGCCACTTCTTCGTGTCGCCGTCGGCGATGAAGCAGATGTCGTGGCTGTCGGGCTTCTTCGCGACGGAGAAGCCGCGGTCGGCCGCCTCCTGGCGGATCTGCGGCTTGGTGGTGTCGCCCAGCGGGAAGAAGGAGCGGGCCAGCTGGTCCTCGGTCAGCACGCCGAGCACGTAGGACTGGTCCTTGGCCATGTCGACCGCGCGGTGCAGCTCGCGGGTGCCGTCGGGACGCTCGACGACCTGGGCGTAGTGCCCGGTGGCGACGGCGTCGAAGCCAAGCGCGAGCGCCTTGTCGAGCAGCGCGGCGAACTTGATCTTCTCGTTGCAGCGCAGGCACGGGTTGGGGGTGCGCCCGGCGGAGTACTCCGCGACGAAGTCCTCGACCACGTCGTCCCGGAACCGGGCCGCCATGTCCCAGACGTAGAACGGGATGCCGAGGATGTCGGCGACCCGGCGGGCGTCGCCGGCGTCCTCGATGGTGCAGCAGCCACGGGCGCTCTCGCGCAGCGTGGCGGCGCTCTGGGACAGCGCGAGGTGGACGCCGACCACGTCGTGGCCGGCGTCGAGCATGCGGGCGGCGGCGACCGCGGAGTCGACGCCCCCGCTCATCGCGGCGACGACCCGCATCAGGCGGGCCGCCTCGAGGAGGTCGCCACCTGTGCCCGGCGGGCCCGCTCGACGGCTGCCGGGAGCGCGTCGAGGAAGGCCTGCACGTCGGCCTCGGTGGAGGTGTGGCCCAGGGTCAGCCGCAGCGCACCGCGGGCGTCCTGCTCGGAGACGCCCATGGCCAGCAGCACGTGGCTGGGCTGGGGGACACCGGCCTGGCAGGCCGAGCCGGTGGAGCACTCCACGCCGGCCGCGTCGAGCAGGTAGAGCAGGGAGTCACCGTCGCAGCCGGGCACGAGCAGGTGGGCGTTGCCGGGGAGACGGCGCGCGCCGTCGCCGGGCTCGAAGTCCCCGCTGACCGTGATGTCGTAGCCGGTGGCCAGGGCACCGGCGACCAGCGCGTCGCGCAGCGCGACCAGCCGCGGCGCCTCGGTGTCCAGACGGGCCGTCGCGGCCTCGACGGCGACCGCGAACCCCCGGATCGCCGGCACGTCGAGGGTGCCGCTGCGCACCTGGCGCTCCTGCCCGCCGCCGTGGCTCAACGGCATGAGCCTGGCGTCGCGGCGGGCGACCAGTGCACCGACGCCCAGCGGCCCGCCGACCTTGTGGCCGGTGACCGTCATGAGGTCCACCCCGCTGGCCGCGAAGTCCACCGGCACCTGCCCGAGCGCCTGGACCGCGTCGGTGTGGACCGGGATACCGAGCTCGTGGGCGACCGCGGCGATCTCGGCGACCGGCTGCACGGTGCCGACCTCGTTGTTGGCCCACATGACGCTGACGAGGGCGACCGACTCGGGGTCGGTGGCGATCGCGGCGCGCACCGTCTCGGGGTGCACCCGGCCCAGCGCGTCGACCTCCAGCCAGGTGACCTTGGCGCCCTCGTGGGTGACGAGGTGGTCCACGCAGTCCAGGACGGCGTGGTGCTCGACGGCGCTGACGAGCAGTCGCACGCGGCGGTGGTCGGCCTCGCGCCGGGCGAGGAACGTGCCCTTGACCGCGAGGTTGTCGGACTCGGTGCCGCCGGAGGTGAACAGCACCTCCGAGGGGCGGGCGCCCAGGGCGCGGGCGATGGCCTCACGCGACTCCTCGACGACCCGCCGGGCCTGCCGACCGGAGGTGTGCAGCGAGGAGGCGTTGCCGACGACGGCCATCTGCGCGCTCATCGCCGCGATGGCCTCGGGAAGCATCGGCGTCGTCGCCGCATGGTCGAGGTAGGCAAAGGAGTCGCGCACCCGCAAAGTCTACGGCTGGCCGGTGACCGCCTCCGCCCACAGGCGAGGGCGCGGCGCAGGCACACAGCACGGCGCAGGCACACAGCACAGCGCCCGGCCCGCGAACGAGTCGCAGACCGGGCGCCGGGGAACGCGGGGTGGCTCAGCCCTTGGCGGCCTTGACCGCCTCGGTCGCCTGCGGCAGCACGGTGAACAGGTCACCGACGACGCCGAAGTCGACGAGCTCGAAGATCGGCGCCTCCTCGTCCTTGTTGACCGCGACGATCGTCTTGGACGTCTGCATGCCGGCGCGGTGCTGGATGGCACCGGAGATGCCCGCCGCGACGTACAGCTGCGGGGACACCTGCTTGCCGGTCTGGCCGACCTGGTTGGTGTGGGGGTACCAGCCGGCGTCGACCGCGGCGCGGGAGGCACCGACGGCAGCACCGAGGCTGTCGGCGAAGTCCTCCACCTTGGAGAAGTCGCCGCCGGTGCCACGGCCGCCGGAGACCACGATCGCGGCCTCGGTCAGCTCGGGGCGGCCGGTGGCGGCCTTGGGCTGGCGGTCGGTGATCCTCGCCGTCTTGGCGGCGTCGGAGACGGTGACCTCGACGACCTCGTCGGCGGCCGCACCCTGGGCCGCCTCGGGGGCGGCGGAGTTCGGCTTGACCGCGATGATCGGCGTGCCCTTGGTGACGGTCGCCTTGACCGTGTAGGAGCCCGCGAAGACGGACTGCGTCGTGGAGACGCCGCCGCCCTCACCGGCCTGCACGTCGACCGCGTCGGTGATGAGGCCGGACTCGGTCTTGATGGCCAGGCGCGCGGCGATCTCCTTGCCCTCGGCGTTGGAGGGGATGAGCACCGCGGCCGGGGAGGCGGCGGCGACCAGCTGGGCCAGCGCCTCGGCCTTGGGGGCCACGAGGTAGTCGGTGACGTCGGCGGACTCGATGCGGTAGACCTTCTCGGCGCCGTACTGGGCCAGGGCCTCCCTGGCCGCCTCGAAACCGGCGCCGATGAAGACGGCGGACGGCTCCCCGAGGCGGCGGGCGATGGTCAGCAGCTCGGAGGTCGTCTTGCGCACCTCGCCGTCGACGTGGTCGACCAGGACGAGAACTTCAGCCATGAGTAGTGGTTTCCCTTCTGAAGAATGTGCTGGTCGGTCAGATGAACTTCTGCGCGGCCAGGAACTCGGCCAGCTTCGTGCCGCCGTCACCCTCGTCGGTGACGATCTGGCCCTGCTGGCGCGGCGGGCGCTGCTGGAAGGACTCGACCTTGGTCCAGGCGGCGTCGAGACCGACCTGGGAGGCGTCGACGCCGAGGTCGCCCAGCGACCACGTCTCGACCGGCTTCTTCTTGGCGGCCATGATCCCCTTGAACGAGGGGTAGCGCGGCTCGTTGATCTGGTCGGTGACCGACACCAGCGCGGGCAGCGTGCCCTCGATGGTCTCGGAGGCGGCGTCGCCGTCGCGGCGGATCTTCACCGCGGTGCCCTCGACGGTCAGCTCGGAGGCGAAGGTGACCTGCGGCAGGCCGAGGCGCTCGGCGAGCATCGCCGGGACGACGCTCATCGTGCCGTCGGTGGAGGCCATGCCGGTCAGCACCAGGTCGGGGGCGCCGATCTTCTTGATCGCCTCGGCGAGGACCAGCGAGGTGGCGACGGCGTCGGAGCCGTGGATCGCCTTGTCGTTGACGTGGACGCCCTTGTCGGCGCCCATCTGCAGGGCCTTCTTGACCGCGTCGGCGGCCTGGTCCGGGCCGACGGTCAGGACGGTGACCTCACCCTCCCCGGCCTCGGCCAGCTTGAGGGCCTCCTCGACGGCGTACTCGTCGAGCTCAGAGAGCAGGCCGTCGACACCCACCCGGTCGGTGGTGTTGTCGGACTCGTTGAACGTGCGGTCCGACTGTGCGTCGGGCACGTACTTGACGCAGACGACGATGTTCATGGTCGCAGGCCGTCCTCTTCCGTAGGTTCGTGTGGTTCTCTGCTCGGGTCATCCTGACAGTCCGCTGGGGTGGATTGAACGCCCCGGACCCGTGATGCCCGACACCACGATGTTACCCGCCGGTAGCATGGCGCCGACCACGATGGAGGTGACGGTGGGCACACCCCAACTGGGCATCACCGGCGAGCGCACGGTGCCCGGCATACCGGCGGAGAACTACTGGTTTCGGCGTCATGAGGCGGTGTATGCCGCCCTGCCGGGCTGGGTGCCGCGGCCTCCGCGGCGGGTGCTCGACGCCGGCTCCGGCGAGGGCTACGGCGTGGCCGCGATGGCGCGTCTGTGGGACGCGGCCGAGGTCGTCGGCGTCGACTACGACGCTGCGGCTGTCAAGCATGCACGCGGCAGCTACGGCTCGACGCGGTGCTCGTTCGTCCGCGGGCCGCTCACCTCGATCCCGTTGCAGGACAATGGTCTTGACGTGCTGGTGTCACTCCAGGTGATCGAGCACATCTGGACCCCGCGCGAGCTGCTCGGCGAGCTGGCCCGGGTCGGGCGACCGGGCGCGACCGTCGTCATCTCCACGCCGAACCGGCTCACCTTCTCCCCCGGGCTCGAGCGCCGCGAGCGACCTGCCAACCTGTTCCACACGCGCGAGTACGACGCGATGGAGCTGGCCGATCTGGTCGGCGAGACTGTGGAGGTGGACTCGGTGCTCGGCCTGCACCACGGCCCCCGCCTGACGGCCTGGGAGGCCGCGCACGGCAGCCTCCCGGCGGCCCAGCTCGCCGGTCCCCCCGAGCGCTGGGAGCCGGTCCTGGCCGACCTCGTCGCGGGGGTCGACGTGGCCGACTTCACCCTCTGCGGCGAGGGCCTCGACGCCAGCCTGGACCTCGTCGTGGTGGGCCACGTCCGATGACCGGCGCCGTCCCGGGCTCCTTCGCCCTCGTCCTGCACTCGCACCTGCCGTGGCTGCGCCACCACGGCGTCTGGCCGCTGGGCGAGGAGTGGCTGCACCAGGCGTGGGTGGAGAGCTACGTGCCGCTCGTGGCCGAGCTCGACGCCCTCGCCGCCGAGGGGCACCGCGACGTGCTCACCCTGGGGGTGACCCCGGTGCTGGCCGCCCAGCTCGACGACCCCGCCGCCGTGGTGGACGCCCGCACGTGGGCCGGGCTGTGGGAGATGCGCTGTCGCGAGCTGGGCTTCGGCCAGGAGGGGCACCGCGGCGACATCGCGCGATACGAGTTCGCGGAGGCACGGCGTGCCTCCGAGCAGCTCGAGACCCGCTGGCGGCACGGCGGCTCGCCGGTGCTCCGCTCCCTGCGCGATGCCGGCGTGGTCGAGCTGCTCGGCGGCCCGGCGACCCACCCGTTCCTGCCGCTGCTGCTGCCGGAGGTGGCCGACCTGGTCCTGCGCGTCGGCCTGGCCGACTCGCGGTGGCGGCTGGGGGCGGCCGGGCGCGGGATCTGGAGCCCGGAGTGCGGCTGGACCCCGGCGCTGGCGCCGACGTTCGCGGCGGCCGGGGTGGGGCACTTCCTCGTCGACGAGCAGACCGTGCGCGACAGCGGCGGGCACCCGCACGCCGGCTGGCGGGTCGGCGGCACCGACGTGGTCGCGGTCGCCAGGGACCTGCCGGCGACGAACCTGATCTGGTCCTCCCGGGACGGCTACCCCGCGGGCGCGGCGTACCGGGACTTCCACGTCCGCGAGCGCTTCACCGGGGCGCGGCTGTGGGCCGTCACCGGCGCGGACGTCCCACCCGCGGGCAAGGCGCCCTATGACCCGGCGACCGCGGCGGCCCAGGTGCGGGCTGACGTGGTGCACTTCGCCGACGCCGTCGTGGCCCGGCTGCGGGCGGTGCACGCCGAGCTGGGCTCCCCCGGCCTGGTCGTCGCGGCCTACGACACCGAGCTGTTCGGGCACTGGTGGCACGAGGGGCCGGCGTTCCTGGGGCAGGCGGTCCGGGCCCTGCGCGCCGCCGGGGTCACCGTCACGACCGTGGAGAAGGCCCTGGCCTCGGGGCACGTCGCCGGCGACCTGGACCTCGGCTCGGGGTCGTGGGGCTCGGGCAAGGACTTCTCGGTCTGGGACGGGCCGAAGGTCGCCCCGATCGCGCACGAGAACCACTGGGTCCAGCGCCGCTGGCTGGACCTCATGGCGAGTCAGACCCCCGAGCGGCTGCGGCTGCGCCGGCCCGACCTCGACCAGCTGCTGCGCACCATGCTCAACGCGCTCAGCAGCGACTGGGCATTCATGGTGACCCGCGAGCAGGCGGTCGACTACGCCTGGCGGCGCGCCGAGGCGCACCGGGTGGCCTTCCACCGCCTGGCCCAGCTCATCGACGACGGCGACACCGAGGGCGCGCTCGCCGAGGCGGCCCGGCAGGCCGCGACGGACGACACCTTCCCGTGGCTGGACGCGCGCACGGCCGGCCTCCCGGCCAGCGAGGCGGGAGCACTCCCGGTCGCCGCCCTCAGCGGGTCGTGAGCACCCCCGGTCGCCGCCCTCAGCGGGTCTTGAGCACCCGGCCGGGGACGCCGCCGATGACCGAGCGCGGCGGGTAGACCCCGCGGGCGACGGCGTTGGCGGCGACCACCGAGCCGGAGCCGACGTCCGCGCCACGCAGCACCGTCACCTTGGTGCCGATCCACACGTCGTCACCGATGCGCACCGGGCTCTTGACGATGCCCTGGTCCTTGATCGGGACGGTGTGGTCCTCGGTGCGGTGGTCGAAGTCGCAGATGTAGACGTCGTCCCCGAACAGGCACGCCTGGCCGATGCTGATGTCGAGGTAGGTGTTGATGGTGTTGCGGATGCCGATGACCGACTTGGCGCCGATCCGCAGCGTGCCCTCGTGGGCCCGGATGCGGGCGCCCTCGCCGAAGTGCACGTAGGGACCGATGACCATGCGGCCGTAGCCGGTGCGCACCTCGAAGCGCACGTTGCGGGCGATGAACACCGGCCCCTCGAAGCGCAGGCCCGGGTTCGCCAGGCGAGCCCGGGCCATGCGCAGGTAGCCCAGCAGGTTGTGCCGGCCCCAGGCCCGGTGGGCGACCACCCACCGCACCGAGCGCAGGAAGCGACCCACCTCAGCCGGGCTTCACGCCGGTGATGCCGACGTTGTAGAACAGCCGCTCCGGCAGGACCCGGGACAGCACCCGGTCCACGGCGGACAGGCGCCTCCACGAGCCGTAGGCGAACATCGCCCAGTTCCAGCCCAGCGCGCCCGGCTTGACCGCGGCCTCGAAGGTGCGGACCGGCCAGCCCAGCAGGGCCGCGGTCAGCTCCTCGGTCGTGGTGGACACCTCCACTGCCCCGGCCCGCAGCGCCATGCGCGCGAGCTCGTCGGGGTCGAAGGTGTGCAGGTCGACCACGGCCTCCAGGGCGGCGGCGCGGGAGGACTCGTCCAGGGCCTCCCGGTCCTTGGCCCACTTCGCCCGCAGCGGCGGCAGCCGGGTCAGCGTGGTCGTCGCCTTCCACGTGGCCCTCCCCAGGTGCCGGGCGTACCAGTCGCCGATGCGCGTCGGCTCGCCGGCGATGACGAAGCGACCGCCGGGCTTGAGCACCCGCAGCATCTCCCGGAACGCCTGCTCGACGTCGGGGATGTGGTGGATGACCGCGTGCCCCACCACGACGTCGAACGTGTCGTCCTCGTAGGGGATCCCCTCGGCGTCGGCCACCCGGCCCTCGACGGTGAAGCCGAGCCGGGTCGCGTTGGCCGTGGCGGCCTCGACCATGCCCGGGGACAGGTCGGTGACGTGCACCTCGTCGAGGACCCCGGCCTGCTTGAGGTTGAGGGAGAAGAAGCCGGTGCCGGCGCCGAGCTCCAGCGCCCGCCCGTAGGGCCAGCCCCGGTCCCCGGCGATCGCGACGAAACGGTCACGGGCGTAGTCGGTGCAGCGTTGGTCGAAGGAGATCGACCACTTGTCGTCGTAGGTCTGCGCCTCCCAGTCGTGGTAGAGCACCTGGGCCAGCTTGTTGTCCTCGTAGGCGCGGGCCACCTCCTCGGCGGAGGCAGCGGTCTGCACCGGGGAACCGTTGTCGCTCAACGCCTACCGACCTTCGAACTTCGCCTTGCCCGGACCCTGCTCGACGAACGAGGTCATGCCGATCTCCCGGTCCTTCGTGGCGAACAGCCCGGCGAACTGCATCCGCTCGATCTCCAGGCCGGTCTCGAGGTCGACCTCCAGGCCACGGTCGACGGCCTCCTTGGCCGCGCGGATCGCGTAGGCGGGGCCTCCGACGTAGGGCTCCACCCGGCGGCGGGCCGCGGCATAGACCTCGGCGGCGTCGACGACCTCGTCCACCAGGCCGATGCGCAGGGCCTCGTCGGCCGGCACGAACCGGCCGGAGAAGATGATCTCCTTGGCGCGGGCGGGGCCGACCAGGCGCGCCAGACGCTGGGTGCCACCCGCGCCGGGGATGACGCCCAGCAGCACCTCGGGCTGGCCGAGCTTGGCGTTCTCGCCGGCCACCCGGAAGTCGCAGGCCAGGGCCAGCTCGCAGCCACCGCCGAGCGCGTAGCCGGTGATCGCGGCGACGGTCGGCTTGGGGATGCGCGCGATCGCGGTGAACGCCGACTGCAGCGCCGCGGAGCGGTCGACCATGTCGGTGTAGGACATGGTCTGCATCTCCTTGATGTCGGCGCCGGCGGCGAAGACCTTCTCGCCGCCGTAGACGACCACCGCGGAGACGTCGCGGCGCGAGCCAGCCTCGGCGGCGACCTCGCGAAGCTCCTCCTGCACCTGCACGTTCAGCGCGTTCATCGGGGGGCGGTCCAGGCGGATCGTGCCGATACCGGCCTCGACCTCGAGGCGCACGAGCTCGGTCACGCCTCTCCCCCCGGCTCGCCGCCGCCGGTCAGGGACTCGTGCCACATCTGCACCGCGGAGAGCACCAGCTGGATGGTGACCTGGAGCAGCACGCTGATGTCGGTGCCGGGGCCGACCACGTGCTCGCCGGTGACGACGAGGGTGCCGTTGGCCAGGCCGGCCTTGACCACGTTGAGGCGCAGGGTCAGGTCGTTGCAGGCGCGCAGCTGCGCCAGCTCGTCCTGCGGGATGTCCTCGCCGATCTGCCACTGCCCGAACACGCGCATGATGGTGAAGTCACCCTCCATGCAGCGCACGAACATGGTCTGACCGTTGACCTTGAACGCGACGTCCCCGTCGTCGTCGATGTCGGGTTCGAGCCCGGCGTCGAGCAGCACGTCCAGCACCCGACCGCGCAGCGGGTGCTCGTCCGGCGGAGGGGCAAAGTTCGGCAACGACGTGGGATCAGTCATGTGTCCCACCGTAGTCAGTGCCTACGCTGATCTCCATGTGCCCCACACCACGCCGTTCCGTGGAGCTGCCCCCGCCGCTCGGGGCCACGGTGCGCCCCGACGGGGTGGAGTTCAGCGTCTACGCCGGGCACGCCGACGGCCTCGAGATCTGCCTGTTCGACCCCGAGGACGGCACCGGTGAGAGCGAGCGCCGGGTCCGGCTGACCGACCGCGTCCACGGCACCTGGTTCGGCTTCGTGCCGGGCATCGGGCCCGGCCAGCGGTATGCCGTGCGCGCGCACGGCCCGTGGCGCCCCGCCGAGGGTCTGCGCCACAACCCCGACAAGCTGCTGGTGGACCCCTACGCCAGGGCCCTGGACGGGCAGGTGACCTGGCGCCCGGAGGTCTTCGGGCACGTCGTCGACGAGCACCTGCACGGCGAGCCGGACGTGCGCGACACGCGTGACAGCGCGGCATACGTGCCCAAGGGGGTCGTCGTGGACGACACCTTCGACTGGGGCGACGACGCACCCCCACTGGTGCCGTGGAGCCGGACCGTGCTCTACGAGACCCACGTGCGCAACCTGACCCGGCGCCACCCGGGCGTGCCCGAGCACCTGCGCGGCACCTACGCCGGCATGGCCCACCCGGCCACGATCGAGCACCTGACCGACCTTGGGGTGACCAGCGTCGAGCTGCTGCCGGTGCACGCGTTCACCAGCGAGCCGGCGCTGGTGCAGCGGGGCCTGGTCAACCACTGGGGCTACAACACCCTCGGCTTCTTCGCCCCGCACCCCGCCTACGCAGCCGCCGACGACCCGCAGGGGGTGCTCGACGAGTTCAAGGGCATGGTCAAGCTGCTGCACGCCGCGGGGCTCGAGGTGATCCTCGACGTGGTCTACAACCACACCTGCGAGCAGGGCCGCGACGGCGCCACGCTGTCGCTGCGCGGGCTGGACAACCGGGCGTACTACCGCCTGGACGAGCGCGGGCGCGACATCGACGTCACCGGCTGCGGCAACACCGTCGACCTGCGCCACCCCATGGCGGTCCGGCTGGTGCTGGACTCGCTGCGCTACTGGGTGCAGGAGTGCCACGTCGACGGCTTCCGCTTCGACCTGGCCGTGGCGCTGGGGCGGGGCCGCGACGACGCCTTCGACCCCGACCACCCCTTCCTCGTGGCGCTGCGCACCGACCCGGTCCTGTCGCGGGTCAAGCTGGTCGCCGAGCCGTGGGACGTGGGTATCCACGGGTGGCGCACCGGGCAGTTCCCCCCGCCGTTCGTGGAGTGGAACGACCGCTTCCGCGACACCGTGCGCACCTTCTGGCTCCCGGACACCGCCCGCTCCGAGCACGGCCAGCCGGGCCACGGGGTGCGCGAGCTGGCCACCCGCCTGGCCGGCTCGCAGGACCTGTTCGGGGCCCGCGACCGCGGGCCCGGCGCGTCCGTGAACTTCGTCGCCGCCCACGACGGCTTCACGCTGGCCGACACCACGGCATACGCGCACAAGCACAACGGGGCCAACGGCGAGGGCAACCGCGACGGCCACGACGACAACCGGTCGTGGAACCACGGCGCGGAGGGCCCGACCACCGACCCGGGGATCCTCGCCGCGCGGCAGCGGTCGGTGCGCAACATGCTGGCCACCACGCTGCTGGCCACCGGGGTGCCGATGCTCAACGCCGGCGACGAGATCGGCCGCACGCAGCGCGGCAACAACAACGCCTACTGCCAGGACAACGACCTGAGCTGGTTCGACTGGGACCTGCAGCCGTGGCAGCGGGACCTGCTGGAGACCACGCAGTTCCTCGTGCACCTGCGGGCCTCGCAGCCGGTGCTGCGGCAGCGCTCGTTCTTCACCGGGCGGCCGGCGCACGCCGACGGGACGGCCGACCTGGAGTGGTACTCCGCGGACGGCCTGCGGATGCACCACGGCGTGTGGGAGGACCCGCACGTGCGCACGCTGACGATGTTCCTCGACGGGTCCGAGCTGGAGTCGGACTCCTTCCTCGTCGTGCTGCACGGCGACGTTGCCCCGGCGGAGGTCGTGCTGCCCGGGCACACCGGCGTGGCGGCCTACGAGCTGCTCTGGGACAGCTCGTGGGAGACGCCCTACCCCGGCAGCAAGGTGGAGCCCGGCCCGGTCGAGGTGGCCTCCTCCAGCGTGCAGATCTACGCCGTCCGCGCCTGACCCCGGCGCCCTGCACGCGCGACCGACCCCTGACCGACGCGCCGAGAGGGACGTCCTCGGGTTTGAGGCGGGCTCAAACCCGGAGGAACGTCCCTCTCGGCGGAACGTCAGGCGTTGGCGACCAGGCCCAGCTCGGTCGGCGACGCCATGTTCGGGTGCTTGGGCAGCACGCGCACGGTGTAGCCGAACGCACCGGTGCGGCTCAGCACCAGGTCGCCCTCGAACCGGTGCCGGCCGGCCTCGTAGGACTCGGCATAGGCCAGCGGCGCGGTCTCGATGTCACGCAGCTCGTCGGACTCGGACGTGCGGCCGTGCACGACCTGCACCTCGACCTCGGAGGGGTCGAGGCCGTCGAGGCTGACGAACGCGCGCACGTGCAGCTTGTCGCCGACCTGCGGGGAGTCCGAGACGCCGGAGGACTCGACGTGGTCCACGCGCACGCCGCCCCAGGAGGAGCGCACGCGGGCCTTGTACGCCGACAGGTCGCGGGCACCGTCGAAGGCCGGGCCGTTGAGCGCCCAGCCGGCCCGGGCCGCGGGGCCGTAGAGCTTCTCGGTGTAGTCGCGCACCATGCGGCTGGCGAGCACCTTGGGGCCGAGCGTCGAGAGGGTGTGCTTCATCATCGACAGCCAGCGCTGCGGCACGCCGTCGGCGTCCTGGTCGTAGAACCGGGGCGCGACCGAGCCCTCGATGAGGTCGTAGAGCGCGGCGGCCTCGAGGTCGTCACGACGCTCCGGGTCCTCCACGCCGTCGGCGGTCGGGATGGCCCAGCCGTTCTCGCCGTCGTACCACTCGTCCCACCAGCCGTCGAGGATCGACAGGTTGAGGCCACCGTTGAGAGCGGCCTTCATGCCCGACGTGCCGCACGCCTCGAACGGGCGCAGCGGGTTGTTCAGCCAGACGTCGCAGCCCGGGTAGAGGTACTGCGCCATGGCGATGTCGTAGTTGGGCAGGAAGACGATGCGGTGCCGGACCTCGGGGTCGTCGGCGAAGCGCACCATCTGCTGGATGAGCTTCTTGCCGGTCTCGTCGGCCGGGTGGCTCTTGCCGGCGATGACGAGCTGGATCGGGCGCTCGGGGTCCAGCAGCAGCTTCTTCAGGCGCGCGGGGTCGCGCAGCATGAGGGTGAGCCGCTTGTACGTGGGCACACGGCGGGCGAAGCCGATGGTCAGCACGTCGGGGTCGAGGACGTCCTCGACCCAGCCGAGCTCGGCCGGGCTGGCACCGCGCTTGAGCCAGGAGGAACGGGTGCGACGGCGGGCCTCGACCACCAGCTGCTCGCGCATGTCGCGCTTGGTGGCCCAGATGTCGTCGCCGGGCACGTGCGCGATGCCGTCCCAGGCGTTGTCGCGGGAGACCTCGGTGGTGCCCAGGTGCCGGGCGGCCAGGTCGTAGACCCGGCGGTCCACCCAGGTCGGGGCGTGCACGCCGTTGGTGATGCTGGTGATCGGCACCTCGGTGTCGTCGAAGCCGGGCCACAGGCCGTCGAACATGTGGCGGCTCACGACGCCGTGAAGCCGGGAGACGCCGTTGGCCCGCTGGGCCAGGCGCAGGCCCATGACGGCCATGTTGAAGATGCCCGCCTGGCCGCCCGGGTAGTCCTCGGCGCCGAGCGCGAGGAGCCGCTCCACCGGGACCCCGTCGAAGGCGTTGTCACCGCCGAAGTACAGCTCGATCTGGTCGGCGCCGAAGCGGTCGATGCCGGCCGGGACCGGGGTGTGCGTGGTGAACACCGTGGAGGCGCGGACCGCCTCGAGCGCGGCGTCGAAGTCCATGCCCTGGTCGGCGGCGAGCTCGCGGATGCGCTCCACCCCGAGGAAGCCGGCGTGGCCCTCGTTGGTGTGGTAGACGTCCGGCGCGGGCGCCCCGGTCAGGCGCGACCACAGCCGCAGGGCCCGCACGCCGCCGATGCCGAGCAGCATCTCCTGCTGGAGGCGCTGCTCACCGCCGCCGCCGTAGAGGCGGTCGGTGATGCCGCGGGCGGCGTCGTCGTTGTCCTGCACGTCGGAGTCGAGCAGGAGCAGCGGCACCCGGCCGACCTGGGCCTTCCAGACGTGGGCCGCCAGGGTCCGGCCGCCGGGCAGGTCGATGGTGATGACGCAGGGCGTGCCGTCGGCTTCGCGCAGCAGCGAGAGCGGCAGGCCGTCGGGGTCGAGGACGGGGTAGCGCTCCTGCTGCCAGCCGTCGCGGGACAGGGACTGGCGGAAGTAGCCGTGACGGTAGAGGAGACCGACGCCGACGATCGGCACGCCGAGGTCGCTCGCGGTCTTGAGGGGGTCGCCGGCGAGGATGCCGAGGCCGCCGGAGTACTGCGGCAGCACCGCGGTGATGCCGAACTCCGGGGAGAAGTACGCGATGGCGCGCGGGGCGTCCTGCTGCCTCTGGTACCAGCGGTCGCCCGTGAGGTACTGCTGCAGGCCGGCGCGCAGCTCGCCGAGGCGCCACAGGAACGGCTCGTCCTGCGCGAGCGCCTCGAGGCG
>NZ_DASVZH010000060.1:0-2188 GCF_036391795.1 Oryzihumus sp.
CGTGCGCCGCCCGCGCCCTTCGCGGCCGGACGACCGCCACGGCCCGCGGGGCCGCCCTTGCCGGAGCCGCCGCCCGTGCCGCCTCGGGGGGCCCCGCCGCTGCGGGGTGCCTGGGGGCTCATGCGCGTCCCTGTTCTGCCAGCTCGTCCAGCACGTCGACCTCGGGTAGGTAGGGGGCCAGCGCGGGCAGCTCGTCGAGGGAGCGCAGCCCGAGGCGCTGGAGGAAGTAGTCGGTGGTGCCGTAGAGGGTGGCGCCGCTCTCGCCCTCGGCGCCCACCTCGGCGATGAGGCCGCGGTTGAGCAGCGTGCGGACCACCCCGTCGACGTTGACGCCGCGGACCGCGCTCACGCGCGAGCGGGAGATCGGCTGGCGGTAGGCGATGACGGCCAGGGTCTCCAGGGAGGCTTGGGTCAGCTTGGCCTGCTGGCCGTCGAGGAGGAACTTCTCCACGACCGGCGCGTACTCCGGGCGGCTGTAGACGCGCCAGCCGCCGGCCACGTTGCGCACCGTGAACCCGCGGTTGCCCAGCTCGTAGTCGTCGGCCAGGGCCTGCAGGTGGCCGAGGACGTCCTCGACCGGCAGCTCCAGGGCCGACGCCAGGGCCACCTCGCTGACGGGCTCGTCGACGACCATCAGCACGGCCTCGATCGCACCGCGTGCGCCGGCCGGGAAGTCGTTGATGTCGAACGCGATCTGCTCCTCGGCAGTCTCGTCGACCTCGGCGACGGGGGCCTGGGCGGCTGGTGCCGCGCCGGCGCTCGTCTCGCTCACAGGTGCTCTCCTTGCTCGTGCTCGACCCCGGCGCGGGCGCCGGGTCCGTGCTCAGTCTTGCGTGTCGGGGGTCGGGCCGTCACCAGCGGGGTCGCCGGCAGCCTCGTCGCCCTCGTCGAACTCGTCGCTGACGCCGACCTCGCCGTCGTCGGCGCCGGTCCAGCGGACGGTCAGCTCGCCCAGCGCCTCGACCTGCTCGAAGGCGATGGCAGACTCGCGGAAGAGCTCCAGCAGGGCCAGGAAGCGCGCCACGATCACCAGCGTCGAGTCGGCGTCGGAGACCAGCGCCCGGAAAGAGACGGTGCGGTCGCGGCGCAGCCGGGTGACCACGAGCGTGGCCTGCTCGCGCACGCTGACCGCCGGCGCGTGCAGGTGGTCCAGGCCCACCGTCGGCGCCACCTTGGGGGTCATCGCCCGCGCGGCGATCATCGCGAGCTGCTCGGGGGTGATCCCGATGACCAGCTCCGGCAGCAGCGCCGCGAACTGCGGCTCGAGCCCGGCCTGGCGGGCGGTCATCCGCCCGGCCTGGGCCATCTGCTGGCCGAAGGCGGCCGCGATGTCCTTGAAGGCGCGGTACTGCAGCAGCCGGGCGAAGAGCAGGTCACGGGCTTCGATGAGGGCGAGGTCCTCCTCGTCCTGGAGGCTCATCTGCGGCAGCAGCCGGGCCGCCTTGAGGTCGAGCAGGGTCGCGGCGATGAGCAGGAACTCCGAGGCCTGGGACAGGTCCCAGTCACGGTTGGAGGCCTGGTGGGCACGGATGTGGGCGATGAACTCGTCGGTAACCTTGGCCAGCGCGATCTCGGTGATGTCGAGCTTGTGCTTGCTGATCAGGCCGAGCAGGAGGTCGAACGGCCCCTGGAACACGTCGAGGTTGACCTGGAACGGGGTGCTGGCACCGCGACGGGTGAGGACGCCGCCGGGGGTGAGCTCCGCCGGTGCCGCCGCGGTGGGTTCGGTGGCAGGACGGGCGGGCTCGCCGGCACCGGCCGGCGCGTCAGACCCTGCTGCGACCGCCGGCGGGGAATCGAGCGTGCCGGGGGCTGAGCTCATCGAGGTCAGGCCGCCCCGCCCCGGGAGATCAGCTCGCGGGCCAGCTGGCGGTAGGACTCGGCCCCGGTGTGCGCCGAGGCGTAGGAGGTGATCGGCTCGGCGGCCAGCGTCGCGTCGGGGAACTTCACCGTCCGGCTGATGACCGTGTGGAACACCTGGTCGCCGAAGTGGTCGACCACGCTGCGCACGACCTCGCGGCTGTGCAGCGTGCGCCCGTCGTACATCGTGGCGAGGATGCCGTCGACCTGCAGGCGCGGGTTGAGCCGGTCGCAGATCTTGTCGATCGTCTCCACGAGCAGGGCGACGCCGCGCATGGCGAAGAACTCGCACTCCAGCGGGATGATCACGCCGTGCGCCGCGGTGAGC
>NZ_DASVZH010000061.1:0-5309 GCF_036391795.1 Oryzihumus sp.
CTTCTTCCACGTGCCCAGCGACCCGACGACCGTGACGTTCGCGCCCGGCGTGACCTTGCGCGCCTTGAGCGCCGCGGCCGCCGACGGCGAGGACGGCACCGCGCCCCCGACGTAGATGGGGCGCACCGCGGCCAGCAGCCCGGCCGGCAGGCCCTTGGCCTGGAACGGGCTCGGCGTCGGGGCAGGTGTGGTCGTCGACGACGAGGCCGCCTTCGGGGCCGGCTTCTCGGAGCCGCTGCAGCCGGCGAGGGCCAGCGCCAGGGCCACGACCCCGGCTCCGGCCGCCCGCAGGCGGCGACGGGTCAGGTGGGCTGATCGGGTCGGGCGCATCCCCACACCGTACGAGATGGCCCACGGCGAGCGGCGGCACCATGCCGTCGAATCCACCGCCGGCCGGTCTGCCGTGTGCCCGGGCACGCGCGAGGGGCCGGGTGCGTGTGCACCCGGCCCCTCGGCATACCTGCTTGGTCGGCGTCCCGTCAGGGCGCCTCCCTCACTCCGTGCCGGCGGTCTCCACCGGCGGGGAGTCCGGCGCCGCGGTGTGCGGGGTGCCGTGGAAGGTGAACTGCGCGTCCTTCTCCTCGCCGTCGGTGTCGACCAGGACGATCTCGCCGGCCTTGATCTCGCCGTAGAGGATCTTCTCGGACAGGGCGTCCTCAATGTCGCGCTGGATCGTGCGACGCAGCGGACGGGCGCCGAGCACCGGGTCGTAGCCCTTCTTGGCGAGCAGGTTCTTGGCCGCGGGCGTGAGCTCGATGCCCATGTCCTTGTCCTTGAGCCGCTCGTCGAGCTTGGCCACCATGAGGTCGACGATCGCGACGATCTCCTCCTGGGTGAGCTGCGGGAAGACGATGATGTCGTCCACGCGGTTGAGGAACTCGGGGCGGAAGTGCTGCTTGAGCTCGTCCTGGACCTTGTTCTTCATCCGCTCGTAGCCCGTGCGGGTGTCGGACCCGGCGGAGAAGCCGAGCGAGACGCCCTTGGCGATGTCGCGGGTGCCGAGGTTGGTGGTCATGATGATGACGGTGTTCTTGAAGTCGACCACGCGGCCCTGGGAGTCGGTCAGGCGGCCGTCCTCGAGGATCTGCAACAGGCTGTTGAAGATGTCGGGGTGGGCCTTCTCGACCTCGTCGAAGAGCACGACGGAGAACGGCTTGCGGCGCACCTTCTCGGTGAGCTGGCCGCCCTCCTCGTAGCCGACGTAGCCGGGCGGGGAGCCGAACAGCCGCGAGACGGTGTGCTTCTCGCTGAACTCGCTCATGTCGAGCTGGATCAGGGCGTCCTCCTCGCCGAAGAGGAACTCGGCGAGGGTCTTGGCCAGCTCGGTCTTACCGACACCGGTGGGGCCGGCGAAGATGAACGAACCACCCGGACGGCGCGGGTCCTTCAGGCCGGCGCGGGTGCGGCGGATCGCCTGGGACAGCGCCCTGATGGCGTCGTCCATGCCGACGATGCGCTTGTGCAGCTCCTCCTCCATGTGCAGCAGTCGCGAGGACTCCTCCTCGGTCAGCTTGAACACGGGGATGCCGGTGCTGGCGGCGAGGACCTCGGCGATGAGCTCCTCGTCGACCTCGGCCACGACGTCCATGTCGCCGGTCTTCCACTGCTTCTCGCGCTCGGCCTTCTGCGCCAGCAGCTTCTTCTCGTCGTCACGCAGCGACGCGGCCTTCTCGAAGTCCTGCGCGTCGATCGCGGACTCCTTCTCGCGACGCACGTGGGCGATCCGCTCGTCGAACTCGCGCAGGTCCGGCGGTGCGGTCATGCGGCGGATGCGCAGTCGCGCGCCCGCCTCGTCGATGAGGTCGATCGCCTTGTCCGGCAGGAAGCGGTCGTTGATGTAGCGGTCGGCCAGGTTGGCCGCGCTGACGAGGGCGCCGTCGGTGATGGAGACGCGGTGGTGCGCCTCGTAGCGGTCCCGCAGGCCCTTGAGGATCTCGATCGCGTGGGCGAGGTTGGGCTCGGCCACCTGGATCGGCTGGAACCGGCGCTCGAGGGCCGGGTCCTTCTCGATGTGCTTGCGGTACTCGTCCAGCGTCGTCGCGCCGATGGTCTGCAGCTCGCCGCGGGCCAGCATCGGCTTGAGGATGCTCGCCGCGTCGATCGCGCCCTCGGCGGCACCGGCACCGACGAGGGTGTGGATCTCGTCGATGAACAGGATGATGTCGCCGCGGGTGCGGATCTCCTTCAGCACCTTCTTCAGGCGCTCCTCGAAGTCACCGCGGTAGCGGCTGCCGGCGACGAGCGCGCCGAGGTCGAGGGTGTAGATCTGCTTGTCCTTGAGCGTCTCGGGCACCTCGCCCTTGACGATGTCCTGGGCCAGGCCCTCGACGACGGCGGTCTTGCCGACACCGGGCTCGCCGATCAGGATCGGGTTGTTCTTGGTGCGGCGGGACAGCACCTGCATGACCCGCTCGATCTCCTTGGCCCGGCCGATGACCGGGTCGAGCTTGCCCTCGCGGGCCGCCTGGGTCAGGTTGCGGCCGAACTGGTCGAGCACGAGCGAACCCGACGGGGTGCCCTCCTGCGGGCCACCGGTCGTGGTCGGCTCCTTGCCCTGGTAGCCGGACAGCAGCTGGATGACCTGCTGGCGCACCCGGTTGAGGTCGGCGCCGAGCTTGACCAGCACCTGCGCCGCCACGCCCTCACCCTCGCGGATGAGGCCGAGCAGGATGTGCTCGGTGCCGATGTAGTTGTGACCGAGCTGCAGCGCCTCGCGCAGGGACAGCTCGAGGACCTTCTTGGCCCGGGGGGTGAAGGGAATGTGCCCGGACGGGGCCTGCTGGCCCTGGCCGATGATCTCCTGGACCTGCTCCCGCACGGCGTCGAGGGAGATACCCAGACTCTCGAGTGCCTTGGCAGCGACACCCTCGCCCTCGTGGATCAGGCCGAGCAGGATGTGCTCGGTCCCGATGTAGTTGTGGTTGAGCATGCGCGCTTCTTCCTGCGCCAACACCACAACCCGACGGGCCCGGTCGGTGAACCGTTCGAACATCGCTATCTCTCCTCGCTATCGAGACACCTCGATGCTATCTGTGCTGCACGACATCGCGGCACCCGTCGAGGGCACCTGATGCGTGATCGGGACAACGGCTCCGCTCGTCGCGGTGTTCCTCGCCTTGAGTCCCATTCGCTCATGTTCGCCCACGGCGTACGGATTGGCCCGAACCGTCCCACTCCGTGACCCCGAGTCTGTCGGGTCCGGAGGCGCCGCGCCGGGACTTGACGGTTCCTTGCGGATCACTGGAGGCAACCGGCCGCCGAACCGGGGCGTCCCATCGGCATGGTGCGCCGCTCCCTGCTCCTGCCGCTGCTCGCCCCGCTCGTGCTCCTGGCTGCCTGCGGCCAGCAACGCGTCGGTATGCCGGGTGGCGGGGGCAGCGGCGACGGCGGCTTCCAGCAGCGCGCCGCGGCGGTCGCGCGCGCGTGGCGGCTCCACCCGCCGGACCATGACTGGGCCCACGGCTTCGTCCCGTTGCAGAGCCTCACCCTCCCCCCGGTGCAGGGGTTCCCCGACGTCGCGACCAGGCAGGCCTTCCAGGCCGGCCTGTTCCGGCTGAAGGGGACCCTGCCGGACACCCCGCAGACGGGGTCGGTGCAGTTCCCCGACGGCAGCCGGCTGCGGGTGCCCGTGGTCGGGGCGCGCACGGCATACCGGCTGATGGACCGCGGCGGCGCGACCTGCGACGGGCCCACGACCCCGCCACCTGCGCGGGACAGCCGGCCGGCCGCGCCGTCGGGCGGGGTCGTGCCCACCGGTCTCGGCCCGTGCACGGCGCTGACAGTGACCGGTGCTCGCCTGGCGACGGCGCCGCTGCGCACCAGCCGGGGCGTGGCAACGGTGCCGGTGTGGCTGTTCACCGTCGAGCGGCTGTCCGGCCCGGTGGGCCAGGTGGCGGTCTCCCCCGACGCGGTGAGCCAGGTCCCCCAGCCGCCGGCGCTGCCACCCCTGCCCGCGGGCAGCCGGCTCGCCGCGGCCCAGGACCTCACCGGCGTCGGCGGGGAGTCGCTGCGCTTCCGGGTGGGCGTCAGCCCGTGCGACCGGGACGTGCGGGCGCGGGTGCTCGAGGCCGACGGCGTCGTGGTGGTGGGTGCGTCCGTCACGCGCAGCAACGACGGGTCGCCCTGCCCGGCGATCATGATGCTCGACCCGGTACGGGTGACGCTGGCCGCCCCGCTCGGCGGGCGCCTCGTCGTCGACGTCGCCACCGGCCGCCCGCTGGCGCTGAACCCGGCGGCTCAGACCGGCTGAACCGCCCGCGGCGGCAGGCACAGGCGGGTGCCGTCAGGGACGATCCGAGCGCCACACGCGGCGAGCCGATGCGCGAGCTCGGCACCGGGCGGGTTGAAGTGGCTGAGGTGGACCGCGACCACGTCGGTGCGGTCGGTGACGGCGCCGACCCGGCGCAGGGCGTCCACCGTCGCGGCGAACGAGCCGAAGGTGAGGTGGTCGCCGGGCAGGTCGGTCCGGTCGCCGAAGGTCTGCTCGAGCAGCAGCAGGTCGAGCCCGGCGCCCGCGAGCGCCTGGACGGTCCCCTCCGGCAGCTCGGCGGTGTCGGTGGCGTAGAGCAGCCGCTGGCCGGCAGGCCCGGTGAGCTCGTAGAGCACGGCCTCACCCGGGGCGCCGTGGTTGGCGGCCAGCACGCGCACCTCGTGCCCGGCCACCTGGTGCGACTCGCCGGGGCGCACAGCCACCAGCTCGACCCGGTCCTGGCCCGGGGCGAGCCAGGGCCGGCAGGCGTCGACCACCGGCGGCGGGCCGAGGACCCGCAGCGGCTGGTCGGTCACCCAGCCGCGGTAGAGCAGCACCGCCGGGTCGAAGTGGTCGGGGTGCGCGTGGGTGACGAGCACCGCCTCCAGGCCGGTCAGGTCGACCCCGGCACGCAGCGCCTGCCGGGGCGCCTCCGGTCCGCAGTCGAGCAGCAGCCGCCCGTCGACCAGGGCACTGGTCTGGGCGCGCAGCTCCCCCGTCGCCACCACGTGCCGGCAGGAAGCGCACCCGCAGAACGGGTTGGGCCAGCCGTCCGCCGCGCCGGTCCCGAGGAGCGTGACGGTCATCGGGTCCTGGGCGCTCACGCACGCAGCCTGCCACGCCCGCTCACCCGGCGCGCCGGTGTCCGCACGAGGATCATCGCGGCGGTTTCGTCGCGAGAAGCGGCCCGACGTGCCGCGCCGGTCGTCCCTTGGCGCGGCCCCGGTGCGGGTGGGCCCCGACGCCGGGGGTCAGGCGTGCACGCGGCTGCGGTGCACCCCCGCCTGCACCCGGCACAGGCCGCGGGCGGCGGGCGGGGCAAAGCGGTTGAGCCGCCACA
>NZ_DASVZH010000062.1:0-2915 GCF_036391795.1 Oryzihumus sp.
GCGGGCAGGGCGTCCACGGCCAGTTCGGTCAGCAGGTCGAGGTCGCGCGGCTGCGGCATCCAGGTGAGCACGCTCAGCGCCTCGTGCGCCCCGGGCCGGTCGCCCTCGGCCAGGCTCGCCCGCAGCTGCTGCCCGTACGCCCGCCCCAGCGCCGGCCCGGTCGGGCAGAGCATGAGCACCGCGAGCGCGCTGCCCCGCGACTCCTCGTTGGTGTCCTGCGCCGCCTGGTCCAGCAGCCGCAGCAGGGTCGGGTGCTGCTCCAGCGGCTCGCCCAGGGCCTCGACCAGGTGCCCGCGGACCGCCTCCATCACCCGTTGGGCCGCGGTGCGCGGCAGGGCCGATTCGCCGAGCAGGACCGCGGCCGCGGCCGGGTCCCGGTCGCCGTCGAGCACGCTCTCGGCCACCCGGTGCCGGGTCGGCTCGTCGACGGCCCGGATGAGGTTGGCCGCGCTGCGCCGCACCCGGTAGGAGGAGTGCTCGCTGGTCAGGTGCCCCCACGCCAGCCGGCACAGCCGACCGGTCAGCTCGGCCGGCAGCCTCCGCCGGCGCACCTGGCTGGCCGCGGTGAACAGCGCCGCGCGCAGTGCGTTGGCGTTGACCGGCGACTCCACGTGCCGGGCGAGCAGGGGCCCGGCACCCGGCATACCGGTGAAGTTCAGCAGGGTCACGACCTCGCTGTAGACCTGCGCGTCCGGGTCCTCCAGCGTCGCGCTGGCCAGGTCGACGATGACCGGGGCGATCTGCGGGTGACCGGCCAGGCGGGCGATCGCCTCGGTGCGCCGGGCGTAGGACAGCCCCGTGCTCACCGACATCTCCAGCAGGGCCCGGCGCAGCAGCGCCTCGCTGTCCCCGGCGCGGATCAGCACGTGCGACATGCCCGCCATCAGCGCCGACAGCTCGTCCCAGTCGGCGGCGGTCATCGGCTCGCTGCCCAGCGCCCGCTCCAGCAGCTGCAGGGCCCGGGCCGAGGGCGCCACCGGACGCGGCGGCGGCAGCGCGGGCTCGGCCCGCACCGGCTCCTCCTGCCGGGCCAGGGTGTCGATGGCCGTGAGCAGCTGCCCCTGCGGCAGCCCGAGCAGCGTCTCGTAGCGCTCCACCAGCCCGTGGCTCGGCGCCACCTGCCCGCTCTCCCACCGGGCCACCACGGCCGGGTCCACCGGCGGCGCGTCGCCGGCGCCGCGCGCGAACACCACCGGGTCGCGCAGCGCCTCGTCCTGCGCGAACCGGCGCGCCGTCCGCAGCAGCCAGGCAACGTCGTCGTGCAGCACGCGGTCAGTATGTCGGCGGCCGCCCGTCGGGGCTGCCCCTTGGCCGAACCGTGGGCGTGGTGCAATGAGCGCCATGCGCGTGGACGGCCTCTTCCAGCTCGACGACGACCAGTCGCACGCGGTGCTGTCCCTGGCCCGGCGCGCGACCACCGCCGACGGGGTCACCCCCCTGTCCGAGCACGTCCTGCTCCACGTGCGCCACAGCAGCGGCGCCTCGGTAGACGCCCCCCTCAGCCACTTCCTCCTGTATGACGGCACGCAGCTGGTCGGGTACGCCCACCTCGAGCACGGCTCGGGTGGCGAGCCCGCCACCGCCGAGGTCGTCGTCGAACCCGACCTGCGCCGCAGCGGGGCCGGCCGCACCCTCGTCCACGCCCTCCTGCAGCAGGCGCCGGACCTGCGGCTGTGGTCCCACGGCCACCTCGAGGCCGCCCGGGCCTTCGCCGCGCGGGACGGCTTCACCTCGGTGCGCGAGCTGTGGCGGATGAAGCGCCCGCTCGGCCCGGAGGTCGGGGCCGAGCCGCTGCCCGAGCCGCACCTGCCCGAGGGGTTCACCGTGCGGACCTTCGTCGAGGGCCAGGACGAGGACGCCTGGCTGGCGGTCAACGCCCGCGCCTTCGCCCACCACCCCGAGCAGGGCCGGATCACCCGCGCCGACCTCGACCAGCGCTTCGCCGAGGACTGGTTCGACCCCGACGGGTTCATCCTCGTGGAGGACCCGACCGGCCGGCTCGCCGCCTTCCACTGGACCAAGGTGCACGCGCACACCGCCACCCCGGGCAACGGCCAGCCCAGCCACCCGCCGATGGGCGAGGTCTACGTCGTGGGGGTCGACCCCGACTTCCAGGGCCACGGCCTCGGCCGGGCGGTCACCCTGCTCGGCCTGCGGCACCTGGAGTCGCTCGGCCTGGCCGAGGCGATGCTCTACGTCGACGGCGACAACGCCGCGGCCATCGCCACCTACACCCGCCTGGGCTTCGAGCGCGCCGCCGTCGACGTCATGTACTCCCGGGCCGCCACCGGCGGGCCGGACGCCTGAGGCGAGGCACGGCATACCGGCTGGTCACGGCCCGCTCACCGGTCCAGCAGGCGGACTCGCTCGCCGGGAAGGTAACGGTGTTCACCTGACGGTGCCACGATGGAGGGCATGACCACCGAGTCGCCGGACCGCGTCATCGAGGAACCCCAGCCGCAGGACGCCCGGGAGCGTGAGGCCGCCGCCGAGGCCGGCGAGCCTGTGCGGTCCATCGCGAGCGCCCGGCCACGGCAGTCCAACGGGCGGTTCATGCGCGTGGTCCCCTCCACCCACGGCCAGCCCGGCGCGCTCGGGCCCGACGGGCTGCCCGAGGACCGGTTCCTCGACCGCGAGATCTCCTGGCTGCAGTTCAACGAGCGGGTGCTCCAGCTCGCCGACGACCCCTCGGTGCCGCTGCTGGAGCGGGCGCGCTACCTGTCGATCTTCGCCAGCAACCTCGACGAGTTCTTCATGGTCCGCGTCGCCGGGCTCAAGCGCCGGATCGCCACCGGCCTGGCGATGCGTTCGGCCTCCGGGCTGGAGCCGCGCGAGGTGCTCGAGCAGATCAGCCTGGTCGCGCACGAGCTGATGTGGATGCACGCCGACACCTTCGAGAAGTCGGTGCGCCCCGC
>NZ_DASVZH010000063.1:0-12807 GCF_036391795.1 Oryzihumus sp.
CCGCGACGTGCAGCCGGGCCAGCGCCTGCAAAGGGGCCGACCCCACCAGACCGCGCACGTGCTCGGTCTCGGCGGTGGCCTGGACCACCCCGCGCAGCGCCTGCTCCAGCGGGTCGGGCTCGGTCGGCCAGGCCAGCGCGCCGCGCATCAGGTCGCGCACCACGGCGACGTCGACCTCGGCACCCTCCAGGGCGGCACTGGCCCGGGCCCCGCGGACACGGGACTCGGCCGCCGCCTCGGGGATCCGCCGGCGCAACGCCTGGTGCCAGCGCAGCTCGGTGCACGCCTCACGGGCGGCGGTGGTGGCATCGTCCACCCCGGGCAGGGCGGCGAGCGCGGCGAGGGAGTCGGCAGGTCCGGGCACGGCCACGAGCCTAGGGTTCGACCCAAGACCGGCCCGCACCGACCGGTGGGCTGACTGCCACCCCCGCGCGGTGGTGGTTCAAGAGTTGGTCAGGAAGCGATGGGTGGACACCCACGCGCGCCCCCGGCGACCTAGGGTCCGAAACGGGCCTTGCGGACATACCGGAAGCGGCCCGACCCAGCCCACGATGACCGGAGTGCCCATGTCACCTCGTTTGTCCCGTCGCCCCGCGACGCTGGCCGCCACCGCGGCGCTCGCGCTGACCACGTCCCTGCTCGGAGCCGGCCTGGCGCAGGCCTCGCCCACCGCCGACCAGCCCACCTCGACGCCCGTGCCGATCGCCACCCCCGACGGCATGCTCATGAGCTACCTGCTCAACGCCAAGGAGGCCAACCCCGGCCAGACCCTGCTCGTCGAGCGGGCCGTGCGGGCCGCCGGCGGCACCGTCGTGCAGTCCTGGCCGCAGATCGGCGTCGTCGTCGCCCACTCCACCCGCTCGGCGTTCCGCGCCGACGTCGTGCGCCTGGCCGAGGGACACGCCGTGGAGTCGGTCGGCGCCACCCGGACCGTCGCGGTCAAGGAGGGCACGCCCGGCAGCAGCGCCGCGACGTCCCGGCACGCGTCCGCCGGCCAGCTGAGCACCGGCGACGCCCAGGACGCGGGCCCGGCGACGGACCCGCGCGAGTCCGAGCAGTGGGACATGGCGATGATCAAGGCGGACCGGGCCCACCAGGTCACCGACGGCTCCCGCAGCGTGCTCGTCGGCGTCCTCGACAGCGGCATCGACGCCAGCCACCCCGACCTCAAGGCCAACATCGACGCGGCCGACTCGGCCAGCTGCATCGGCGCCGGCAAGCCGGACACCACCCCGAGCAGCTGGCTGCCCACGACCAGCGGCCACGGCACCCACGTCGCCGGGACGATCGCCGCGGCCCGCAACGGGATCGGCATCGTCGGCGTCGCACCGAACGTGCGCCTCGCCTCGGTCAAGGTGGTCAGCGACGACGGCTACATCTACCCCGAGTACGCCGTGTGCGGCTTCATGTGGGCCGGCCTCAAGCACATGGACGTGACCAACAACAGCTACTACGTCGACCCGTTCCAGTTCTACTGCGACGACCAGCCCGACCAGGCCGCCGCGATGGAGTCGCTGCGCCGGGCCGTGGCGTGGTCGGAGAAGGAGGGCGTGGTCAGCGCCGCGGCAGCGGGCAACAGCAACTACGACCTCGCCCACAAGACGACCGACAGCACCAGCCCCGACGACAGCACGCCGGTCACCCGGACGATCAACAACGGCTGCCACGACATCCCGACCGAGCTGCCGGGCGTCGCCACGGTCTCGGCGCTGACCTCGACGACGGACAAGGCGGGCTACTCCAACTTCGGTGAGGGCGTCATCGACGTCGCGGCACCGGGCTCGCGGATCCTGTCGACGTGGCCCGGTGGCGGCTACGCCCTGCTCAGCGGCACCTCGATGGCCTCCCCGCACGTCGCGGGCGTCCTCGCGCTGCTGAAGTCCACCCACCCCGACGCCACGCCCGCCCAGCTCATCGCGATGCTGCGCGGCGAGGCCGACGACCACGCGTGCCCGACGGACACCCGCTGCACCGGCAGCACCGACGACAACGCCTTCTACGGCGAGGGCATCGCCGACGCCCTCGACGCGGTGACCGCGCACGCGGGCTGACCCACCCGGCATACCGGCTGCGGGCCGCGTCCCCTGAGGGGCGCGGCCCGCGTCGTGCCTGCGGTATGCCGGTCAGTCGCCTTCGGGGGCCGGCTCGCCCTTGCCGGCGGCGGGCTTGCGCGCCGGGAGCGGGAGCTTCGCGGCGCGGTCCATCAGCGTCGGCCACACGACCCGCCAGACGAGGACCACGGCGGCGAGGAACATCGCCGGCCACAGGAAGTCCCAGGCATTCGAGGCCAGGGCCGACCACGCGGTGCGCAGGAAGTCGGTCATCGCCCCCAGCACCAGCTGCCGGGTGACCGCGTGGCCGCCGGGGTGGCGCAGGGTCTCCGCGCCGTAGCGCAGCGTCTGCTGGGCGAGCTCGACCAGCCAGAACCAGAGCACGAACAACGGCCACAGCAGCACGCCGGTCCACCGGCGCCACGCGATGAGCACCAGCAGGGCCGCGACGAGCACCCGGCCGAGCCAGGTGCCGCCGTCCCCCAGCTGCAGCAGGGTCACCAGCAGGCCGGTGACCGGGGCGAGCGCCAGCACGCCGATGAACCCGAGACGTTGCGGCCCGCGTGTGGCGACGACCCCGAGCGCCAGGCCGAGGACCGCGGCCAGCCCCACGGTGACGAGCATGATCTTGCGTTCGGTCGGGTCCGCGACGACGACGCCCGGAGCGACCCGCAGCGTGAACCAGAGCGCGACGCCGTAGCCCAGGAGCACCGAGAGCAACGCCGGCCCGGCCCGGCGCAGCACGACCATGACCACGATCGAGGCGCCGACGGAGCCGAACACCGCGAGGCTGAACTGGGTCAGCAGCACCGGCAGGTGCGGCGGCCAGACATCGGTGTTGCCGGTCAGGGACGAGCGCGTCGAGGCCAGGAACGCCAGCGCCCACCACCCCCAGGCCAGCACCAGCACCGCCACGACCCCGAGCACCCGCGGCAGCCACGAGAACTGCTCGCGCACCTGCCCCACCAGCGTCGCGGCAGTCCCTCTCGTCCGCTCCGTCATGGCGCGAGGCTACCGGCAGGCGGAACCAGCCAGCATGGGGCGGCGCACCGGGCGACGCACCGGCCCCACGCGCCACATCCCGACATCGGTTGAAGCCGCACGCCCAACGGGGTTGAGTGTCGTCGTACGCGCCTTGATCCCCAGGAGGACCTCGTGACTGACCCGACGCCATCGACCCCGACGCAGAGCCGCACGTTCAGCCCGACCCCGGAGTTCACGGCGCAGGCCAACGGTGAGGCCTCCCTCTTCGACCAGGCCGCCGACCACGAGGCGTTCTGGGCCGAGCAGGCCCACCGTTACGTGTCCTGGGACAGGGAGTTCGACACGACGCTGGACTGGAGCGGCGCGCCGTTCGCGAAGTGGTTCGTCGGCGGGCAGCTCAACGTGGCCCGCAACTGCGTCGACCGGCACGTCGAGGCCGGACACGGCGACCGGGTCGCGATCCACTTCGAGGGCGAGGGCGGCGACACCCGCACGATCACCTACGCCGAGCTGCTGCGCGAGGTGTGCAAGGCGGCCAACGCCCTGGAGTCCCTCGGCGTGCGCAAGGGCGACCGGGTCGCGATCTACATGCCGATGATCCCCGAGACGGTCTTCACCATGCTGGCCTGCGCCCGCATCGGCGCACCCCACTCGGTCGTCTTCGGCGGGTTCTCCGCCGACGCGCTGCGCACCCGCATCGCCGACGCCCAGGCCCGGGTCGTGGTCACCACCGACGGGCAGTTCCGCCGCGGCAAGCCGGCGCCGCTCAAGCCGGCCGTCGACGAGGCGGTCAGCGGCGGCGACTCCCCGGTCGACAAGGTCCTCGTCGTGCGGCGCACCGAGGCCGAGGTCGCCTGGGACGACGCGCGCGACGTGTGGTGGCACGACGTCGTCGACAGCGCCGGCGACCAGCACGAGGCGCAGCCGCACGACAGCGAGCACCCGCTGTTCATCCTCTACACCAGCGGCACCACCGGGAAGCCCAAGGGCATCTTCCACACCAGCGGCGGCTACCTGACCCAGACGGCCTACACCAACGCCGTCGTGCACGACGTCCACCCCGAGACCGACGTCTACTGGTGCACCGCCGACGTGGGCTGGGTGACAGGCCACTCCTACATCGTCTACGGCCCCCTGGCCAACGGCGCGACGCAGGTCCTCTATGAGGGCACCCCGGACACCCCGCACCAGGGCCGCTGGTGGGAGATCGTGCAGAAGTACGGCGTCTCCATCCTCTACACCGCGCCCACCGCGATCCGCACGTTCATGAAGTGGGGCGAGGACATCCCGGCGCAGTACGACCTGTCCTCGCTGCGGCTGCTCGGCTCCGTCGGCGAGCCGATCAACCCCGAGGCGTGGCTGTGGTACCGCAAGAACATCGGCGGCGACCGCGCCCCGATCGTCGACACGTGGTGGCAGACCGAGACCGGCGCGATCATGATCAGCCCGTTGCCCGGGGTCACCGACCTCGAGCCCGGCTCGGCGCAGCGCCCGATCCCCGGCATCAGCGCCGAGATCCTCGACGACGAGGGCCAGCCGCTGCACGACCCCGAGGCCGTCGGCTACCTCGTGCTCACCAAGCCGTGGCCGGCGATGCTGCGCGGCATCTGGGGCGACCAGGAGCGATACAAGGAGACCTACTGGAGCCGGTTCGGCGAGAAGTACTACTTCGCCGGCGACGGCGCGAAGTACGACGCCAACGGCAACATCTGGCTGCTCGGGCGCGTCGACGACGTCATGAACGTCTCGGGCCACCGCCTGTCCACCGCCGAGATCGAGTCGGCGCTGGTGTCGCACCCCAGCGTCGCGGAGGCCGCGGTCGTGGGTGCCACGGACGAGACGACCGGTCAGGCGGTGTGCGCGTTCGTCATCCTGCGCAGCGACGCCCGCGACGAGGGCGAGGCCACGGTGCAGGAGCTGCGCAACCACGTGGCCAAGGAGATCGGTCCGATCGCCAAGCCGCGCCAGATCATGGTCGTGGCCGAGCTGCCCAAGACCCGCTCGGGCAAGATCATGCGCCGCCTGCTGCGCGACGTGGCCGAGAACCGCGAGGTCGGCGACGTCACGACGCTGGCCGACTCGACGGTCATGGACCTGATCAAGACCGGCCTCTCCTCAGGCTCCTCCGAGGACTGACCCGGCAGCACCACCCGGTATGCCGCGTGCGGGCGTCCGCACGCGGCATACCTGCGCCTGGGGCATGGGGGCCCACTGCTCGCGCGCGATGAGGACCTCCCGCAGCAGGTCGGGCCGGTCGGTGATCAGCCCGTCGACGCCGAGGTCGAGGAAGCGGCCCATCGCGGTCGGGTCGTCGACCGTCCACACCACGACCCGCACCCCGAGGTCGTGGGCCATCTGCACGAGCCGCGCGACGAACACCGGCACCAGGCCCAGGCGCA
Source organism: Oryzihumus sp. (assembly GCF_036391795.1). Lineage (GTDB taxonomy): Bacteria > Actinomycetota > Actinomycetes > Actinomycetales > Dermatophilaceae > Oryzihumus. The sequence goes on from NZ_DASVZH010000063.1 coordinate 5,435, forward strand.
CCGGCACGTGGGCGAACGACCCGGTCGCCACGGCGCGGGGCGGCCGGACGCCGGCCCGGGCGCAGGCGACCAGCGTGGTCAGCGAGCGCCAGCCCAGGGCTGTCGTCACCGCCGGCACCTCCCGCTGGACGAAGCCCAGCCAGCCGTCCCACGCGCCGGCGACGCAGACCCGCTCGGCCACCCCGGGCCGGCGCAGGACCTGCACCAGCGGGGCGATCGCCGCGGCGTCCTTGAGGTCGACGGTGAACCGCGCCTCGGGGAAGGCCTCCAGCGCCTCGACCAGCGTGGGCACCTGCTCGACCCCGGCCACCCGCAGCGAGCGCACGCCGCGCACCGTCCGGCTGGAAACCCGGCCCCGGGCCGCGGTCACCCGCTCCAGGGTCTCGTCGTGGAAGCAGACCAGGCCCCCGTCGGACGTGGGCCGCAGGTCGGTCTCCAGGTAGCGCACACCCAGGGCGGTCGCCCGGGCGAACGCCGCCAGCGTGTTCTCCGGGGCCAGGCCCGCTCCCCCGCGGTGCGCGATCGCCAGCGGGCTCGTCTCTACGCCGTAGGACATGCCCCCACGGTGACCGGCGCAGGTGTCCTCCAGGCGTCAGGACGGTGGCGGCGGCGGGAGGTTCACGCAGGCTTCAGCGCGCGGCCACCGGGCAGGCGCCGTCAGGCCACCCGACCGCGGGGGCGCAGCCGCACGTTCGGCAACTCCGGCGCGGACAGCCGCTCCGGCCCGGGGTAGTGCGACACCTCGCCGAACCGGTCCTCGTGGCCGTTCCACTGCCGGCGGGCCTCCTCGATCTCCTCGTGGGTGCGGCCGACCAGGTTCCACCACATGACGATCTCCTCCTGGAACGGCACGCCGCCGAGCAGCAGCACCCGCGCGTCCGCCGACAGCGCGAGGTCGAGCTCGTCCCGCTGCAGCCCGACGTAGAGCGCCTGCCCGGCCTCGACCACCATCCGCCCGACCCGGGCCTCCCCGGCGAGCGGGATGAGCATGTGCTCGTATGCCGGGTCCAGCGGCAGGCGCCCGGCCCGCCTCCCCGGGGCGGCCGGCGCGAGCTCGGCACCGAGCAGCGGGGTCACGCCCTGAGTCGGGGAGACCACGTCACCCAGCGTGCCGATGAACACCTGGGCGCGCAGGCCGTCGACCTCGAGCACCGGCGCCGGCTCGTGCAGGGTGAACGCGCGCCCGTCGTGCCGGGCGTGCTCGGGCAGGGCGACCCACAGCTGGGCGCCGTGCAGCACCGGGCCGTGGTCGGGCGGGGAGTTCTCGGAGTGGGCGATGCCGTGCCCGGCCGTCATCACCGCGACCCGGCCGGGCTCGACCAGTGCGGTGGTGCCCAGGCTGTCGCGGTGCAGCACCGTGCCCCGGACCAGCCAGCTGACGGTCTGCAGCCCCATGTGGGGGTGCGGCGGCACCGACATGCCCTGCTGGCCGCGCACGTCGGTGGGGCCGTAGATGTCGGCGAAGCACCACGCCCCGACCATCCGCCGCTCGCGGTGCGGCAGCAGCCGCAGCACCTCGTTGCGGGGGCTGATCATGGCGTGGATGGCGTCGTAGCGCTGGAGCACGAGGCCGGGACTGGACTCCCGGTCGGGGCACCCGGCATACAGGTCGGCGGTGGCCACGTTGCTCATGGCAGCAACGGTATGCCCGCCACCGATAAACTGGCTGTGGTGCGCCGGGAAGCCTGGTCGGCATTGCTCATCGACCCCTGATGCGGAAGGCCACACCGTGACCACTCCCCCGCTCCGCCCGCGGCTCCTGCGCCGCTCGACGTGGCCCGAGGTCCAGCGCGTCACCGCCGCCCTGCGCACCGAGACGGTCGGCGGCATCCTGCTGCTGGTCGCCGCGGTGGTCGCCATCGTCTGGGCCAACAGCCCGTGGAACGAGGCGTATGCCGCGCTGCGGGACCTGCGCGTCGGCCCGGCGTCCCTGCACCTCGACCTGAGCCTGGCGCAGTGGGCCTCCGACGGGCTGCTCGCGGTGTTCTTCTTCGTCGCGGGGGTCGAGCTCAAGCGCGAGTTCGTCGTCGGTGACCTCGCCGACCCGGCCAAGGCGGCCCTGCCGATCGCGGCCGCGCTGTGCGGGGTTGCCCTGCCCGCCGTGCTGTTCACGCTCACCTCCCGGGCGGTCGGCCCGGTCGGCGGGGACGTGCTGCGCGGGTGGGCGGTGCCGACCGCGACCGACATCGCCTTCGCCCTGGCGGTCCTGGCGGTGATCAACACCCACCTGCCCTCGGCGCTGCGCTCGTTCCTGCTCACCCTGGCCGTCGTCGACGACCTCGTGGCCATCACGATCATCGCGCTCTTCTACACCGACCACCTCGACGTCCCCGCGCTGCTGCTGGCGCTGGTCCCGCTGGCGCTGTTCGGGTTCCTCGTCCACCGGCGGGTCGACCGCTGGTGGCTCCTGGTGCCCGTGGCGGTCCTCGCGTGGGCCCTGGTGCACGCCAGCGGCATCCACGCCACCGTCGCCGGCGTGACCATGGGGCTGCTCGTCCCGGTCCGGACCGGCCCCCGGGACCCAGCCGGACGGCATACGCTCGCGGACCGGTTCGAGCACCGGTTGCGGCCCTTCTCCGCCGGGTTCGCGGTGCCGGTGTTCGCGTTCATGGCCGCCGGGGTGAGGGTCGTCGGCGGCGGCCTCGGCGACGCCCTGGGAGACCCGGCCGCCATCGGGGTCGTGGTCGGGCTGGTCCTGGGCAAGATGCTCGGGGTGTTCGCCGGCACGTGGGGCTTCGCCCGGTTCACCCGGGCCGAGCTGGACACCGACCTGGCGTGGGCCGACGTGTTCGGGCTGTCCCTGCTGGCCGGGATCGGCTTCACCGTGTCGCTGCTCATCGGCGAGCTCGCCTACGGGCCGGGCTCCCCGCGGGACGAGCACATCAAGCTGGCGGTGCTGGCCGGGTCCCTGACCGCCGCCGTCGTGGCCACCGTCGCGCTGCGCCTGCGCAACCGGCACTACCGGCGGCTGTGCGAGGCCGAGGAGCTCGACGCCGACCACGACGGGGTCCCCGACGTCTTCGCGAGCTCGCCGGACCGCGCCGACGGGGCTCCGGGCCGATAGGGTCGTGGCGTGTCAGGGGGACTCCCCAGGGGCACCCACCACGGAGGTGACATCGATGACGGCCACCAGCAACGGCCCCACGGCGACCGGCAACGTTCCCGCGGCCACCGGCAACGGTCCCACCGAGCGCACGCTGGGCCAGCTCGTCGCGAGCGCGACCCAGGACCTGTCCGCCATCGTGAAGAGCGAGATCGACCTCGCCAAGGCCGAGATCACCGCCGACGCCAAGAAGGCCGGCTCCGGGGCGGCGCTCGTGGCCATCGCCGGGGTGTTCGCCTTCCTCGCGCTGATCCTGCTGCTCATCTCAGCGGCCTACGGCCTGGTCGCGGCAGGCCTGTCCCCGTGGCTGGCGTTCCTCATCGTCGCCGTCGCGCTGCTGGTCATCGGCGCCATCTGCGTGCTGGTCGCCAGGTCGGCGTTCGAGAAGATCCAGGGCAAGCCCGAGCGGACCATCAAGTCCACGCAGGACACCATCGCCGCGATCAAGCCCGGCCACTGACCTGCCCTGTTCCTCCTCCGACCCACCCGAAGGCCTGACCGCACCATGAGCAACGACGCGTCGACCGTGCTCATCGACGGCCCGTGGGAGCACCGGTTCGTCGCCGCGAACGGCGCCCGGTTCCACGTGGCCGAGACGGGCGACGGTCCGCTGGTGCTGCTGCTGCACGGGTTCCCGCAGTTCTGGTGGGCGTGGCGGCACCAGATGACGGCGCTGGCCGAGGCCGGCTACCGCGCGGCGGCGATGGACCTGCGCGGCTACGGCGGCTCGGACAAGCCCCCGCGCGGCTATGACACCTTCACCCTGGCCGCCGACGTGGCCAGCGTGATCCGCTCCCTCGGCGAGACCGAGGCGGTCGTCGCCGGGCACGGCTGGGGCGGGTGGATCGCCTGGTCCATGCCGACCCTGCAGCCCTCGGTGACCCGGGCCGTCGCGGCGGTCGGCATGCCCCACCCGCTGGTGCTGCGCCGCGCGTCGTTCACCGACCCGGGCCAGATGCGCGCCAACGCCTACCTCGGCGGCCTGCAGCGCCCGTTCGTGCCCGAGCGGCAGATGACCAGGAGCCCGGGGTACGTCGAGCGGCTGCTGCGGCACTGGTCCTCCCCCGAGAACGCCTGGCCCAGTGACGAGGAGGCCGAGCGCTACGGCGAGGCGATGGGCATCCCGTTCGTGGCCCACTCCGCGGCGGAGTACTACCGCTGGGTGGTCCGCTCCCAGCTACGCCTGGACGGACGACGGTTCGCCGCCCGGCTGCGCCGGCCGGTCGAGGTCCCGGTGCTGCACCTGCACGGCGTCGACGACGGCGCGGTCGTGGCGTCCGCGGCCACCGGGTCACGCCGTCACGTCAGCGGACCGTTCGAGGAGCACTTCCTCGCCGGCGCCGGGCACTTCCTGCCCGAGGAGGCGCCCGAGGAGGTCAACCGGCTGCTGGTGCGCTGGCTGGCCCACACCGCGGCGCCCCGCACCCCCGCCGGCTGAGCGCGACTCCCGCGAGGTCGGGTCAGCCGGCCGCGCAGCCGCCGCTGGAGACCGTCTTCGTGGCGTCCCGGCCGGCGTCGAAGACCGGCTTGGCCTCGGACAGGGTCAGCGCGTAGCCGGTGACGTCGTCGTCGAGGGACTTGGCGAACACCACGCCCACGAGCTTGCCCGAGGGGTCGAGCAGCGGGCCGCCGGAGTTGCCGGGCTCGACCCGCGCGTACAGCGAGTAGACCTGACGCACTGTGCCCGGATCACCGTAGATGTCGGCGCCGCGGGCGCTGAGCACGTCGCGGATGCGGGCGGCGTCGACGCGGTAGGGCCCGTCGAGGGGGAAGCCGGCGACGGCGGCGCCCTCACCGCGGCCGAGGGCGGCGCCGGTCCTCAGCGGGGCGGCGGCCAGGCCCGGCACGTCGAGGACGGCGAGGTCGCGCTTGGGGTCGAGCAGCACGATGTGCGCGACGTAGGAGCGGCCCGACCCGCCGATGCGCACGTGCGGCTCGTCGACACCTGCGACGACGTGGGCGTTGGTGATCACGTGCTGGGGCGCGTAGACGAAGCCGCTGCCCTCCTGGCCGCGGTTGCACGCCTCGGCGACCCCGGTGATCTTGACGATCGACCCTGCCACCGCGGAGATGGCCCTGCCCTTGGCGATGCCCTCGTCCGGCGGGGCGATGGGGATGATCGGCTCGGCGCCGACGCCCTCGAACACCCGCGGGAAGCCCTCGCGGTCGAGCACCCCGCGGAAGCCGGCGAACAGCCGGGAGGTCTGCGGCGGCACGACCCGGTCGATGACCTGCAGGATGCGGGACTCGCCGATGGCGCGGGCGATGGGGGCCGGGGCCCCACCGCGGACGGCGCCGGCAATGAACCACACCAGCACCGACACGGCGACGAGCACGGCGACCGACCCGAGCGCCGAGTCGACCTTGCGCGCCTGCTCGCCGTGCACCTGGGAACGCATCCGCGAGCCCAGGTTGACCGCAACCGCCTGACCGACCGAGGCCAGGACGAAGACGCCGAAGACGAGCACCCCCGTGCGCAGCACGGCGACCTGATCCACGGCGTCCCAGTGCTGCATGAGCATCGGCAGCAGCCACATGCCGACGGCCCCTCCGACGAGGAAGCCGACCAGCGACATGACGCTGATGACGAAGCCCTGGCGGTAGCCGGTGATGGCGTAGCTGACCAGCACCACCGCCAGAAGCAGGTCGACCACGGGCAGGAAACCGATCACGTCGCGCTTTCCTCGGGGTTTGGGCGCCGCCACTCCCGGGTGAAGCGCTCGGGCAGCGGGCGTCGCTGGTCGCGGTCCCAGTCCTGCTCCAGCCCGGCGAGCTGGAGGACGGTGGCCAGCAGGTTGGCGGTGAACCCCCACACGAGCAGCCCGTCGACGTCGAAGGCCGGGCCGACGAAGCCGCTGGGGTGGGTGACGGTGAACCGGCGCGCGGGGTCGGTCAGCTCGACAAGAGGGGCGCGCACCACGCGGGCCACCTCGAGGTCGCTGACCGTGTCGATGTCGTGCGGGTCGGACCACCATGCCAGGACGGGGGTCACCACGAAGTCGCTCGGTGGCAGGTAGAGGGCCGGCAGCTCGGCGACCACGTCGACGCCGGAGGGGTCGAGGCCGACCTCCTCGCGGGCCTCCCGCAGCGCCGCGCTGACCGGGCCCTCGTCGTCGGGGTCGAGCGATCCCCCGGGGAAGGACACCTGCCCGGCGTGGGAGCGCATGCCGTGGTGGCGCTCGGTGAGCAGCACGTCCTCACCGCCGAAGGGCGAGGGCCCGAACAGCATGAGCACGGCGGACTGCCGGCCACCCTCGTCCGGGGGGAGGAACCGGCTGAACCGCTCGGCGGGGGTGTCGGCCAGGGTCCGGACGAGGTGGGTCATCCAGGCCGGTCGCGGGGAGCCGGCGACGGGAACGGTCACGAGGCGTCCGGGGCGAGCTCGAACTTCAACAGCTTGGCGGCCTTGACGGGGTCGGTCTCGCCCTCGCCGTAGGAGGGGCACCAGCGCGCGATCGGGCAGGCGCCGCACGCGGGCTTGCGCGCGTGGCAGGTGCGCCGGCCGTGGAAGATCACGACGTGGGACAGCATCGTCCAGTCCTTGCGCGGGATGAGCGCGCCGACAGCGTGCTCGATCTTGACCGGGTCTTCCTCGGTGGTCCAGCCGAACCGGCGGGAGAGCCGCGCGAAGTGGGTGTCGACGGTGATGCCCGGCACCCCGAAGGCGTTGCCCAGCACCACGTTGGCGGTCTTGCGTCCGACGCCCGGCAGAGTCACGAGGGACTCCAGCCTGCCGGGCACCTCCCCGTCGAACTGCTCGACCAGGGCCTGGCCCAGCTTGATCAACGCGTCGGTCTTGGCGCGGTAGAAGCCGGTCGACTGGATGATCGTCTCCAGCTCGGCCCGGTCGGCCCCGGCGTAGTCGGCGGCCGTGCGGTACTTCGCGAACAGGGTCGGCGTGACCAGGTTGACCCGCACGTCAGTGGTCTGCGCCGAGAGCACGGTCGCGACCAGCAGCTCGAGGGGGTTGGTGAAGTCGAGCTCGCAATGGGCATAGGGGTAGCGCTCCAGCAGGGCGCGGTACATCTTGCGTGCCCGTCTGGTCAGGGCCACGGGGGTCTCGACGCGGGAGTTCACGGACACGAGCCCAGCCTAGAGGGCAGCGGCGACGCGGGCTTCCCCGCGGTGGCCGCATGGCACACTGTCGGCCGTGGACAACGATGTCGTGAAGAAGGCGCCCCTTTTCGCAGCCCTCGATGACGAGGCCGCGAGCGCCCTGCAGCAGTCGATGACCTCCTCGCGCCTGGAGCGCGGCGACATCCTCTTCCAC
>NZ_DASVZH010000064.1:0-4367 GCF_036391795.1 Oryzihumus sp.
GTGTCGGTCGCCGCAGCCGTGCCGGTGTGCAGGTCGGCCAGCGCCCGGGCGGCGGCGACCACCGCGTCCGTCGCGTGGGGGTCGGCGGGGCGGATCACGCTCGTGCCGGGCACCGTCGGCGGGGTGTCGGCGGGGCTGCCCAGGTCCTCGCTCAGGGCGAGCGGGAGGGGCTCGACGACACCGAGGGAGTCCGGACTCCAGCGCGGTGACTGCGGCGACGCGGCGAGGCGTTCCAGCAGGGCGGCGGCCTCGCGGGCCTGGGCGAGGTCGCGGTAGACCTTGCCGACCACGCTGCGGCTGACGTGCTCGACCCGCTGGGAAGCGGGTTCGGTCGCGCCGAGGCGCAGCCGGTAGCGGATCACGCACCGGTCGCCCGGCTTGTAGCGCAGCGCCGTCGCCTCCACGTCCTCCAGCCGCCACGGCTCACCGACCGGCAGGGTGGGCCGCACGGCCTGCTCCAGGGCGGCCCGCAGCGCGGGGGTCTGCATCGGCGTCATCGCGGCGGCGAGGGTGGGCAGGCCCACGTCGTGCGGGAACGACTGCAGCGTCAGCCCGCGTCCGGCGACCTCGAGCAGACCCGGCCACTGGCCCAGCCACGCCGAGGGCTGGGGCGGCTCCTGCGCCGTGGCCAGCGCCTGCTCCTCGACCGTGAGGGTGAACAGGTGCCCCGGGTCCGAAGGCTGACCGTAGACGGCGACCAGGCCGCGTCCGGGCTTGCGCCGCAGGTAGGTCAGGTGCAGCGCACCCTGGTGGTCGTCGTGGGCGTCGAGGACACCCGCGAGGGTGGAGGTGACGCCCTCCGGCGTCAGCCAGGTGGTGCTCATGACGCCACCGCCCGCTGCTGCCAGGCCTGCTCGACGAACGCGGCCAGGTGTGCCGCCGCGTCCGAGGCGCCGCGGAAGCCGGGGAAGGCGTTGACGTCGATCACCACGGGGCGCCCGTCGCTGAGCACGATGTCGGCGCCGAAGAGGTCCAGGCCGATCGCGTGCCCGGCGCGGAGGGCGATGTCGACCAGGCCCTCGGGCAGCGAGGTGGGGTCGAGCTCGACGTCGGCGTCCTTGCGGCGCACCTCCAGGGCCGCGGGACGGCGGGCGACGGACACGTGCCCGCCGACCACCCAGAACTTGAGGTCGAAGCCGTCGTTGGGCAGGAACCGCTGGGCGACCACCGGCTCCCGACCCCACTCCGGCAGCAGCTCGGCCAGCTCGTGCCGGCCCACCACGAGGCGGACCAGGTCACCGCGCCGGCTGATGCGGCTCTTGACCACCAGCGGCCAGGGCAGCGGCGCCGCACCGGGGCGGTAGGCCTCGCGGGCCAGGTCGGCCAGCGACGCGAACGCCAGCGTCCGCGGCGTCGGCACCCCGGCGCCCTCCAGCAGCTCGGCGGAGCGCTGCCGGTCCAGGGCGGTGTCGGTGGCGGTGGGCGTGTTGACCACGACCGCCCCGGCACGCTCGGCGTGGTGGGCCCAGGTGCGGGCCTCGGCGGTGCGTGACTTGAGCAGGACCATGTCTCCATCCCTACGCCCGGAGGCCTCGGGGCGGAACCCCCACGGGGACAAGGACTTCGGGTCCAGCACGGCGACCTCGTGGCGCTCGCGCAGGAGGTCGAGTGCGGTGTCCAGCACGGGGTTGGACGACGGCTCGGCGACCAGGGTGATGTTCATGCGGATGCCTCCAGGGCGGGCAGGACGTGCAGGGTGCGGGTTTCGGCGGTGACGCGACGGGCGACGGCCTGGCGGGCCAGGCGCAGCACCGTGCGGGCGAGGCGCTCGGCGGCGTGCGGGACGTTGCCGAAGCTCGGGAAGTCGTTGACGTCCAGGACCATCCAGCCCTGCGGGGTGTCGATGACGTCGATGCCGTAGATGTCCAGGCCGAACGCGCGGCCGACGGCCTGGGCCAGGGCCTTGAGCTCGGGGCTGGTGGGGATGAGCTCCTCGACGACGGGCGCGCCGGGGTGCAGCGGGGAGCGCTTGACCGTGGCGAAGACGTCGTCGCCGGTGTTGTAGAGCTTGACGTCGTAGCCGGGGTTGGGCAGGTAGGGCTGGGCCAGCAGGTAGCCGGAGTCGTCGATGTCCAGCGCGGCGAGGTCCTCGGGCCGGTCCACGCGCAGGACCTGCTCGCAGGAGCTGCCGTTGTTGGGCTTGACCACCAGCGGGTAGGCCTCGCGGGGCAGGCCCTCCAGCAGCGCGCTGCGGGCGGCGAACCAGGTGCGCGGGAACGGCAGCCCGGCGGCCCGCACCCGGCTGGCGGCGACGGCCTTGTCGCGGGCCAGGCGGATGGCGCGGGCGTCGTTGACCGTGGCGGCGCCGGTGGCCGCGGCCGCCTCGAGGATGCTCAGGCCGGGGCCGCCGGAGACGGTCTTGAGGACGTAGGCGTCGTAGCGGGGCCCGTTGAACGGGTCGAGGTCGTCGACGTCGGTCGCCCCACCCAGGGGGCGCAGGACGTCGACCTCGTGGCCCCAGGCGGTGAGCACGTCGGCCACCGCGCCGGGCATGACGTCGTTCTCGTACCTGCCCTCGACGATGAAGCACACGCGGGTCGGGGCCGACTTCGTGGAGGCCGAGATGGTGCGCATCGCCCGCGACCAGTGCCGCGGGTCCTGGTGCCGCTCGAGGTGTGACATCTGCTGTGCTCCGCTCCGGTCGACCCGGTGTCGACCTGGGCACCACTCTCGGCTCGCGGGGCAGGGGCGGGTAGCGACCCCAGGGCTGGTCGCCGCGCCCGTCAGGTGTGGTCCGGACCCACCCTGGGTGGGTATGCCGTGCCGGTCAGTGCACGTGCCCGCCCGCCGCGGGGGCGAGCTGCTCCAGCGCGTCCGCGAGCTCGGCCGCGGTGCGGTAGCGCTCGGCCGGATCGGGCTGCAGGGCCCGCAGCACCACGGCCCGATCGGCCGCCCCGAGGTCGGGGTCCGGCTCGGGGGTGCTGCGCAGGTACATCCGCACCGCGACCATGGGGTCGGCGGACATCATCGAGGGGAAGAGGCCGGTGCCCGTCAGCGCCAGGTGCAGGGTCACCCCGAGTGCCCAGACGTCGCTGGCCCGGCCGGCCGGGGCCCCGCGCACCACGGCCGGGTCGGTGAGCTCGAGCGTGGTCGAGCCGCCGAGCGGGTGGGTCCCGGTGGAGGTGATGCCGGGCTGGAGCAGGTGGGCGACGCCGGGCTCGGCCAGCACGGCGCCGGTCCCGGCCAGGAGGATGTTGGCGGGCTTGATGGCGCGGTGGACGATCCCGGCCTCGTGCAGCCGGTGCGCGGCGCGGGCCGCCCGGGCGACGGCCTCCAGGCGGGCCCGGCGGTCCAGCGGGTGGGCCGGGTGCTCCAGGGAGCCCATCGGGTGATGGGCCAGCACGTAGTAGACGCGCGGTCCCACGAGGCCGGCCTCGTGCAACGCGACCAGGTCCTCGCCGTCGACGGCGGCGAAGCACTGCAGCTCGGCGGCGACCGCCTCGAAGCTCTCCTCGGAGGCCGTGGCGTCGAGCACCTTGACGGCGACCCACTCGTCCCCGGGCCCGAGCCGCTCGGACCGGCGCGCGAGGTAGACCCGCCCCTGCGGGCCGCGGCCCACCTCGCGCAGGAAGCCGTAGTCGGCGATCCCGTCCACCGGGCTCACCGTCCCGGGCCGGCGGGGCTGCGGTCGTACATCAGCTGCCGCTTGCCCATCCGCAGCCGGTCGCCGGCGACGAGGGGGGTCGGCTCCCGGACGGGTTCCCAGGGTCCGGCCGAGCCGGTCCGGCTGAGGTAGGTGCCGTTGGCCGACCCGGCGTCGACGACGGTGACGTCCCACCCGTCGAGGTGCACCCGCGCGTGGACGCGGGAGACGCTGTGCCCCTCGTCGCGCAGCTGCAGCGGCTGGGCCTGCCCGGAGCGGACCTCCTCGGACCCGGCCGGCTCGCGGCCCACGACGACGTCGGAGGTGAGCAGGAAGACCGAGCCGTCGTCGGTGACGAGCACGCCCAGCGGTGGCCGGGCGGCGCGGACGGGGGCGGCGCGGGACTCGAGGTCGGCCCCGCACAGCGAGCAGGCCTCGGCCCGGGGGTCGTTGAGGTGGCCCTGGGGGCACGGCAGCCCCTCGACCACGACCTCCCGGTCCACCGTCGGCGCCTCGGTGCGGTCGGCGACCTCCCCGGCGACCGGCAGCGGCGCGCGGGCCGGCACCGGCGCGGCGCCGAGCGCGACGTTGCGGACACGGGTCACCGGACGCATCACGGTGAACTGCGCGGCGACGGGCTCACGGCGCCCCGCGCCGTCCCCGACCGGCCCCGTGACCGGTTCCTCGCCGGCGGGTTCGTGGCTGACCTGTTCCTCGGTGGCCGGTTGCTCCGGGACCGGCTGAGGTGGCCCGGGAGCCGGAGCCGGTTCCCCCGCAACCGGCT
>NZ_DASVZH010000065.1:0-20240 GCF_036391795.1 Oryzihumus sp.
CGGCCGACGTGCAGGACGTAGACGGTGCGGGCCCCCAGGGCCACCGCCCGGGCGACGGGCACGCTCTGCACGATGCCGCCGTCGATGAAGTGCCGGTCGCCCACCCGCACGGGCGGCAGCAGCCCGGGGACCGCGGAGGAGGCGAGGACCGCGTCCGCGAGCGGGCCGTGGTCGAACCAGTGCGCCTCCGCCGTCTCGATGCACGCCGCGACGCACTGGAACGGCACCGCCAGCTCCTCGATGCGGGCTCCGGGCAGGTGCCGCTCCACCATCGCCCGCAGCGGGGCGTTGGAGTGCAGGTGGGTGCCGTGCCGGGCCAGTGTCGCCACCCGGTGCAGCATCGAGCCGCCGAGGACGTCGCTGCTGGTGATGCCCTGCCAGACCTGTGTCAGGCGACCGACGCCCTCGACGGTCGGGTCGGCGCTGAGGAAGGCGCCGTTGAGGGCCCCGACGCTGGTGCCGACGACGAGGTCGGGGGTGATGCCGTGCTCGAGCAGCGCGAGCAGGCTGCCCGCCTGTGCGGCACCGAGGACGCCGCCACCGCCGAGGACGAACGCGACGGGACTCTTCACTGGGCGACCTGGGCTTCCGGCACGCGGTCACGCTATGCCCCCAGGGGCTCAGCCGGGAGGTTTTGCCGGTCGCCTCGCCGACCGTGCCACCGGAGTCAGCCCAGCGGTGCGCCCTCGCAGCACGGGACGATGTGGCCGCAGGTGCCGCACCGCTGGTGCGAGGTCTCCCAGCGCATCGGCGCCCCGCAGTTGTCGCAGGGCGCCAGGCCGCCCACGGTCGGCTGGCACTGCGGCTGGGTCGTCCGGGCAGGGGAGGTGGCGGTGTCGGTCACGCCGTCACGGTAGCGGCGTCCGGCGCCGGTGCGGGGGAGCCCCGCCCGGCGCCGGCGCCGTGAGGACGGCCGCCGTCAGGGGCGGGTCCGGTACCGGCCGGCCTCCTCCTCCGGCGTGGCCTCCTCCTCGGGGGCGTCCCGAAGGTCGTCGTGCTGGGGGTAGCCGTTGTCGTGCGCGGGCAGGTCGGGGTCGCGGTCCTCGGCGAGGCGCAGGTGCTCGTCGCGCAGCTCGCGGGCCTGGGCCACGCCCTCGCCCCGACGTTCGGCCTCGGCAGCCAGGCGGTCGGCCTGGGCGGCCCGCTGTGCGGCCTCTGCGCGCGCCTTCGCGGCGGCAGCCTCGGCCTCGGCGGCTCCGGCCTCTCGCTCGCGAGCGAGCCGGTCGTGCTCGGCGGCCTCATCGCGCAGGCGTGCGGCCTCCTCACGCTGGGACTCCAGGCGACGCTGGGCGGTGGCCCGTCTCAGCACCAGCAGCAGTGCGACGACGACCACGACAGCCAGGACGATGACGATGACGGTCTTCATGGTGACCTCCAGGGTGCGCCCGCGCGGTGCCGACGCTGTTTGGTCACCTCAGTACCCCCATCCCCGCCCGGTCACGCTCGCGATGCGTGCCGGGTGTGTCGCAGGGGGGGCGGCCACGCGGCATACCGAAGGTGACCGGGGCTTTGCCAACTCCTGACGCGCCCCGCGTTGAAACCGGGGCAAAGGGGTCCATAGCGTGCCGAAGGGCGTGAAAGCGCTTCCGACGCAGGGCCCGTCGGGGCCCGGGACAGGGGAACCCATGCCAGGACGACGACCGGTGCGCACCTGCCTGCGCGCCACGACCGTGGTGCTCGCCGTGGCCGCGAGCGCTCTCTCCCTCACCGCGGTCGGCGCGTCGCCACCGGCCACGGCACAGCCGGCGGGCGGGACCTCGCGTCCCCTCCCTTACGAGGACTCCCGCCTGCCGGTGCCGCGGCGCGTGTCCGACCTCCTCTCGCGGATGACGCTGGAGGAGAAGGTCGGGCAGATGACCCAGACCGAGCGCTACCAGGTGGTCGACGACACCTCGCCGATCACCACGTGGCACCTCGGCAGCATCCTCTCCGGCGGGGGCTCGACCCCCACCCCGAACACCCCGACCGCGTGGGCGGACATGGTCGACCGGTTCCAGCGCGCCGCGCTGGCGACCCGGCTCCACATCCCCCTGCTGTACGGCATCGACTCGGTGCACGGCGACGGGAACCTGCTCGGCGCGACGGTCTTCCCCCACGACATCGGGCTGGGTGCCACCCGGGACCCGGCGCTGGTCCGCGAGGTCGAGCACGTCACCGCCTCCGAGACGCGTTCCAGCGGACCGCAGTGGGCGTTCGCGCCGTGCCTGTGCGCCGCGCGGGACGACCGCTGGGGGCGCACCTACGAGTCGTTCGGCGAGGACCCGCGCCTGGTCGAGCAGATGGAGACCGCCATCGACGGGCTGCAAGGCCCGCCCGGACACCTCGGCGACCGGGACCGGGTGCTGGCCACGGTCAAGCACTACGCCGGTGACGGCGACACGCGCTACGGCACCGGCAGCGGCGACTACCCGATCGACCAGGGCGTCGCCGTCACCGACCGCAAGTCCTTCTGGCGCAACGCCCTCCAGCAGTACGTCCCGGCCGTGCGGCAGCACCACGCCGGCAGCGTCATGCCCTCCTACTCCAGCGTCGACTGGACCGAGGACGGGGTGGGCAACCCGGTCAAGATGCACGGCAACCGCGAGCTGCTGACCGGGGTGCTCAAGGGTGCTATGGGCTTCCACGGGTTCGTCATCAGCGACTGGGAGGGCATCCACCAGCTGCCCGGGGACTGGCCCACCCAGGTGCGCACCGGCGTCAACGCCGGCATCGACATGATGATGGAGCCCAACGCCTACCAGAGCTTCGAGACCACCCTGCTCGACGAGGTCCACGCCGGGCGGGTGCCGTTGAGCCGCATCGACGACGCCGTCTCGCGGATCCTCACCGCCAAGTTCGAGCTCGGCCTGTTCGAGCACCCGTTCACCGACCGCACCGACCTGCCCGACATCGGCGGCCCGGCCCACCGTGCCGTGGCCCGGCGGGCGGTGGCCGAGTCGCAGGTGCTGCTCAAGAACGACCGCCGCACGCTGCCGGTCCGGCCCGGCACCCACCTCTACGTCGCCGGCAGCAACGCCGACGACATCGGCAACCAGGCCGGCGGCTGGACCATGACCTGGCAGGGCGGCTCGGGTGCCACGATCCCGGGCACCACGATCCTGGACGGCCTGCGGCAGGGCGCCGGGGCGGGCAACGTCACGTGGAGCCAGGACGCCTCGGCGCCGGTCGGTCCCGACGACGTGGGCGTGGTCGTCGTGGGGGAGACGCCGTATGCCGAGGGGTTCGGTGACGTGGGCGGCCCCCGGTGGGCGTACGACCCGGGCGACCATGGCGTGCCTCGCCCGGTGAAGGACATGCAGCTCTCCGACGCCGACAGGGCCGCCGTCGACCGGGTCTGCTCGGCCGCCGCCTCCTGTGTCGTGGTGGTCGTGTCCGGCCGGCCGCTGGTGCTCGACCCGAAGCAGCTCGGCGAGGCCGACGCCGTCGTCGCCGCGTGGCTGCCCGGCAGCGAGGGCGAGGGCGTGGCCGACACCCTGCTCGGCCGGCGCCCCTTCACCGGCAAGCTGCCCGTCAGCTGGCCGCGCACGGTCGCCCAGGAGCCCATCAACGTCGGGGACGCGCAGTACGAGCCGCTGTTCCCGTTCGGCTTCGGCCTCAGCACCGCCCGGAGGACCTCGTGAGCGCGTTCCGCCTGGCCGTCGTCGCCTCGGCGGTGGCAGCCACCAGCCTGCTGGGCGTGCCCGCCGCGCAGGCCGGGATCGAGCACGGTCGCCCCGGTCCCCGCGAGGCGCAGGTGTGGGTCACCACGCCCGACCGGGCCGAGCTGATGCACCACCGGGCCCCGGTCGCCTTCACCGACGCCACCCCCGACGGCGTCACCCTCGACGTCGACCCGGGCACGCGGATGCAGCGGATGGACGGCTTCGGCGCCTCGATCACCGACTCCTCGGCCGCGGTGCTCACCGGGCTGCCGCCGGCCCGCCGGGAGGCCGCGCTGCGCCGCCTGTTCGACCCGCGCGAGGGCATCGGCGTCAGCTTCCTGCGACAGCCCGTCGGTTCCTCGGACTTCACCGCCGCCGCGGAGCACTGGACCTACGACGACGTCCCCGCCGGGGAGACCGACTTCGGGCTGCGGCACTTCTCGATCGCCCATGACGAGCGCCAGGTACTGCCCCTGCTGCGCCGGGCCCGGGCGCTCAACCCGCACCTGACCGTCATGGCCACCCCGTGGAGCCCGCCGGCGTGGATGAAGACGACCGGCAGCCTGGTCGGCGGCCGGCTCAAGGACGACCCGCGCTACTACCGGGCCTACGCGGCCTACCTCGTGCGCTTCGTCCGGGCGTATGCCGCCGCCGGGGTGCCGATCGACTACCTGACGGTGCAGAACGAGCCGCAGAACCGCACCCCCAGCGGCTACCCCGGCACCGACATGGCGGTCCACCAGGAGGTCAAGGTCATCGAGGCGCTCGGCCCCATGCTGCGCCGGGCCAGTCCCCGGACGAAGATCCTCGCCTACGACCACAACTGGGCCACCCATCCCGACGACATCGCGCACACCCCGCCGGACGAGAGCCCCGAGACGGACTACCCCTACGAGGTGCTCGCAAGCCCGGCTGCCCGCTGGGTGGCCGGCACGGCATACCACTGCTATGCGGGTGACCCGAGCGCCATGACGGCCATGCACGAGGCGCACCCCGACATGGGGGTGTGGTTCACCGAGTGCTCCGGCTCCCACGGGCCGAGCGACCCGCCGGCGCAGGTCTTCCGGGACACGCTGACCTGGCACGCCCGGACCATCACGATCGGCACGACCCGCAACTGGGCGAAGTCGGTGGTGACGTGGAACATCGCACTCGACCCCAGTGGCGGGCCGCACCTCGCCGGCTGCGGCACCTGCACCGGCCTGCTCACGGTGGCTCCGGACGGGACGGTGACCACCAACGCGGAGTACTACACGATCGGCCACCTCAGCCGGTTCGTGCGGCCCGGGGCGGTGCGGGTCGAGAGCACCTCCTACGGCTCGACCGACTGGAACGGGCAGGTCATGGACGTCGCCTTCCGCAACCCGGACGGCTCGACCGCCCTGGTCGTGCACAACGAGAACGACGACCCGCGCACGTTCGCGGTGCGCGTCGGTGGGCGCAGCTTCTCCTACACCCTGCCCGGGGGTGCGCTCGCGACGTTCACCTGGCGCTGACTACAGCGCCGGTGCGACCACCGGGCGCCACCACTCGGGCGGACCTGCGGCGGGGAAGTCGAGGGCGACGTCGCGGGCCACGTCGGGCAGGACGTGGTAGCCCACGGACCCCGGCACGCTGACCAGGGCGAGCAACCGCCACAGCGCGCGGGCGTACGCCTCCGCCGGGGCGGCCCCGTCCCACTCGTAGACGCCCCGGTAGCGGCCATGGCCGTCGTGGCCCAGCCACAGTTTGGAGGCGAAACCCGGGAACCCGATGAACAGGGGAGTGGTCAGCTCGCTGGCGGGCCCGACGACGGCGTGGCCGCGCCCGCGTACGAGCCGCAGCCGGAACCCCACGACGAGCACGGCCGGCTGTGCGGGCGCCCGACGCTCGAGGCGGGTCTCGCGGTAGACCACGGCCGAGGTGCCGTCGGCGAAGTGCAGCCGCCGTCCGACGAGGTCGGGCGGCTGGTGGACCCGGCGTCGTGCGACCAGGCCGACACCATGCGTCGTGCTCCGCCACAGGGAGGCAGCAGCCGCCTCGACGGCCAACGGTGCCTGCTGGTTCATCGCCACGGTCAGTCGGGCTGGTCGAGGCCGGCCTGGTCGAAGGTGGACGGCGAGTCGATCGCGCCGGTGCGCCGCAACGGCCAGACGATCGCGAACGCCGTGCCGACCACGTCGGCTTCGGGGACGAAGCCGCCACCGGGGTCGTGCACGTGTGAGCGGCTGTCCGCGGAGTCGTCGCGGTTGTCGCCCATCACCCACAGGTGGCCTGCCGGCACGGTCACGGCGAAGTCCGTGGCGCTCGCGGTCGTGCCCGGCGGCAGGTAGGGCTCGCGCAGTCGCACCCCGTTGACGTAGAGGACGCCAGAACGCGCCTCCACCCGGTCGCCGCCGATGCCGATGACCCGCTTGACGAGGTTCTCCCCGGCTTCGTCGGGGGCGAGACCGGCCAGCTCCAGCCACTCCACCAACGCCCCGGCCGTGTCCGGTGGGTGCGACACCCAGCCCTGGGTGTCGCGGAACACGACCACGTCGCCGCGTTCGATGGCGCCGTTGCGCGCGGCCAGCCGGTCGACGAGCACCCGGTCGCCGTCGCAGGCGTGGCAGCCGTGCAGGGTCGGCTCCATCGACCCGGTCGGGATGAAGAAGCCCTGCACCACGAACGCGTGGGCCAGGACGAAGACGGTGAGCGCGGCCACCAGGGCGACCACCAGGGCTCGCGTGCCCCACCTGTCACGCCTGCCACGCGAAGGGGGGCGGTGCAGGGACGGTTCGACATCCCCCACCTCTTCGGGTGACCGGACGGCCATGCCACCACCATGCCACCAACTCCTGCGCCGAACGAGGGTTGACATCGGCGTCCCTGCTGGTCCGCGGGTTTGAGTCCCCGGCGGCTGGTGGCTAGCATCGTCCGTTCAGTGACCGGCCCCGGGGCAGGTCACTGGCAGGGGTACGGGGGGATGTCCTGTCCGCGACCCTTGGAAGTCGAGCCGATGCGAAGCATGATCCGCCAGGTCTGGGCGGTCGCCTACTTCGCCGTGGTGCTCATTCCCCTCGGCCTCGCCCTCGGCAGCGACCGCCCCGCAGGGGCCAACGCGGCGTACGAGGTCTCGCTGGCCTCCGGACTGGTCGCGCTCTCCCTCCTCACCGTCACCTGGGTGCTGCCCAAGCGGCTGCGTCTCCTGTCCAGCGGTCTGGGCATCGACGTGGTGATGAAGGTGCACCGGCTGGTGGGCGTCACCACGCTGGGGTTCGTGCTCACGCACGTGGCCGCGGTCGTGATGGCCCACCCGGGCAACCTGCACCTGCTCGACGTGCGGGTGGCACCCGGCCGGGCCAAGGCCGCGTTCGTGGCCACGGTCGCCCTGCTCCTGCTCGTCCTGCTGGCAGTGCTGCGCCGCTGGCTGGGCCCGCGTTACGAGGCCTGGCGGGGCGTGCACGTCCTGCTGGCGACCACCGTGATGGCCGGGGCGGCGCTGCACGTCCTGCTGCTGGGCCACCTGGTGGACACGCCGGTGTTCTCCAAGTGGTTCGCCTTCCTCGCGGCGGTGGTCGTCTTCGTGACGCTGCGCCGCTGGGTCTGGCGCCCGATGCGGGCCCTCATCCACCCCTACCTCGTCAGCGAGGTGCGCCGGGAGAGCCCGACCGTCTCCACCGTCGTGCTCGAGGCGTGGGGGCACCGGGGGCTGTCCAGGTTCCAGCCCGGGCAGTTCGCGTACGTGCGCTTCGGGGCGACCCCGTTCGGCTTCGAGGAGCACCCGTTCACGATCGCCAACCCGCCGCGCCGCCGTGGTGAGCTGGAGTTCACGGTCAAGGACCGGGGCGACTACTCCTCCTCGGTCGGCGAGCTGACCGTGGGGGACCGGGTGTGGGTCGACGGGCCGCACGGCGCGTTCACCCCGGTCGAGCACACCGACCGTGGGCTGGTCATGGTCGCCGCAGGCGTCGGCATCACGCCGATGATGAGCGTGCTGCGCCAGCTCGCCAGCGTCGGTGACGAGCGCGAGCACTGGCTCTTCGTCGCGGCGCCGACCGAGCAGGAGCTCCTCTTCCGCGAGGAGCTGGCGGCCATGACCCGGCGGATCCGGCTGCGGGTCGTCGAGGTGGTCACCCGTCCGCAGGAGGGCTGGCGTGGCCCGAGCGGGCGCATCGACGTCGACCTCCTGGACCGCTACCTGCCCGAGAACCACCACGACTTCGACTACTACCTGTGCGGTCCGCCCCGGATGGTCCGCGACGTGACCGACGCCCTGGCCGAGCTGGGGGTCGACTCCCGGCAGGTCCACAACGAGGCGTTCGACGCCGTCTGACCAGTACGCCGCCTCCCCGAGTCGCCTCCGGAAAGGAACCCCGTGCGTTTCAACCCCACCAGCTTCACCCATGTGTCCAGCGCCGTCTTCGGCGTCGCCGTGGTCGGCTACGCCGCCGTCCGCGTCGGCACGTATGTCGCGCCCCACCTGCCCCTGCAGGACCAGTCCGCCGGTCCGTCGCACTCAGCGACCTCGACCGCGCCCCGCGACCTGCAGAGCGTGTCGCGCCAGACCACCCGCACGGCCCTGCCGTCGACCTCGCCCAGCGCCCTGCCGACCACGCAGGTCCCGACGGCGTCGTCGACCGGGCCGTCGGCGTCGCCGACCCCGGGCACGACGGCGCCCACCCCGGGCACCGCGCCCACGAGCGCGGCCTCCCCGACGACCACGACCTCGTCGAGCTCGCCGACCGGGACGACGTCCCCGACGCCGACGACCTCGACCAAGACGCGCAAGCCCAAGCCGTCGTCGACGACGACCACCTCGAGTCCGAGCCCCACGACGAGCAGCGGCCTGTCGCTGCCGCTGCCGGGCGTCACGGCTACGGTCGGGCTGCCCTGACGCCCTTCCCCGGGAAGGCCTCGCCGCGGGCGAGCCGTCGCAGCAGGTCCTCGACCGGCTCCGGCTCCCCGACATGGTGGCCCTGGGCGTGGTCGATGCCCAGGCTGCGCACGACCTGAAGCACCTGGTCGTCCTCGACGTACTCGGCGACCGTCTCCTTGCCGAGCCCGTGGGCCAGGCCGACGATCGACTGCAGGATCAGCCGGTCGGTCGGGTTCGACGGGGCGTCGACGACGAAGTCGCCGTCGACCTTGATGTAGTCGAAGACCAGGTGCTTGAGGTACTTGAACGACCCGAACCCTGCCCCGAAGTCGTCCAGGGCGAACCGGAAGCCCATGGCCTGCACGTCGCGGCCGAACTGCACCGCCGAGTCGAGGTCGGCGACCGCGACCGTCTCGGTGATCTCGAGCACCAGGCACTGGGGGTCGAACGGCCGCTGGCTGAGGTGGCGCAGCAGGTCGTGGATGACCATCTGGTTGCCGACCGAGTGGCCGGAGAGGTTGACCTGGACCCGGAAGGTGGGGTCGATGTGCTGGGCGTCGGTGAGCACGTCCACCGCCCGGTCCAGCACCCACCGGTCCAGCTGCTGGATCAGGCCCGCCCGTTCGGCCGCGGGGATGAACTGGGCCGGGCTGACCGGGCGCCCCTCGTCGTCGAGCATGCGCACCAGCAGCTCGGCGCCACTGACCCGGCCGCTGCGCAGGTCGAGGATCGGCTGCGCGAACAGCACGAAGCGGTCGGCCTCGAGCGCCTCGGAGAGCCGGTCGACCCACGCGAGCCGGCCGGCGGTGCCGGGGTGCTCGGCGTCGACGCCACCGAAGACGGAGTAGCCGTCGCGCCCCTCCTCCTTCGCGTCGTACATCGCCATGTCGGCGGCGCTGAGCAGCTCGCTGGAGGAGGTGTCGGCGTCGGTGACCAGGACCACGCCGATGCTGGTGGTCACCCGCCGATCACGCCCGCCGGAACGCACGCCCACCTGCTCCCGCACCAGCCGCACGAGGTCGCGGGCCAGCGCCGTGGCGCTCTCACGGTCCGCCTCCGGCAGCAGCAGGGCGAACTCGTCGCCGCCGAGCCGGGCGACCAGGTCGGCGCTGCCCGCCCGTGCCCGCAGGGCGGCGCCCGCGGCCATGATGAGCTGGTCGCCGGCGAGGTGCCCGAGCGTGTCGTTGATCTGCTTGAAGTGGTCGAGGTCGAGCACCATGAGCGCCCCCGCGGGGCCGCTGCGGCGGCAGTGCTCCATGTGTGCGGTCAGCGCGGCGTCGAACTGCCGGCGGTTGGCCAGCCCGGTCAGCGGGTCGTGGTCGGCGAGGTAGCTCAGCTGCTCCTCGTAGCGGTGCCGTTCGGAGATGTCGACGATGTTGAGCAGCACCGACTCGGCCGCCCCGTCCGGGCCGCGCAGGACGACGCCCCCGATGGCCACCCGCACGAGCAGGCCGTCGGGCCGGGGCAGGTACATCTCCAGCTCCAGCCGCCCGGTGGGGCTGTCCACGAGGTTCTGGATGACGCCCTGCGGTGCCTCCGACCGCGCGGGGCGGAAGCTGTCCAGCTGCCGCCCGACCATGCCCTCGCGCGGGGTGTCGAGCATCTGGCACAGGGCCGGGTTGACCTGCTGGACGACGCCGTCGAGGCCCACGAGGGCCACGCCGTAGGGGGCCTCGTCGAAGATCCGCTGGAACATCTGCCGGGCCCGGCGCTCGGACTCCCCGCGGGCGCGCTCCTCGGTGACGTCCCACGCGACGACCAGGGCCTCGGGCTCGCCGTCGTGCGGGGGCAGCGGGGTCCCGACGACCTGCAGCACCCGTCCGGTGTGCGTGGCGAGGACCTCGACCTGACCCTCCCGGCCGTCCAGGGCACCGCGCAGCACCGGCTCGATCCGTGCGACGTTCTCCGGCGAGGAGATGTCGGCCAGCGTGAGCCCCTGCGCGTTGGCCACTCCCTGGCGCTGCAGCCCGAGCCCGGTGGCGAGCCGGAACCGCAGGTCCGGCCCGACGACCATCACGGCGGTGTCGGGCAGGTGGTCGAGCAGGGCGCGCCACCGCTGTTCGGACTCGCGCAGGGCGCGCAGGGCATGCTGCTCGACGGTCACGTCGACCGCCACCCCCATCCAGCCCACCTGGGTGCCGGACGCGTCGTACATGCCGGTGAGGGTGAGGCGGACCGTGGACCGGTGACCGTCCCGGCCGACGTAGGTCCACTCGCGGGTGTCGCGGCCCTCCCTCTTGGCCCGGTGCACCACGACCTCGGCCCGGTCGACGCCCTCCTCGGCGGCGACCCGGTCCAGCTCGGCGGGGTCGTGCCACTCCTCGGGGCTCATCCGGCCGACCACCTCGTCGGCCGTCCACCCCAGCAGCCGTTCCGACCCCTCGTTGAAGAACGTGACCCGGCCCTCGAGGTCGCACGTCATGATCGCGTGCTCGGTGGCGGCACGGAGCACGCCGTCGAGGTGGCTGGACACCCGTTCGTGCCGGCTGCGCTCCTCGTCGAGGCGGTTGACGACGCGCTGGATCACCGGGCAGATGAGGAAGACGATCAGCGTCCACAGCAGGGCCCGGCGCCAGTCGCTGACCGGGTAGCGGGGGCCTCCGATGAGCAGCACCGGGACCAGCAGCACCGCGACCGTGGCCGCGCCGGCCAGGACCAGCTGGCGGCGGGTGCCGTAGAGGGCGATCCACAGGGTGGGCAGGGCCAGCAGCGGCACCACGGGGGTCGAGGTGGTGGTGGCGTCGCGCAGTGCCGCGATGATGAGGAAGAAAGCCAGTGGGGGCACACTGTCCCGCCAGCTCGGCTCGGTGCGCGCGGCGACCCGGACCCCGTAGGCGACGAGCGCCACCAGCAGGCCCGTCACGACGGCCAGGTGGGGGCCGTCGATCGAGGTCGGGGGAGCGACCAGCGCCGCGATCCCGACCGTTGCCACGATGACGAACGGGATCATGGCGGTCGGGGGCGGGCGGCGCACGTTCCCGAGTATCGGCCCTGGCGTGGCCGTGCGTGAGTGGTTTGGCCCGGTATGCCGTGACTGGCCTGCCGCCGACCCCGTCAGCCTTCGGGCGGCCACGCGAGGGGGGCGGGTCCCATGGGACCCGCCCCCTCTCGTGCATGGTCGACGTGCTGCTGACGCCCGCTCGCCGACCTCCAGGACGCTCCCTGCGTCAGCGCCCGGAGCGGTGGTGGTCGCCGTGCCGCGACCCGTGGCGCCCCCGGCCGTCGCGGTGGTCACCGATGTGCCGGTCCCGGCTGTCGTGCGCCGGGGACCAGCTCTTGCCGTTGTGCCAGGCCGCGGAGTGGGCCTGCCCGTCCTGACGTGAGGCGGACCAGCCGGTGGGCCGCTGCGGGCCCGCGGCGCGGTCCTTGCTCACGACGGTCGCGACCGGCCGCGCCTCGGTGGTGTCCGTGCTGTCGGCGGGGTCCGTGCCACCGGTCGAGCCGTCCTCGCCCTGCTGCTGGTCGGTGCCGTCCGTGGCGGTGGCCGCGGCGTCGGCGGCCTTGACGGCCGTGATGTCGGACAGGACCGTGGTCAGGGCGGACTGCGCCGCGACCTCGTCACCGGCGCGCATGGCGCTCACCAGCGCCACGATGTCGGTGCGCAGCTGCTGGCGCGCCGCGATCTGGTCGGCCGTGAGGGTGCGGACGGCCTCGTCGTGGCTGCCGACCTCGTGGGTGGCGACGGACTGCCCGAGGCTGGTCGTGTGCTCGGGTGCCATCGGCCCGGCCAGGGCAGACCCGGCGCCGGCGACCGCGAAGCTCAGGGCCAGGACGCCGGAGGCCAGGACGGTGCGGGTGGAGACCTTGCGCGAGGAGTTCATGAGTCCTTCCCATCGTCTGTTCGGACTGCTCCCGGCTCCCCACCCAACCTAGGAGGCGCCGGAAAGGCACAGGCGATGGGACGTTCAGACCTGCGTCAAGGAATGGTCAACGTCTGCCTGCGGCCCCGGGCACGGCCACCTAGGATGAGTCGCCCGGACGCCGTTCCCACGGCGCGTTGGTGCGAGGAGGGGCCGTGAACCAGCACGTCCACACCCGTCCCGGCGCGCGATGACCCAGCCGGGGCCCTCTGCCTCGGGGGAGGCTGTCCTCGAGCGGGAGATGATCCAGCAGCTCTGGGAGCGCAGCAGGGAACGGCTGCTCGCCCAGGTCGACCGGCTCGAGGAGGCGCTGCACGCCGTCGTCGAGCGCAACCTCGACGCCGAGGCGCAGCGGGCCGCCGAGCGCACCGCGCACCAGATCGCCGGCGCAGCCGGCACCTTCGGCTTCCCCCGGGCCACCGAGATCGCCCAGGAGTTCGAGCGGATGTTCGCCGGCCCGGCGGAGGAGCTCCCCTCGCGGGCCCTCACCGCGGCCCGGCACCTGGCCAACCTGCGCCGCGAGCTGGAGGAGCCGGCCACCCCACCGGGCCCGGTCGTGGCGACCCGGGCCTCCGGCCGGCTGCTGGTGGCGCACGCCGACCCGGCGCAGGCCACGGCGATCGCCCGGGAGGCCGAGGGCCGCGGGCTGCGCTGCCGTGTCGCCACCGACGTGGCGTCGGCGCGGCAGGCGGTCCGCCAGGGGCGTCTCGACGTGGTCGTCGTCGACGCGGAGGTCACCGGCGAGGACGCGCTCGGCCTGCTCGCCGACGTCGCGTCCCTGCTGCCCGAGGCCCGGGCGATGGTGCTGGCTCCCGAGCCGCAGTCCGCGGAGGCCGAGGAGGTGCGGGCTGCCGGCGCCGCCGGCCTGGTCGCCCGGTCGCTGCCGCCGGCGCAGGTGGTCGACGCCGTCGTCGACATGATGCGACGGCAGCTGCTGTCCCGGCACCGCGTCGTGGCCGTCGACGACGACCCCGTGATCCTGGACGTCCTGACCCACCTGTTCGACCACGCCGGGCTGCCGGTGACGACCGTCGGCGACCCCCTGCAGTTCTGGGACGCCCTCGAGGAGACCGCCCCCGACCTGGTGCTGCTGGACCTGGACATGCCGTCGGTGACCGGCTTCGAGCTGTGCCGCCGGGTGCGGGCCGACCCGCGGTTCGAGTCCACCCCCGTCATCGTGCTGACCAGCAGCCACCAGCAGGCAGCCGTCGAAGAGGTGTTCGCCGCGGGT
Source organism: Oryzihumus sp. (assembly GCF_036391795.1). Taxonomy (GTDB): domain Bacteria; phylum Actinomycetota; class Actinomycetes; order Actinomycetales; family Dermatophilaceae; genus Oryzihumus. Next base: position 13,570 of record NZ_DASVZH010000065.1, read on the forward strand.
GCCGACGACTACGTCACCAAGCCGGTCGACCCGGGCGAGCTGCTCGCCCGGGTCTCCGGACGGCTGGAGCGGCTGCGCCAGCAGCGCCTCCTGGCCCAGACCGACCCGCTGACCGGGCTGGCCAACCGGCGCGCGTTCATCCGGGAGCTCGCCCGGCTGCGCACCGACGCGGTCCGCTCCGGGGAGCCCCTGTCGTTCGTCCTGCTCGACCTCGACGAGTTCGAGGAGATCAACCAGCGCCACGGGCACGCCGTCGGCGACGAGGTGCTCGAGCGCCTGGCCGCCCTGCTGCGCCGCAGCTTCCGGGCGGACGACCTCATCGCCCGCTGGGGTGGTCAGGAGATCGCCCTGGCCCTCTACGGCCTGGGCCGCGAGGACGCGTCCGCACGCGTCGTCCGCACCCTGGAGCACTGCCGGGCCAACCCGTTCACCGGGACGGACGGCCGGTCGGTGCCCGTGACCTTCAGTGCTGGGGTGGCGCAGTTCGGCCCGGACGGCGAGGACCTGGCCAGCGTCTACCGCAGCGCGGAGTCGGCGCTGCGCGACGCCCAGGCCCGGGGGCGCGACCGCGTCGTCCCCTGAACGGACCCTGGGTACGCCGTGCGGCCGGGCCGGCCGCACGGCATACCGGGGTCGGTCAGTCGGTGTGGTTGGCCAGGGCGACCAGCACCCCGGCCGTGGCGAAGTACCTGTTCGAGCCGAGGTCGCGGACCGTCTTGATGCCGAACGCCTCGTCGAGCTTCTTCGCGTCGGACTCGGTCACCCCCGCCAGTGCCGACACCGGGGCGGCGAGGATGTCCGCGAGGGACTTGTCCTCCCACGCCTTGTCGAGCGCCTTCGACAGTCCCACGGAAACAGCCATGATCGTCCCTCCGGTCCCACGGTGCATGCGATGTCGGGACCACGCTCGGGGACCGCGGCGGCTGGGACCACCTGCGGCTGGACTACGTCGTCGCGGGCCCTCGGGGCCGGGCGACGATCACCTAGGGTGGGCCCATGCCGCTGGACTACCCGATCGCCGAACGCACGCTGGCCAACGGCCTGCGCGTCATCGTCAGCGAGGACCACACCGTCCCCAACGTCACGGTCAACCTCTGGGTCAACGTGGGCTCCCGCCACGAGGTCGAGGGCCGCACCGGGTTCGCCCACCTCTTCGAGCACCTGATGTTCCAGGGCTCGCGCAACGTCGCCAGCGGCGAGCACTTCAGCCGGCTGATGGCCGAAGGTGGGCGGCTCAACGCCACGACGTGGTTCGACCGGACCAACTACTTCGAGACCGTGCCCAAGGGGGCCTACGAGCTCGCGCTGTGGATGGAGGCCGACCGGCACGGGCACCTGCTCGACGCGGTCAACCAGGCCAACCTGGACAACCAGCGCGACGTGGTCAAGGAGGAGAAGCGCCAGCGCTACGACAACGTGCCCTACGGCAACGCGCTGATCGACATCTACGCGGCGGTCTTCCCCAAGGGCCACCCCTACCACCACGCCACGATCGGGTCGATGGACGACCTCGACGCCGCCAGCCTGGAGGACGTGCACGCCTTCTTCCGGCGCTACTACGGGCCCAACAACACGGTGCTCACCCTGGTCGGCGACCTCACCGCGGAGGAGGGGTTCGCCGCGGCGGAGCGCTACTTCGGTGACCTGCCGGCCAGCGCCGAGCCCCCGCGCGGTCCGGTCGACGCGCTGGAGCCGCTGGGCGAGCCGGTGCGCGACGAGCACGTCGAGGCCGTGCCCAGCGACCGCCTGCACATCGCCTTCCGGCTGCCCGTGGACGACACCCCCGAGTTCTTCGCCGCGTCGCTGGCCATGGACGTGGTCGGCGGGCTGGCCACGTCCCGGCTGCACCAGCGCCTGGTGCGCCGTGAGCAGGTCGCCCACGCCGTCTGGGCCCACGCGATGGGATTCGTCGACGGCGTGTCCCTGGGCTTCATCGGTCTCGACGTCGTCGAGGGTGTCGAGCCCGACGACGTCGAGCAGGCCATCTGCGAGGAGCTGGCACGGCTCGGCGAGCAGGGCCCGACGGCGGTCGAGATGGAGTCCGCCCTGGCCCAGGCCGAGCGGGCCTGGCTCTCGGCGCTCGCCAGCCAGGAGGAGCGCGCCGACCACATCAGCCACCGGGCGATGCTCCAGGGCTCCCCGGGCTACATCAACACGTTCCTCGACCGCCTCGGCGAGGTGACCCCCGGGCAGGTGCAGCAGGTCGCGGCGACGTGGCTGCGACCCGAGTCCCGCGCCGTCGTCGCCTACCTCAAGCAGGACCGCGAAGGAGCCGCCGCATGACCTCCGTGACCGACCGCCCGGCCGTCACGCCGCCCCAGCCCTGGGCCTTCCCCGAGGCATCGCGCAGCACCCTGGACAACGGCCTGGACCTCGTCACCTACGACGTGCCGGGGCAGTACGTCATCTCGCTGCGCCTCGCTGTCCCGCTGCCGCTGTCGCTGGAGCCGCGCGGCAAGGAGGGCCTGGCGACGATCCTGTCCCGCACGCTCGACGAGGGCACCCAGCGGCACTCGGCCGAGGAGTTCGCCGAGCTGCTCGAGCGCAAGGGCATCGCCCTCGGTGCCAGCACCGGCGAGGCCGGGCTGACCGTCGAGCTGGAGGTGTCCAAGCGGCACCTGTCCGACGCGCTCGACCTGTTCAGCCAGGCCGTCCGCGAACCGGTGTTCCCCGAGTCCGAGGTCAGCCGCCACGTGCGCACCCGCCTGGCCGAGATCGACCAGGAGCACGCCAACCCGACCCAGCGCGCGGCGCTGGAGCTGGTCCGCACCTACTTCGCGCCGGGGGAGCGGGCCGCGTTGCCCAGCGCCGGCACGCGCGAGACCGTCTCGGGCATCACCCGCGAGGACCTCATCGCCTTCCACGCCGCGCACGTCGCACCCGGCGGCAGCACCCTCGTCGTCACCGGCGACCACAGCGGCCTCGACGTGGCCGCTGAGGTCGGGGACACGCTGGGCGGCTGGTCCGGCCGGGCGGCGGTCACCGAGCCGGTGGCCTCGGCCCGCGCCGCGGACGCCGCCCGCATCGTGTTCGTCGACCGGCCGGGCGCGGTGCAGTCCGAGATCACCATCGCCTGCGCCGGGCCGGACCGCCGCGAGGAGGGCGGCTGGGCGCCGTTCCCGGTGCTCAGCTTCGTCGTCGGCGGCTCGCCCAACGCCCGCGTCGACGCCGTGCTCCGGGAGGAGAAGGGCTTCACCTACGGCATCCGCTGCGGCTTCCGCCCGCGCCGCAAGGGTGGGCTGTTCCTCACCGGCGGGTCGGTGCGCGCCGACTCCACGGTGGAGGCGCTGGACCTGCTGCTGGGCATCCTCGAGGGTGGCCTGGACGGCTTCACCGAGGAGGAGGCCCGGTCCGGGGTCGACTTCATCGGCAAGACCGCACCGGGTCGCTACGCCACCGCCGACGCCGTGGCCGACGAGGCGGCGACCATGGCCCTGGAAGGGCTGACGACCGACTTCACCACGGCCAACCTGCTCGACCTGGCCACGGTGGACGCGGCGCGGATCAGCGAGGCCTACCGGCGCCACGTGCGGCCGGGGCAGTGGACCGTGGTCGTGGTCGGCGACGCCGAGCGCTACGCCGAGGGCGTGCGCGCCCTGGGTCGCGGCGAGGTGACCGTCGTCCCCAACTGAGGCGACCACCCGCGATACACGCGCCGCGGCCCGGCCACCCCGCGAGGGTGGCCGGGCCGCTGCGTCACCGGGTTCAGGCGGTGGCGGCCAGCAGCGCGTCCTCGAGCACCTGCAGGCCCTCGAGCAGCAGCTCCTCGCCGATCACCAGCGGCGGGAGCAGCCGGATGATGTTGCCGAACGTGCCACAGGTCAGGATGACCACGCCCTGCTCGTGGCAGGCCTTGGCGACCCTGGCCGTGAGCTCGGCGTCCGGCTCGGTCGTGCCGGGACGGACGAGCTCGATGGCCAGCATCGCGCCGCGACCGCGGACGTCACCGATGGCGGGGACCTTGCCGGCGATGGCGCGCAGCCGCTCGGTGGCCACGGCCTCGATCTGCTTTGCCGCCCCGATCAGGTCCTCGGCACGCATCGTCTCGATGGCGCCGAGCGCGCCGGCGCAGGCCACCGGGTTGCCGCCGTAAGTGCCGCCGAGTCCACCGCCGTGGACGCTGTCCATCAGCTCGGCGCGGCCCGTCACGGCGGCCAGCGGCAGGCCGCCGGCGATGCCCTTGGCGGTCGTGACCAGGTCGGGCACGACCCCCTCGTGGTCGCTGGCGAACCAGGCGCCGGTGCGGGCGAACCCGCTCTGCACCTCGTCGCAGATGAAGACGATCCCGTTGTCGTTGCACCACTTCTGCAGCGCCGGGAGGAAACCCGGGGCCGGGACGATGAAGCCACCTTCGCCCTGGATCGGCTCGATGACCAGTGCGGCGATCTGGTCGGCACCGACCTGCTTCTCGGCGGCCAGGATCGCCCGGGCGGCGGCCTGCTCGCCGGTCATGCCCTCGGGGTCGCGGAACGGGTAGGACGTCGGCACGCGGTAGATGTCCGAGGCGAACGGGCCGAAGCCCTTCTTGTAGGGCATCGCCTTGGCGGTCAGCGCCATCGTCAGGTTCGTGCGCCCGTGGTAGGCGTGGTCGACCGCCACCACGGCGTTGCGCCCGGTGGCGTAGCGGGCCACCTTCACGGCGTTCTCCACGGCCTCGGCGCCGGAGTTGAACAGCGCCGACTTCTTGGCGTGGTCGCCCGGCGTCAGCTCGGCCAGGGCCTCGCAGACGGCGACGTACTCCTCGTAGGGGCTGATCATGAAGCAGGTGTGCGTGAAGTCGGCGACCTGCTGCGTGACGCCCTCGACCACGCGCGGTGCGGCGTTGCCGACGCTGGTCACGGCGATGCCGGACCCGAGGTCGATGAGCAGGTTGCCGTCGACGTCCTCGATGACCCCGCCGCCCGCTCGCTTGACGTAGACCGGCAGGGTCGAGCTGACGCCGGCGGACACGACCGCGGACCGGCGCGCCGCCAGCTCCTGGGACTTGGGCCCCGGCAGCGCGGTGCGCAGCTCGCGACGCTGGGGCAGGGTGCTGGTGGTGTCGGACACGGGGGCTCCTGAGGTGCGGGGGATGCTGCTGACCCCATACTCGCCCATGAGCCCCTGCAGGCGGTATGCCGGGCCGAGACGGCCGCAGCGCGGGCCGCCTGCCGTGGGGCCCACCTCGGCCGCCCGGCGCGGCCGTGCAGGTCAGGCGAGGCGGCGGAGCACCTCGTCGTGCAGCAGCCCGTTGGTGGCGACGGCGTTGCCGCCCCAGGGGCCGTCCTGACCCTCGAGGGAGGTGAACCGGCCGCCGGCCTCGGTGACGATGGGGACCAGGGCAGCCATGTCGTGCACGGCGAGCTCGGGTTCGGCGGCGATGTCGACCGCGCCCTCGGCCACGAGCATGTAGGACCAGAAGTCGCCGTACGCGCGGGTGCGCCAGCACTCGTCGGTGAGGGCGAGGAACTGCTCGCGCCGGCCGATCTCGCGCCAGCCGGTGAGGCTGGAGTAGGACAGGGACGCGTGGGACAGGTCGCCGACCCCGGACACGTGGATCCGCCGGGCCGAGGACAGGCTGCGCCCGGTCCAGGCGCCGGAGCCGGTCGCGGCCCACCAGCGGCGGTTCAGCGCCGGCGCGGACACGAGACCGATGACCGGCTGGCCCTCGTCGACCAGGGAGATGAGGGTGGCCCAGACGGGCACCCCGCGGACGAAGTTCTTGGTGCCGTCGATCGGGTCGATCACCCAGCGGCGGGGGCCGTGCCCGGTCGTCTCGAACTCCTCGCCCTCCACGGCGTCCCGTGGCCGGGTGCGCTTGAGCTGGTGGCGCACCATCTCCTCGGCGGCACGGTCGGCGTCGGTCACGGGGGTGAGGTCGGGCTTGGACTCGACGACGAGGTCCTCGGCCCGGAAGCGCTCCATGGTCACCCGCTCGACGGCATCGGCAAGCACGTGCGCGAGGCGCAGGTCGTCGTCATAGGTCGGCACGGCGGTCACGCTAGCGTCCGGCGCGTCCGGCGGCGCGCCAGGCACCCCGGGAGCGGCGGTGAACCAGGCGCACCGCCGGCTCGGGGTGGCCCGCAACGCGGTCTGCTGCCCAGCGGCCTCGCGTAACCTCGTGCGCAGACGGGGCAGGGCCCGGCCGAAGGGGTGAGCGCCATGTTCGACACGGTTTTCGGGCTACCCGTCCACGTGCTCGTGGTGCACGCGGTGGTGGTGCTGCTTCCGCTGATGGCGCTGGTGACCATGGTCATCGCGTTCGTGCCTCGCTGGCGGGCGCGCGTCGCGTGGCTCGTGGTCGCTGCCGACGTCGCCATGGTCGTCGTGACGGTGGTGGCGCGGCAGAGCGGCGAGGCGCTGCAGCGCCGGCTCGGCGGGCAGATCGCGGCCGAGCACGCCGCCATGGGCAAGGACCTCGTCTGGTTCGCGCTCGGCCTGCTGGCCGCATCGGTCCTCGTGGCGCTCACCCGTGACGCGCGCGGGGGTTCTCCCCGGCTGGCCGCGGCGCTGACGTTCGTGGCCGCGGCGCTGGTGACGTGGTGGACGATCCGGGTCGGGCACACCGGCGCCGACGCCGTGTGGAAGGGCATCATCGCCGGCACCCCCCGCTGACGCGGGCGACGGGCCACTCCCGGTCAAACCGCCGAGCTGGACGTTCGTGCCCCTTCGGCCCCGGCCGAAGGGGCACG
>NZ_DASVZH010000066.1:0-16136 GCF_036391795.1 Oryzihumus sp.
TGGCCGGCCTGGGCCTGCCGCAGCTCCGCGACCGCCACGCGTCGCCGCTGCCCCAGCTCACCCTCGAGCCAGGCGACCGCGTCGGCGGCGACCACGTCGGCCAGCTCGGCGAGCAGCGGCTGCCACCGCAGGTGCAGGACCTGCACGTCACGGACCGCACCGACCACGCCGCCCCACCAGCGCAGCTCCGCCAGCAGCGGCTCCGGGTCGCCCGTGCCGAGCACCTCCGCGAACGTCGCCAGCGTGCACCGGGCGCGGCGGGCCGCCACCCGGGCGTCGTGCACGGCGGCCGGGTCGCCCTTGGTCAGGGCCGGGCCCAGGGCACGCAGCACCGCCACCTGTCGGGTCAGGTAGTCACCCACCACCGCGAGGGCGGCCGGCTCCTCGTCCCGGAGCGCGGTCACGCCCGGACGACCGACTCTCGCAGCCACACGGCATACCCCTCGCTGGCCCGCGTGACGGGCACGGCGAGCACCTCGGGGGTGTCGTAGGAGTGCAGCTCGACGACGCGCGCGGCGAGCCGGTCGAACAGCTCGTCGGTCGTCTTGGCCAGCAGGAGCAGCTCGGCGGACCGCTCGACCAGGCCCTCCCAGCGGTAGACCGAGGTGACCCCCGGCACGACCTGCACGCACGCCGCCAGCCCCTCGGCCACCAGCGCGGCGGCGATCCGGTCGGCCTCGTCCGGCGCGCCGACGCTCACCCTCACCTCGAGCAGCTCGCTCACCCGCCCACGGTATGCCGCGCGGTCGCGGGCCGTCGTGACGAAGGGCCTGCGCGGCGCCGTCAGCGGAAGGCGTCGATACCGGTGAGCGCCTTGCCGATCGCGAGGGTGTGGATCTCCTCGGTCCCCTCGTAGGTCAGCACCGACTCGAGGTTGTTGGCGTGCCGGATCACGGGGTACTCCAGCGAGATGCCGTTGGCGCCGAGGATGGTCCGGGCGGTCCGGGCGATGTCGATGGCGAGGCGCACGTTGTTGAGCTTGCCGATGCTGACCTGCTCGGGCGTGATCTCGTGGCGTTCCTTCAGGCCGGCGAGGTGGTGCGCCAGCAGCGAGCCCGTGCCGATCCGTACCGCCATCTCCGTGAGCTTGGCCTGGGTCAGCTGGAACCCGGCGATCGGCTGCCCGAACTGCTGGCGGGTCCCGGCGTAGTCCAGCGCCGACTCGAAGCACGCCCGGGCCGCGCCGAGGACGCCCCAGATGATCCCGAACCGCGCCTCGGTCAGGCACGACAGCGGCCCCTTGAGCCCGCGCACGCCGGGCAGCACCGCGTCGGCCGGCAGCCGCACGCCGTCCAGGACGAGCTCGCCGGTCAGCGACGCCCGCAGCGACATCTTGTGCTTGATCTCGTGGGCGGCCAAGCCGTTCGTGGCCGTCGGCACGACGAATCCACGCACCCCCGCAGGGTTGTCGTCGTCGGCCTCGGCCTGCGCCCAGACCACGGCGACGTCGGCGACCGGGCCGTTGGTGATCCACATCTTGCGGCCGGTGAGCACCCAGTCGCCGCCGTCGCGCCGGGCCCGGGTCTGCATGTCGCCGGGGTCCGAGCCGCGGTCGGGCTCGGTCAGCCCGAAGCAGCCGACCGCCTCGCCCGCCGCCATGCGCGGCAGCCACTCCTTCTTCTGCTCCTCCGAGCCGTAGGCCCAGATGGGGTACATCGCCAGCGACCCCTGCACGGAGACGAAGCTGCGGATGCCCGAGTCGCCCGCCTCCAGCTCGCGGCAGGCCACGCCGTACGACGTGGCGCTGGTCCCGGCGCAGCCGTATCCCGTCAGGTGCATGCCCAGCAGGCCGAGGCTGCCCAGCTCGGGGAACAGCTCCCGGGGCATGGTGGCGTCCTCGAACCACTGCCCCACGTCCGGCAGCACCCGCTTGGCGACGAAGGCGCGCGTGGTGTCGCGCACCGCACGCGCCTCCTCGTCGAGCAGGGCGTCCGTGGCCAGCAGGTCCATCGGGTCAGGGGTGCGGCGTCCGGCGGGGCTCATGGCCTCAGGCTAGGCCCCGGCAACGGCCCCAGTCCTCGACCCTCAGTCCTCCGCGCGGTGCCCGGCGAACCGGCGCAGGGCCTCGTGCCACGCGTGCTCGTCGAAGGAGCCGTCCGGGCCCAGCGCGTCGACCGCCTCGTAGGCCTCGGCCATCGCGTGGTGGCTGTTGTCGTGGGCGAACAGGCCGAGCCGACCGAACGAGACCGTGCTCGGGATCCCGGCCACCAGCGAGCGCATCGAGGCCATCGCCCCGGCGTAGTCGAGGTCGAACACCGGGTAGACCGAGGGCAGCCGCACCACGTGCACCGCCCGGCAGCTCACCGGCGGCAGGCCGGTGTCGGACAGCGTGTGCCGCACCAGCCGCACGAGCCGGTCCTCGGGCATGGTCCACGTGTCATCGCCCACCATGCACGGGATCTCCGCGCAGATGACCGAGCGGTCGGCCGGGTCGTCGGTGCTGTCGCGGTAGTTCGCCGGCTCCGAGACCCGGGTGAGCGGGGTGCCCTCCTGCGGCAGGTAGTGCGCGTCGTACGGCGTCCACCGGCCGCCGGCGTGGGACAGGTAGACCAGGGTCATCGCCCGGAAGTGCAGCACGGGTCCCTCGAACGGCCCGCGGCCGCTCAGCCGCGCCAGGGCGGTGACGGGGATGGTCGAGAAGCAGCGCCGGGCGGCCACGGCGCTGCCGTCGGGCAGGTATGCCGTGACGCCGTCGGTCCGCGCGTCCAGCCGGGTCACCTCCGCCCCCAGCCGCAGCTGCGCGCCGGCGAGCCGGGCCGCCTCGGCCACCGCCTCGACGATCTGGCCGAAGCCGCGGCGCGGGTAGAGGAACGAGCGTCCCTGCTCGGTGCCGCCCCCGGTCCGGCCGCCGCGCAGCAGCCGCGCCGCAACCGTGCCGGGAGTGTCGGTGGCGGCCCGCACCCGGGCCTGGTCGCCGTGGATCCGCTCGCCGGGCAGGCCCCACAGCTTGCTGGCGAAGGGTCCGTACATCGCGTCGTACACGGTCGGCCCGAGCCCGGCGCGCAGCAGCGCCTCGTAGGTGTCGGCGTCGGGCTGGCGCAGCGGGCTGGCGAGCACGTCGCGGGCGATGCCGGCCGCCATGCCGCGCGGCAGGGCGCGCAGCATCTCGCCGACCTTCAGCGGGAAGCCGATCCACGTCTCGCCGAGCCGCAGGCGGCCGTTGCGAGGACGGGTCTGCAGGTCCTCCCCGAGCAGCCCGCGGATGTCGGCCAGGACCGCCGGCGCGGTGTTGGGGTGCAGCCGGTGGCTGCCGAGGTCGACCCGCACCCCGTCGACCTCGAAGGAGGCGGACATGCCGCCGACGTGGTCGGCCCGCTCGAGCAGGACGACCCGCAGCCCGCGCTGGGCGGCCTTCCAGGCGGCGGCCAGACCGGCCGGTCCGCCACCGAGGACGAGCAGGTCGGCCCGGTCTGGCGCCTGGGTGCTCACATCCCGAGCGTATGCCGCAGATCTCAAGGCCCGGCCGCTGACGAGCTGGACCTTGGTGCCCCTTGGGCGCTGCAGAAGGGGCACCAACGTCCAGCTCGGCGCCCGGTCGCCGGGTCGCCGGGTCGCCGGGTCGCCGGGTCGCCGGGTCGCCGGGGCTCAGTCGACCGGCGCCTCCACCGCGGGCAGGGCCCGGGAGGCTCGCCGTCCGGCCACCACGAGGGCCATCCCGGCGACCATCACCGCCAGCCCGGCCAGTGCGGTCACCGGCGGCCGCTGGTGCACGATGACGGCCGCGAGCAGCGCGGCGCCAGGGACCTCCAGCAGCAGGGCCAGCGAGACCAGCAGCGGGCTGGTCGTGGCCAGCAGGTGGTTGAAGACCGAGTGGCCGAGCAGCTGGGCGGTGGCCGTGATGAGCAGCAGCAGGGCCCACTGGCCGGCGGGGTAGCCGCCGAGCCGCTGCCCGGTGACCAGGCAGGCCAGCGCGAGCAGCACCGCGCACGAGCCGTAGCAGACGAAGGTGTAGGTGGTGGTGCTGGCCGACTGGCGCGCCCGCGACCCGATCACGGTGTAGGCGGCGGCCGCCATGCCCCCGACGAGCGCCAGGCCGTCCCCGGCCACGGCCCGGGTGGACACGGTCAGGTCGACCCCGGAGACCACGAGCACCCCGGCGAAGGCGAGGGCGAGCCCGGCCACCACCCTCGTCCCGAACCGCTCCCCGCGCAGCAGCTGCCAGCAGACGACCCACGCGAGCTGCAGGCACACGATCGCGGTGGCCGACGCCACCGACGTCAGGGTCAGCGAGGTCACCCACGTCGCGAAGTGCACCGCGAGCACGGCGCCGGAGGCGAGGACCAGGCCCAGCCGTCGCCCGGTCAGCGAGCGCAGCTCGGCGCGCTGGCGGGTCACCGCGGCCGGTGCGATCGCCGTGGCACCCAAGGCGTTGCGCCAGAACGCGATCGCCAGCGGCGGCACCACCGCGGCGGCCATCAGCGGCCCGGACAGGGACACCGCGAGGACGCCGACGGCCAGCAGGAGGAGGGTGCGCACGCCGCGATTGTGCCGGTCGGCCCCGCCAGACGGACCGGGGGCGTTCACCCGATCGGGTGATTGACCCGTCCACCACCGGCCCCGGACAGTGACGCCATGTCGGAGACCGGCCCGCTCAGCGAGGACGAGCAACGCACCTGGGGTGCGTTCTCGGCCCTGCTCGACCTCATGTCCTCGGCGCTGGACGCCGGGCTGCACGAGCGGGGCCTGAACCTGTTCTCCTACGCCGTGCTCTCCGCCCTGGCGGACCAGCCCGACCGGACGCTGCGGATGAGCGAGCTCGCCGCCCTCACGCACGCCTCGGCGTCACGGCTGTCCCACATGGTGCGCCGCCTGGAGGACAAGGGCTGGGTCGAGCGCTCCCCGGCTCATGCCGACGGCCGCGGCAACCTCGCCCACCTCACCGACCAGGGCCTGCAGACGGTCCGCCTCGCCACGCCCGACCACGTCACCGCCGTGCGCACCCTGGTGTTCGACCCTCTCGACGGGGCGGGGCGGGAGCAGCTGCACGCCCTGTCCTGCCGGTTGGTCCAGCAGTTCGGGGTGAGCCTGCCCGCGTGCGAGTGACCCCGCTCAGACGAGGTGCAGCGGCGCCGCGAACGCCGCGTCGGCCTGGGCCGGGGTGAGGACACCGGTGCTGACGAGCCGGTCCAGGACGTGCCGCTGCCGCTGCTTGCCCGCCTGGAGGTGGACCAGCGGGTCGTAGGCCGAGGGCGCCTGGACCAGGCCCGCGAGCATGCTCGCCTGGGCCCAGGACAGCTGCGCCGGGGTCTGCCCGAAGTAGCCGTGGGCCGCCTGCGCGAGGCCGTAGAAGCCGTGGCCGAAGTAGACCTGGGCGAGGTACATCCGCAGCACCTCGTCCTTGGTCCACGACCGGTCCAGCTTCAGGGCGAGGACCGCCGCCTGCAGCTGTGCGGCCCGGTCGCGGCGCCCGCCGAACCACAGGTTCTTGGCCAGCTGCTGCTCGAGGGTGGCACCACCGACGTCGGAGCTGCCGGTCACCGTGGCCAGGCCCGCCCGCACCACGCTCTGCGGGTCGACCCCGGGGCTGGTCCAGAACCGGCTGTCCTCGGTGGCCACGAGGGCTCGGGCGACCTTGTCGTCCCGCGGCAGCGACGGGAGCGCCGGGGCGCCGTGCGCCCGCTCGATCGCGCGCACCCGGGCCATCGCGTCCTGCACGCCCGGCGTGACCTGCCACAGCGCGGCGAGCGCGAGCAGGAGGGCGAGGACGACAGAGCCCGCCACGAGGCCCAGCCGCCGAAGCCGGCCGCGCCGGCGGGCGGCCCGGACCGGGACGGTGGGAGGGGCCATGCCACGGACGGTAGGGACGCCGGCTGTGAGCTGGCGGTGAGCTCCCTGACCGTATGCCGTGTGGCCGGGCCGGCCACACGGCATACGGCGGTCAGTGGTGGGCGTGGACGACGGCGTGCCCGCGCCCGCGGGCGATGAGCCACCGGTTGACCGGCACGGTCACCACGAAGGCCACGACGAGGGAGGCCGCGAGGCTGGCCCAGAACAGGGCGTCGGTCAGGCCGGCAGCCATGGCGCCCGGCACGACCAGGACCGCAGCGTTGTCCATGACCTCCATGGTCACGATGGACAGGGTGTCCGCCGCCAGGGCCAGCCGGGTGGCGCGGCGCCAGCCGAGGCCGGCCCGGACCAGCGGCACCAGGGTGAGGGAGTAGCCGAAGCCAAAGGCCAGCACGATGGACAGTGCGATGCTCGGGCCGTTCGCCCAGCCCCACCATGTCGCGAGGACCATGCCCAGGACCTCGCCGATGGCACAGCCGGTGAGGCAGTGCAGGGTCGCCTGGACCGCCTGGCGGGTCAGGGGTGCCGTGGAGTGGAGGTCAGTTGTCATGACCGCTGCAACACATACCCCCTAGGGGTATGTTCCCTCAGCGTGGCGGCAGGTGCTTGCTGGCGAAGACGGCGGCCTGGGTGCGGCGCTCGAGGCCGAGCTTGGCGAGCAGACCGGAGACGTAGTTCTTGATCGTCTTCTCGGCCAGGTGCATCCGCTCGCCGATCTGGCGGTTGGTCAGACCTTCGCCGATGAGCTCCAGCAGGCGCCGCTCCTGGTCGGTCAGCGGCGCGAGGGCGGCGTCCTGGGGCGGACCCTGGCGCAGCCGCTCGAGCACCTGGTGCGTGACGCCTGGGTCGAGCAGCGACTGACCGGCCGCGACCCGGCGCACCGCGTCGATGAGGTCGGTGCCGCCCACCTGCTTGAGCAGGTAGCCCGAGGCGCCGGCCATGATCGCGGCGAAGAGCGCCTCGTCGTCGTCGTAGGAGGTCAGGATCAGCACCGCGATCTCGGGGTGCCGGGACCGGATGTCGCGGCACACGTCGACGCCGGAGCCGTCCGGCAGACGGCCGTCCAGGAGCGCCACGTGCGGACGGAGCGCCGGGATCCGCCGGGTGGCCTCGGCGGCCAGCCCCGACTCCCCCACCACAGTGATGTCGCCCCCGCTCTCGAGCAGCTCCTGCAGCCCCCGGCGGACGACCTCGTGGTCGTCCAGCACGAAGACCCGGATGGGCTCAGCGGTCCCACCAGTCAGCGTCATGCCCTGAAGCATCACAAACCTCAGCCCGCAGGACAACGGTCTGGCACCGGGAGCCGACCGTGGTCCCGACACTTCGGGACCAAAGGCCCATCGCCGAGTGACGGACAACCGTGCCGACACGCCCTCCCACCGAGGGACCGTCGAGTCACCGCCGGACCCGGCGGCACGCGATGCGGAGGACACCATGGAGCGCCAGCAGATCGTCGTCGGCGTCGAGGAGACCCCGAGCTCGGCAGCGGCCCTGCGCTGGGCGGCGCGGTTCGCCCGGATGACCGGCCAGACGCTGCGGGTCGTGCACACCTGGACCCTGCCCAGCGGCGGCATGCCGTCAGCACCGGACCCCTACCTGGTCACGGCCATCACCGACGCCCGGGCCCGGGCCACCCGGTTCGTGGAGGACAGCCTCGGGGCCGAGGAGACCAGCGTCCGGTGGGTGCTCGACGTCGACGAGGGCCGCCCCGGGCCGGCGCTGGCCCGGCGTTCGCAGGAGGCGTCACTGCTCGTGGTGGGCACCGGTGAGCACACCGGGGTCCGGCGCCTGCTCGAGGGCTCGGTCAGCCACTACTGCCTCTCGCACGCGGCCTGCCCCGTGGTCGCCGTCCCGGCGGCTCGGGCCGCGCAGGACGAGCTCGCGACCGTCGCCGGGGCCTGACCCACCCCGCGCCTGCGGCGAACCGCAGGCGCCGGCACCCCGAGCCTCCTATTCTGGTGCGGCACCCGCCCCAGGAGGAGGCCACGATGGCGCCACGAGGACCCGACGCCACCGGGAGCCGACAGCCGGTGGCCGCGCCGGCCAGCGATCCCCTGACCTTCCCGTCGGTGGCCCGGCTCGAGCTCGACCAGCTCCTCGAGCAGCTCGTCGACCGGGCCCAGGAGGTCATGCGCACCCAGGACCGGATGCACGGCCTGCTGCGCGCCCTGCAGTCCATCGTCAGCGACCTCGACCTGACCAGCCTGCTGCAGCGGATCGTCGAGGAGGCCCGCACGCTGATCGGTGCGCAGTACGCCGCCCTCGGCGTGGTCGGCCAGGACCGCACGCTCGTCGAGTTCGTCCACTCCGGGATGGATGCGCGCACCGTCGAGACCATCGGCTCGCTGCCCACCGGGCGGGGCATCCTCGGCCAGCTCATCTCCGACCCGCGGCCGCTGCGCCTAAGCCACCTGGCCGGGCACGCCAGCTCGGTGGGCTTCCCCGAGGGACACCCCCCGATGACGTCCTTCCTCGGCGTCCCGGTGCGCGTGGGCGGGAACGTGTTCGGCAACCTCTACCTGACCGAGAAGGTCGGTGGCGGCGAGTTCACCGCCGAGGACGAGGAGCTGGCGCAGTCGCTGGCGGCGGCGGCCGCCGCGGCCATCGACAACGCCCGGCTCTTCGAGGGCGTCTCGCGCCGCGAGCAGTGGCTGCAGGCCTCCCGCTCCATCACCAACGCGTTGCTGGGCACCCTCGACCGCACCGAGGCGCTGCAGCTGGTCGCTCGCTCGGTCCGGTCCTCGGCCGGGGCGGACTTCGCCGCGGTGGTCGTGCCCGAGACCGACGGGGAGCTGCGCATCGCCGCGGCCGACGGGCTCGAGGGCGAGCTGATGGTGGGACGGGTGGTCCCCGCCGACGGCTCGGCCACGGGCGCGGCCCTGCTCAGCGGGGAGCCGGTGGTCCTCGAGGACCTGCGCACTGCCGCCGGCGTGGCCGGCCCCATCCGGGGGCTGGGCATCGGGCCGTTGGCCGCGATCCCGCTGTCGACGGGCGAGGGCGTGCTGGGCGTCCTGACGGTCGGCAACCTCCCCGGCGCCCGCCGGTTCAGCCCCGAGGACGTGGCGCTGGTCAGTGACTTCGCCTCCCAGGCCGCCCTCGTGCTCACCGTGGCGGCCAACCAGGCGGCGGCCCGCGAGAACGAGATGGCCGAGGAACGGGCCCAGATCGCCCGCGACCTGCACGACCACGCGATCCAGGGCATCTTCGCCGTCGGCCTCGGCCTCAACGGCATGGCCACGCGGGCGACCCCCGAGGAGGCGGCCCGCCTCATGGAGCTGGTCGGACGGCTCGACGACTCGATCAAGGCGATCCGCAACAGCATCTTCACCCTGCAGGTCCGCCACGACGCCCCGCCCAGCCTGCGGAGCCTGCTCACCCTCGTGGTCATGCAGAGCGGCGGCAGCCTCGGCTTCACCCCGCGGCTGCAGACCAGCGGCCCCGTCGACACGGTCGTCCCCGCTGACGTGGGCCGCGACCTGGAGGCGGTGCTGCGCGAGGCCCTGTCCAACGTGGCGCGGCACGCCAAGGCCGCCCACGTCGAGGTGAGCGTCACCGCCGGCCGCGAGGTGGTCCTGGAGGTGCGCGACGACGGCCAGGGCCTCGGCACCCCCGAACGCTCCAGCGGCCTGGCCAACATGCGCGCCCGGGCCGAGGCCCACGGCGGGACCTGCGAGGTCGGGCCCGGGCCGGGCTCGGGCACGCTGGTGCGCTGGTCGGTGCCGCTCGTCCGCGGCTGACCCCCCGCGGTGACGGCACGGCATACCCGCTCCCGGCTCGCCGCCGGGCCGTAGGGCCGCGCAGGTTGGGGACCAAGGTCCACCCGGACCGGGGCCCGCGGACCCTGATCGCGGCCCCACCGCCCGCGCGAAGGTGGTCCTGCCAACAAGGCAGAACCACTTCGGGCCAGCGGCCCGGGCAAGGAGACGTAGCAATGCGACGCAAGACGTTCGACGCGCTGCTGACCACCGTGGGGCTCATCGTCGCGGCGATGCTCCTCGTTGCCGGCAGCCTGCTCACCTGGGCGCACTCATTCGTCCAGGACGAGGTCCACAGCCAGCTCAGCGCCCAGAAGATCTTCTTCCCGCCGGCCGGCAGCGACGCGCTCAAGGACCCGGCGATCAAGCCGTACCTGAGCCAGTACGCCGGGCAGCAGATGACCGACGGCGCGCAGGCCAAGGCCTACGCGGACCACTTCATCGCCGTGCACCTGCAGGAGATGACCGGCGGCCAGACCTACGCCCAGCTCAGCAGCAAGGCGCTCGCCAACCCGACCGACACCAAGCTGGCCGGCCAGGTGCAGACCGTGTTCCGCGGCGAGACCCTGCGCGGCCTGCTGCTCAACGCCTACGCCTTCTGGCAGATGGGCCAGATCGCCCTCGTCGGCGCCATCGTCTCGTTCGTGGCGGCCGGGGTCCTGCTCGTGATGAGCCTGCTGGGCTTCTGGCACCTGCGCCGGGCCTCGGCGACCGAGGAGCTGCACCTCGGTGAGGGCCGTCCGGTCCCCGCCGTCGCCACCGCCTGACCGCCTCACCGGCGTCCCTGGCCACGTCCCTCCCCGCCCCTGCGGGGGAGGACGTGGCCGCCGGCTCTCCCAGGGAAGGACCCACGATGACCACGTCGCACACCCCCACCACCACGAGCCTGCCCGTCCTCGCCGGCGTGGTCACCCGTGAGGACCCCGTCGCCGTCGCGCGCGTCGCGGCGCAGGAGGCCGCCCGCCGCGGCTGCGGCCTGCGGTTCGTCCAGGTGGTCCCGCCCGGCACGACCGCAGAGGAGCGCGCCGAGGCCGACGAGCTGACCTTCGAGGCCGCCCTGCGGGCCCTGCACGGCCGCTCGCGGGTCAGCTTCACCTTCGAGACCGTCGCCGGCGACCCGGCCTCCGTCCTCGTCGACCGCAGCGGCGCAGCCAGCCTGCTCGTCGTCGGGGCCGACGTCGCCCACGGCGGCCCGGCCGTCGCCCGGTGGTGCCGCGACCACGCCTCCTGCGAGGTCCTCACCGTGGGCGGCGAGGCGAGCTCCTGACGCCTGCGCGCGATACCCACCTGGTGCCCGTGGCGCCGCTTCTTCCCGGCCGATCCGGCCGGGAACGCGGCGGGGCGGGCACCACGTCGTGTGGGCGTGCGGGCCACAGCACCGAGGTGCGCGCGCTTCAGCCTGACGAGCCTTCCGCGGTGTCGGGGCGTTGCGGCAGCTGCCGCCGAAGCTGCTCGGCGCGCGCCTCGAGGTCCGCGAACCGGCGGGCCAGGTTGCGGTCAGCGAGCTCCTGCAGCGTGCTCATCGACGGTCTCACCCAGCGGTGACCGCAGTCGGCGCACCGAACCTCCTTGGGGGCGTTCGCCGTCCCCAGGGCACCGAACCCGAAGATGTCGAAGGCGCCACTGAGCCCGGACTCGCGAACGAGCACGTGCACGTCGTCGCTGCCGCAGCTCGGACACCGCAGCAGCCGCTCGAGCTCCGACTCGGTCACAGCCGCAGTCTGCGGCGGGGCAGAGGTCGCGGCAAGCCCGGACCGGCCGACAGTGCTCCGCCGGCACGGGGCGGCGGATTCGCGGCCCGAGCCGGCCCGGCACGCTGTGGCTGACCCGGTTCACAGACCTCGTCGCAGCCGTTCGCGGCGGCCTCGGCGTCGGGGGCAGCACCAGGGCATGGCATAACGCCGCCGGGTCGGCGTTGTGCCATGCGAACTCCTCGCGCACCCGCAACCGCACCAGCTCGCGAACGGTGATCCGCTCCGGAAGGCCCGGCAGGCTCACCGTCGCCTCCGGCCGCCCGGCGCCCGTCTGGTCATGCACCACCAGCGTGCCCATGCGCCCCCTGTCCTGGCCGTCCGGTCCGACCGCCTGCCACCCGTGTCCACCGGCCACTCGTGCGCCGGGTGTTTCGACGGCAGCGGCCTCGGCGGACCTGCGTGGCTCCTTCACGCGCACCCGGGCGAGCGCACCGCCGGCCCGCCCACCTGGGCTCTGACGGTGACGTACGCCCTCTGGCCGATGGCCCGACCAGGGGCCCAGCGCTAGCCTCGCGGGAGGTGGGGGGTCCGTGGATGGACGCGGTCCGAACTGCGGGCCGCCCGGCACCACGCGGGGGCGAGCATGACTCAGCAAGGAGACCTGGCGCTGCTGGATGACCCGGTGGCGAAGGAGCTGCTGGTTTCGACGGCGCCGGCCCGGCTGGCGTACACGTGGCTGGACAACACCCCTCGGGTGGTGCCGATGTGGTTCCACTGGAACGGGACCGAGCTCGTTCTGGGAACGCCGCTACGCGCACCGAAGGTGCGCGCCCTGCAGGCGCACCCACGAGTGGCTGTGACGATCGACCAGATGGACTGGCCGTACAAGGCCCTGCTCGTCCGGGGCCAGGCAGTCGTGGAGGTTCTCGATCACATGGCTCATGAGTACGAGCAGGCCGCCATCCGGTACTTCGGGGAGCAGCAGGGCGCCGCGTGGGTCGCCCCGCTGCGGGACGTGCCCATGGCCAGGCTGCGGGTCCGGCCGGACTGGGTGGCCGTGCTGGACTTCGTGACGAGGTTCCCAAGCGCCCTCAGCGCCTGACGTCCGGCGCGGCCGGTGCGCGCAGAAAGGGTGATGGCAGCCCGCGGCCCGCAGCCGAATACTGGGGACGGGAGCAGGTGCCAGCAGAGCGGAGGCTCTCATGGCAGACAACGCAACGATCGTCCGCGGTCTCTTCGAGGCCTGGAACCAGCGCGACTACGCCACCATCTCGGAACAGATGGCCCCCAACAGCACCCTGATCGACATGGGCAGCGGGAGGACCCTGCAGGGTTCCGAGGGAGCGGTCCAGTTCACCAAGTCGCTGTTCGACGCGCTTCCTGACGGGGAGTTCGTCATCGACCACCTCACCGCCAAGGACGACACGGTGGTCGTCGAGTACACCGGCCGGGGCACCCACACCGGAGATCTCGTCATCCCCGCGGGCACCGTGCCCGCCACCGGGCGCTCGCTCACGATGCACCTGTGCGACGTCTACGAGATCAAGGACGGCATGGTCCAGAACGTCCGTACCTACATCGACTCCGGCGCGATCATGGCCCAGCTCGGACTCGCCGAAAGGCTCGGTGTGAACCCGTAGTCGACACAGTCGTCTGACACCCCTACAGAAATCGGCACCTGCCCCCGCCTTGCCCTCACGTGCCGATCCGGCCTTGGGCCCATACCCAGGAGCCGGACCGGCGCCGCAGTGAACCCGCGTCGGGTGTGAACTTGCTGGGAAAGGCCTGACTCGGCGGGAGGACCGGCTCTGCGCGGCCTTAAGGTCCGCCTCGTGGACAGGCCGGTGCAGTGGATGACCGCCGATGAGCTGCGTCTTGAGCTGCTGCGCACTCAAGGGGCGTGGGAGGCCCAGGTCGACGACGTCGACGCGTTCCTGGCCACCGGCGTCGTCCCGCCCGAGTCTCCGGGCGCCATCCGGCACCGCATCGTGGCGGCCGAGCTGTTGCGACGCGCCAACGAGCTGGAGTAGCGACCCGCAGGTGACACCCCGCTCGATCTGCGCCCGGGGGAAGCGCGGGAGCGGGGGTGCCAGTGTTCTCACGGCCGGGGACGACCTGGAGCCGCGTCGCCGACTAGTGGGTGAGGGGTCCAGCCGGTCAGGACACCCGGCCGTAGCTGACGTCGCCGGAGTTCCACACCGGCCGCTCCGCGACCGAGGAACCACTGTGCGGGGCGTCCCACATCATGCCGCCGCCGGCGTAGATGCCGACGTGGTAGGCGGGTGAACCGAAGAAGACCAGGTCGCCGGGCTGCGGGTCGCTGACCCGGGTCACCGCCTGCCGCTGGTCCTCCGCCGTGCGGGGCAGGTGCTTGCCCAGCTGGGCGAACACGTAGCTGGTGTAGCCCGAGCAGTCGAACCCTTCCTGAGGGGTGGTGCCGCCCCACTTGTACGGCACGCCGGCGTACTGGGAGGCGATGCCGAGGACCCCGGAGACGGCCGACGGGAGGTTGATGCTGACGGCCGGGCGGGCCGTGCTTCGGCTCACCTGCACCGCCTTGGGTGCCGGGGCGGGGGCGGGGGCCGGCTTCGGGGCCACCCCGGTGAACCCCACATCACCGAAGGACGGGGCGACCGGGGCGCTCGACGCCGGGGCCGCGGCGGCCACGGAGCCGGCGGGGGCGGCGGCCTGGCCGGCGGCCGGGTGGTCGGCGGCCGGCGCTGCCGAGGCAGGCAGGGCGATGGAGGCGACGAGGCCACCCGAGACAGCCATGACCGCGGACGCCTTGGCGGCCGGGTGACCCGAGCGGCCCAGGGTGGCGGCAACGACGTTGGTGGGCTGGGCAGCGACGCGGTGCCGCCCGGCGTGGTGCTTGGACACGATGAGCACACCTCTCCGGACGCCTGCGAGGTCAGCTGTCGGGTTCGGGTGGGAGATGGTCACCCTGCCCCGCGGCGGCACCGGGCTGTCCGGGCCGTCGGAGGGCTTCACCCCAAGGAGCGTCCAGGGACGCCCCACAAGTGGGTCCCCCGCTCCTGCCAAGCGGTAGTCACGAACCCCATGCGGCGGTGGCAGGACTCGGCGACCCGCCGCGGAGGCTCCCGGCAGGAGCGCGGGAGCCGAGCCAACGTAGCGAACGGCCCACCGGAAAGTCACGTTTGTGCAGGAATGGGTCAATTTCGTGTCGCGCCGGAACGGCCCGACCTCGAGGACCCCGCCGGCCGGCGGGCGCCCGGCCGGCCGGTAGCGTCAACCGCGGAGCCGGCGCCTGGTGGTGTGTGCGCAGGCGCCGGCTCTCTCCCCGGGCCGTCCTGGCCGGCAAGCCAAGGAGTGGAACATGACTCGCGTACGTCTGTTGCACCTGTCCGACCTGCACCTGAACGCCACGCGAGAGCTCAGGTACGGCGTCGATGCCGATCGGGCCCTGGACCTGGTCCTTGCCTCCTGCGCCAAGGTCCAGGACGTGGCGGCGGTCGTGGTCACCGGCGATGTGGCGGATGACGGATCGGTGGCCGCCTACGAACGGGCCCGGGACACCCTTCTGGACTTCACGACACGACGGGGTGCCCGGCTGGTGTTCTGT
Organism: Oryzihumus sp.; assembly: GCF_036391795.1. Lineage (GTDB taxonomy): Bacteria > Actinomycetota > Actinomycetes > Actinomycetales > Dermatophilaceae > Oryzihumus. The sequence goes on from NZ_DASVZH010000066.1 coordinate 14,820, forward strand.
GTGGGCAACCACGACGACCGCGCGGCGTTCGCGCGCGTCTTCGGAACCGGTCACTTCGACCAGAGCGGCGAGGAGTGTGGCCAGCCGGCCGACCTCAAGGACCGCGCGGTCGCCGTCAGCGCCGTGAGCGGCATCCGCATCATCAGCCTCGACACGCTCGTGCCTGCGAAGTGGTACGGCCGTCTCGGCCCGGCGCAGCTGGCCTGGCTCGAGGAGACTCTGGCCGGCTGCCGCGGCGACCTGACGGTCCTGGCGTTCCACCACCCGCCGATCGACCTCGCCGTGGAGATTCAACGACGGATCGGCCTGGTTGACCGTGACGAGCTCGCGGCAACCATCCGGCCGGACGCCGTGAGCGCCATTCTTTGTGGCCACTTCCACCAACAGATCGGTGGCACCGTCAACGGCGTGCGGACGTGGGTCACGCCGGGGGTCTTCACCCGAATCGACCACGTCACCGCGGGACATGGAACCGAGCGGGCCTTCGCCGGAGGAAGCGCCACGCTCGTCGACGTCAGCCCCACTCGCGAGCCGGTGTTCGCCACCATCCCAGCCGCGGACCCCGAGGCCGGCCGCCTGGCCTACGAGGCGACCGCGTCAGAGCTCGAGCACTACCTGGAAACCTACGGTCTGGCGAAGTAGGCGGCCCTTGGTCTGGCCGCGCATCCACCCCTCGCAGCGTCAGTCGTCGTGCCCACTGTCTGAGCCGCCCTGGTCAGACGACTGCTGCCCCCCATCGCCCGACTGTTCCTGGTCACGGGCTGTGTCGTGGGTCTCCGTCGCCTCGGGGTGATCTCCCTCGGTCTGGCTCGGCTTCGCGGAGTCGCTGTGCTCCGCAGAGTCACTACCCTCGCTCGAGTCGTGGCGCTCAGTCGCGGACTCGCTCGGCTCGGCCGTCTCGGTCTCGCTGGGCTCGGTCGTCTCGGACTTGCTCGGCTCAGCCGTCTCGGACTTGCTCGGCTCGGTCGTCTCGGACTGGCTGGGGTCGGCCGTCTTGATCTCCCGGGGCTCGGTCGTCTCGGACGTGCTCGGCTCGGCCGTCTCGGTCGGGGTGCTCGTCGCCGTGTCAGTCGCGACCTGCGTCGGGCTGGTGACAGCCGAGGTCGGCTCGGACGCAGCCATCGCGATCCCCGTCCCGCCGGAAACCAGCACTGCAGCCACCGCAGCAGCGCCCAAGGCCTTCGAGTTCAGCTTGATCGTCCTGCGCATCGCTTCTCTCCCGGGAACGGTGACACTTCGGATACTCCGACTCCCCCAACGAGGCAAGGTAATCGAACGCTCTTGGCCGTGATCGAAGCCATACGAAGTCTTTACCGA
>NZ_DASVZH010000067.1:0-25920 GCF_036391795.1 Oryzihumus sp.
AGGAACGGCATGACCTCGCGGTAGGCGTCGAAGAACGGCTCCATGTCGACGATGAGGTCCTTCTCCACGGGAAGGCCCTTGATCGGCTCGACGGTGATCGGCTTGTCCGGGTTGACGTCCTTGATGAGCGTCTTGCAGGCGAGCCGGTTCTTGCCGTTGATCCGCATCGCGTCCGAGCCGCACACGCCGTGGGCGCAGGAGCGGCGGAAGCTCAGCGAGCCGTCCTGCTCCCACTTGATCTGGTGCAGCGCGTCGAGGACGCGGTCCGTGGCGTGCGCGAGGACCTGGTACTCCTCGTAGTGCGCCTCGGAGTCGACCTCGGGGTTGAACCGCTGGATGCGCAGGGTGACGGTGAACGAAGGGACCTCGCCGGCGGGGGCGGCCCCGCCCGCGGGCTTCTCGGCGACAGCAGTCATCAGTACTTACGCTCCATCGGCTGGTAGCGGGTCACGGTCACCGGCTTGTAGTCGATCCGGACCTCGTTGGCGAAGGTGGGCTCACCCTCGGCGCCGGGGTTGATCGGCGCACGGTAGGCCATCGTGTGACGCATGAAGTTCACGTCGTCACGGGTCTCGTAGTCCTCACGGAAGTGACCGCCGCGGGACTCCTTGCGGGCCAGGGCGCCGAGCGTGATGACCTCGGCGAGCTCGATGAGGAAGCCGAGCTCGACGGCCTCGAGCAGGTCGGTGTTGTAGCGCTTGCCCTTGTCCTGGACGACGACGTTGGCGTAGCGCTCCTTGAGCTCGTCGATGACTCCGAGGGCCTCCTTCATCGAGGCCTCGGTGCGGAACACCTGGACGTTGCGGTCCATGGTCTCCTGCAGCGACTTGCGCAGGTCGGCCACGCGCTCGCCGGTGCCGCGCGCACGGATGGCCTCGATCATCGAGGTGGTGTGCAGCTCCGGCGCCGCGGGCAGCTCGACCCACGGGGCGGTCGAGGCGAACTCGGCGGCGGCGATGCCGGCGCGGCGGCCGAACACGTTGATGTCGAGCAGCGAGTTGGTGCCCAGACGGTTGGCGCCGTGGACGCTGACGCAGGCGACCTCGCCGGCGGCGTACAGACCGGGAACGACGTCGGTGTTGTTGCGCAGCACCTCGGCCTCGACGTTGGTCGGCACGCCACCCATCGCGTAGTGCGCGGTCGGGTAGACCGGCACCGGCTCGGTGTAGGGCTCGACGCCGAGGTAGGTCCGGGCGAACTCGGTGATGTCGGGCAGCTTGGCGTCGATGACGGCCGGCTCGAGGTGGGTCAGGTCGAGCAGGACGTAGTCCTTGTTCGGCCCGCAGCCGCGGCCCTCGCGCACCTCGTTGGCCATCGCGCGGGCGACCATGTCACGCGGCGCGAGGTCCTTGATGGTGGGGGCGTAGCGCTCCATGAAGCGCTCGCCCTCACTGTTGCGCAGGATGCCGCCCTCGCCGCGCGCGGCCTCGGACAGCAGGATGCCGAGGCCGGCCAGACCGGTCGGGTGGAACTGGAAGAACTCCATGTCCTCCAGGGGCAGGCCCCGGCGGAACGCCACGCCCATGCCGTCACCGGTCAGGGTGTGGGCGTTGGAGGTGGTCTTGAAGACCTTGCCGGTGCCACCGGTGGCGAAGATGACGGCCTTGGCCTGGAAGACGTGGATCTCGCCGGAGGCCAGCTCGTAGGCGACGACGCCGGCGGGGCGCTGCTCGCCGTCCACCTCGGTCATGATCAGGTCCAGGACGTAGAACTCGTTGTAGAACTCCACGCCCAGCTTGACGCAGTTCTGGTAGAGCGTCTGCAGGATCATGTGACCCGTGCGGTCGGCGGCGTAGCAGGAGCGGCGGACCGCGGCCTCACCGTGGTTGCGGGTGTGGCCACCGAAGCGGCGCTGGTCGATGCGGCCCTCGGGGGTGCGGTTGAACGGCAGGCCCATCTTCTCGAGGTCGATGACCGCGTCGATGGCCTCCCTGCACATGATCTCCGCGGCGTCCTGGTCGACGAGGTAGTCGCCGCCCTTGACCGTGTCGAAGGTGTGCCACTCCCAGTTGTCCTCCTCGACGTTGGCGAGGGCGGCGCACATGCCGCCCTGGGCAGCGCCGGTGTGGGAGCGGGTGGGGTAGAGCTTGGTCAGCACCGCCGTGCGCACGCGCGAGGAGGACTCGAGCGCGGCGCGCATGCCGGCGCCACCGGCCCCGACGATGACGACGTCGTACTTGTGGGTCTGCATCAGTTGTCCTTACTTGGCGCAGAAGCTGGGCAGGTCACCGGCCGCCGCACCGGTCGGGCACGGGTCGAAGGTGAAGATGACGAGCGTGCCGAGCACGAGGACGACCACGGCGCTGAAGATGAGCAGGCTCTTCAGGACGAGGCGGGTCGAGTCCTTCTCGGTGTAGTCGTTGATGACGGTGCGCACGCCGTTGACGCCGTGGATCTCGGCCAGCCACAGCATGAGCAGGTCCCAGACCTGCCAGAACGGGCTGGACCACTTGCCGCCGACGAAGGCGAAGTCGATCGCCTTGATGCCCTGGCCCATGACCAGGTTGACGAACAGGTGGCCGAGGACCAGGACCAGCAGCAGCACTCCGGAGCCGCGCATGAAGATCCACGACCACAGCTCGAAGTTGCCGCGGCCGCGCAGGCGGCGCTTGTACGGCGAGCGCTTGGTCAGCTCGGTCAGCTTGGGACCGCGGTCGGTGGGGGTTGCAGTGCTCACGATGCCCAGCCCTTTCAGCCGAAGACGTGGGACAGGTGCCGGATCGCGAACGGCACGAAGAGGACGACCCAGATGGCGATGACGGCCCAGAACATCTGCCGCTGCACCTTCGGGCCCCGGGACCAGAAGTCCACGAGGATCACGCGGATCCCGTTGAAGGCGTGGAAGAGCACCGCGGCCACGAGGCCGAGCTCACCGAGCCCGACGATCGGGTTCTTGTAGGTGCCGATGACCGAGTTGTAGGCCTCCGGGGAGACCCGGACCAGCGCGGTGTCGAGCACGTGGGCGAAGAGGAAGAAGAAGATCAGCACGCCGCTGATGCGGTGCGCGACCCACGACCACATGCCTTCACGGCCGCGATACAACGTCCCGGATGCTGCCTGGGGCACGATGCGTCCCTTTCACGCGAGGAAGCTGGGACGACCGCCGTCGTCGTGCGCGCGTGGGCAGGGGACGGCTCCGTCCGGATCGCCCCAATGCTAGTGAGCGCCTGCGACCCCGGAGTTCCCGGGTGCTGCCGTTGTGAGGAACCAGACACCTCAGGCGGCCCGCGCGCCCTCCCCGGCGGCGACCGCGGCGTAGTGGTCCAGCAGCTGGGCGACCAGGGCGGGCCAGGAGCGGGAGGTCACCTGCCGGTATGCCGCGCGACCCAGGGCCGCGCGCCGCGCCGCGCCGTGCACGGGGTCGGTCAGCGTCCGGACCTGCCGCTCCAGGGCGCCGGGGTCGTCGGGGTCGAACAGCAGCCCGGTCCGGCCGTGCGCGACCAGGTCCAGCGGGCCGCCCCGGGCCGGGGCCACGACCGGGAGCCCGCTGGCGGCGGCCTCCTGCAGCGTCTGCCCGAAGGTCTCGCGGGTGCCGGTGTGCACGAACACGTCGAAGGCGGCGTAGGCCCGCGCGAGCTCCTCGCCCTCGCGCCGGCCGAGGAACACCGGCGGCAGGGTCGGGCGGCCCGGGCCGGCGGCGACCGCCTCGGCCAGCAGTGCCCCCAGGGCCTGGCGGGAGGGGCCGTCTCCGACGAGGACGAGGCGGGTGCCCGGCGCGGTGGCCAGTGTCGCGAGCCGCTCCAGCTCCTTCTCCGGGGCCAGGCGGCCGACGTAGCCGAGCAGCAGCTCGCCGCCCGGGGCCAGGGTCCGGCGCAGCGCCCGGCACCGGGCGTCCTCGCGCCAGCCGGGGTGGAACAGGCCGGCGTCCACGCCGCGTCCCCACAGCGCCGTGCGCGGCACCCCGTGGTCGCGCAGGTCCTGCAGTGCGGCGGAGGAGGGTGCCAGGGTCAGCCCGGCCTGCCCGTGGATCCGCCGGATCCAGCGCCACGCGGCCCGGGAGGCGGCGCGGCCGGCCGGGCCGCGTCCGTGCTGGCGCAGGTAGGAGGCCATGTCGGTCTGGTAGACCGCGACCGTCGGCACGCCCAGCCGGGTGGCGGCAGCCAGGCCGCGGGCCCCGACGACGAACGGGCTGGCCACGTGCACCACGTCCGGCCCGAACGCGGCCAGGACCTCCTCGACCTCCCCGGTCGGCAGCCCGACCGGGAACTGGCGCACCGGCACGCTGGCCACGGTGTGCACGGGGAAGCCGGCGAAGCTCGGCGGGGCCGGGTGGGGCGCGATCACGACGGCCTCGTGGCCGGCGTCGCGCAGGCACTCCAGCACCCGGCAGACGCTGGTGGTGACCCCGTTGAGGGTCGGCAGGAACGACTCGGTCACGATCGCGATCCGCACGCCACCACGGTCGCGAGCCCCGGTGATCTGCGGGTGACGTCGCCGGGAGGGTCGGGTGACGAGGTGGTGACCGCCGAACGCCTGCACAGCGGTCGGCTAGGTTCTGCGCCATGACTTCCGAGCCGGGGCCGACCATCGAGGGCCTGTATGCCGTGATCCCCGCCGGGGGTGCCGGGACCCGTCTGTGGCCGCTGTCGCGGGCCTCCTCGCCGAAGTTCCTGCACGACCTGACCGGCTCGGGTCGCTCGCTGCTGCAGGCCACGTGGGACCGGCTGGCCCCGCTGTGCGGCACCAACATCGTCGTGGTCACCGGCGTCTCCCACCGCGACGCCGTGGCCGCCCAGCTGCCCGACCTGGCCTACGACTCGCTGCTGGCCGAGCCCTCGCCGCGCGACTCCGCCGCCGCGATCGGCCTGGCGGCGGCGCTGCTCGAGCGGCGTGACCCCGACGCAGTGGTCGCCTCGTTCGCCGCCGACCACGTGATCACCGGCGAGGACCGGTTCGCCGCCTGTGTCGCCGAGGCGGTGGCCGTGGCCCGGACCGGCAAGGTGGTCACCATCGGCATCGAGCCGACGCACCCGGCCACCGGGTTCGGCTACATCCAGGCCGCGGAGCCGCTGGCCGTCGAGGGGGCACCGCGGGCGCTGTCGGTGCGCTCGTTCGTGGAGAAGCCGGACGAGGCGACGGCCACGGCATACCTGGCCACCGGTGAGTACCGCTGGAACGCGGGCATGTTCGTCGTCCGGGCCTCGGTGCTGCTGGACCTGCTGGCGGACTACCAGCCCGGCCTGGCCGAGGGGTTGCGGGCCATCGCCGCCGACCCGACCCGGCTGGCCGACGTCTGGCCGACGCTGACCAGGATCGCGATCGACCATGCCCTCGCCGAGCCGGCGGCCCGCGACGGCAAGGTCGCGGTGATCCCCGGCGACTTCGGCTGGGACGACGTGGGCGACTTCGCCTCCCTCGCCGGGCTGCTGCCCGATGCCGGCGAGGACCTCAAGGTCCTGGGGACGGCTGTGGACGACGTGCTGCTGCAGGACGCGTCGGGCCTGGTCGTGTCCGGGACCGGGCGCACGGTGGCGGTCCTGGGCCTGGACGACGTGGTCGTGGTCGACACTCCGGACGCGCTCCTCGTCACCACCCGCTCCCGCGCGCAGGATGTCAAGGCCCTGGTGGACCGGCTCAAGGAGTCCGGCCGCACCGACCTGACCTGAGCGCCCGAGGGGTTACCGTCGAGCCGGTCTGGGTAGTTGCTCCTGGGTCGGTGTCGGACCGAGCCCGGGAGGTGTGATGCGGCCACGCGTGCAGCGCGTCCTCGTGGTTGTCCCTGCCCGCGACGAGGAGCAGGTGCTCGGGTCCTGCCTGGACGGGCTCGACCGCGCCCGGCGTCACGTGAGCGTGCCGGTCGACGTCTGGGTGGTCCTGGACGGCTGCACCGACCGGAGCGCCGACGTGGTCGCCGGCCGAGCCGAGGTCCGCTCGGTGGCCGTGGACTGCCGGTCCGTCGGCCAGGCCAGGGACCTCGGGGTCCGTCACGCGCTGCGCCGGGTCCGGGCACTCGACCTCACGACCACCTGGCTGGCCCACACCGACGCCGACTCGGTGGTCCCCGAGCGCTGGATGGCCCACCAGCTCGACCTCGCCGACCGTGGTGCTGACCTGGTCCTCGGGACCGTCACGCCCCACGGTGGGGCTGCCGCGCCGGCGACCCTTGCCGCGTGGCATGACGCCTACGCGGGTCGCCTCCACGCCGACGGTGGCCACGGGCACGTCCACGGAGCCAACCTGGGCATCCGGGCCGCCACCTACCTGGCGGCCGGCGGGTTCCCTCACCACTCCGCGCATGAGGACCGGGCGCTGGCCCGACGGGTCGCCACCCTGCCGGGCACGGTGAGCCTGGCGACGATCGGCACGCCGGTCCTCACCAGCGACCGGCTGCTGGGCCGGGCACCCAGCGGGGTGAGTCACGACCTGTGGCGCCTCGAGACAGGGGCGCCGGCCACCGGGGCTGAGGCGTTGCCAACAGAGGAGCAGGGATGAACGGCTCGACCGGGACGGCGGATACCGAGGCTGCGGAGGTGCAGCTGGGTGGCGAGCCGGTGGAGGCCCTGGCCTGCCAGGCCGCGGGGCGAGCGCGCGGCAAGAGTGTCGGCGACCACCTGCTCCTCGCCGCCGAGCTGGGGCAGTGCGTGCCCCTGCCCGCGAGCGGTCGGACCCGGCAGAGATGGGAGCTGCTCGCGAGCGTGGCGGCGGTGGACCTGACGGCGGCCCGCGTCCTGGAAGCGCACGTGGACGCCCTGGCGATCCTCGCCGAGGCCGGGCTGTCGTCCGTGGCCGGGCCGGGCACGACCTGGGGGGTGTTCGCCGCAGAAGGCCCGGGGGTCCGCCTGGACGCCGTGGACCAGCCCGGCACCGGCTGGGTGGTCAGCGGCACCAAGCCGTGGTGCTCCCTGGCCGGGCGCCTCACACATGCGCTCGTGACCGCGCACGTGAGCGGTGGCCGGCGCCTGTTCGCCGTGCCGCTGCAGCACCCTGGCGTCACGGTCGAGCCCGACACCTGGCACGCGCGGGGACTCGTCGACGTCCCCAGCGGGCCGGTGCACTTCGAGGAGGTGCCTGCCCAGCCCGTGGGCGGGACCGACTGGTACCTCATCCGTCCCGGCTTCGCTCACGGTGGCATCGGCGTGGCGGCCTGCTGGTACGGCGGAGCCGTCGGCCTGGCCCGGGCACTCGCCCGCAGCCTGGCCGCCCGTCCGCCGGACCAGCTCGCGTTCTGGCACCTCGGCCACATCGACCTCGCGCTCGGGGCGGCCCGGCAGGCGCTGGCCGCCGCTGCGGTCGAGGTCGATGCCGGCCACGCCGAGGGCGGTCCCGGCGAGGTGCTGGCGCTGCGCACCCGTTCTGCCGTCGCCGCAGCAGCAGAGACCACCATCACGACGGTCGGCCACGCCCTGGGGCCGGCGCCGCTGACCCTCGACGCCGAGCACGCGACCCGGGTCGCCGACCTCACCGTCTACCTGCGTCAGCACCACGCCGAGCGCGACGTGGCCCGGCTGGGAGAGATGCTGCACGGCCGGGCGCGGTTGCCGTGGTGACGTTCTCCCACGACGACCCCGGCACCGACGAGCGAGCCTGGCGCGCCTGGGGCCGGCTCGACCTCGTGCCGCTGCTCGACTGGGAGGGGGTCGGCCACGTCGTCGTGGTCGCAGCGCACCCGGACGACGAGTCGCTCGGGTGCGGCGGGCTCATCGCCGAGGCAGCGCGCCGGGGACTGCCCGTGGACGTGGTCGTCGCGACCCTGGGGGAGGCGTCCCACCCCGGTTCCCCCACCGTGACGCCGGAGCGGTTGGCGGACCGGCGCGCCGAGGAGGTGGTGATGGCGGTCAGGCGGCTGGCTCCGCAGGCCCGCGTGCACCTGCTCCGGTTGCCCGACGGGCAGCTCTCCGACCACGTCGCCGCGGTGCGTGCGGCGGTGACGGCACACGCCACGGCCGGCTGCTGGGTCCTGGCCCCGTGGGCGGGGGACGGCCACCCCGACCACAGCGCTGCCGCGGCCGGAGCGTCGGCTGCCGCGCGAGAGGCAGGCGCCACCTCGTTGGAGTACCCCGTGTGGGCCTGGCACTGGGCGACTCCCGCCGACCCGCGCGTGCCATGGGGGCAGCTGGTGCGGCAGCCACTGGACGCCGAGGTGCGGGAACACAAGCGCTCGGCGCTGGCCGCCCACCGTTCGCAGACCGAGCCGCTGTCGGACCAACCCGGTGACGAGGTGCTGCTCGCGCCGGGCTTCGTCGCCCACTTCGACCGCCCGCACGAGCTGTTCTTCGCGTCGGCCCCGCCCGGGCCGACCCTGGAGCCGGCGTACTTCGACGACTTCTACCGCGACAACGGTCCCGACCCGTGGGGCTACACCGACCGCTGGTACGAGGAGCGCAAGCGCGCAGTCACTCTGGCGTCCCTGCCACGCCGAAGGTTCAGCCGGGCCGTCGAGGTGGGCTGCTCGGTCGGGGTCCTGACCGCCGAGCTGGCCTCCCGCTGCGACGCGCTCCTCGCGGTGGACCTGGCCGAGGCTGCCGTGGAGGAGGCTCGGCGCCGCACGGCCGGGATGCCCGGCGTCGACGTGAGGCGGATGCACGCCGCGACGGAGTGGCCGGAGGGGACGTTCGACCTCATCGTCCTCTCCGAGGTGGCCTACTACCTCGACGTCGACGGCGTCGAGCAGCTGCTCGAGTGGTGCCTGTCGTCGCTCGGCCCGGACGGGGTCCTGCTGCTGTGCCACTGGCGGCACCCCGTGGCTGACTACCCGCTACGCGGCGACGAGGTGCACCGGTTGGCCCTGACCCGCGTGGACCTCGCCCCGTTGGTCAGCCACGAGGAGGAGGACTTCCTCCTCGACGTGCTGGCGCGCCCGCCGGCTCAGAGCGTCGCCCGCGCCAGCGGTCTACTTCCCGGCTGACGCGGCAGAGCGCGGCGTACCTCGACAGAGCGGACCGGACACCGACGCCGGCTAGTGCCGCCGTCGCCTGGCGAGCAACGCCGCCAGGGCGACCGGGAGAAGCCAGAGCCAGGCCAGGTCTGCCGTGAGCTCCGGCGGACCCTCCACCGATGTCGGCTCCAGGCGCCGGATGTGCAGCCGCTGCGTGTTCCTGGCGATGTCCTCGAGGGTGTCGGCGATGCCCTCGCCCTCGAGGTAGCGACGCAGCCACGGCGGGTTGAAGCGGCGCAGCTCGGCGACGACCTCCACGGCCTCGTCCTCGTCGTCGACGGCGACCGCGCGCACCGCCTGGGTGCCCCGGCGTGACTGAGTCGTCGCGACCGGGTTCGCCAGCAGGTTGCGGTACCACTGGGAGCGCCCGCCATACGGGCACCACAGGTAGGTCCGGCCGGCGACGACGTGTGCCGTGACCGGCGTGCGCCGCGGCAGGCCACTGGAGCGGCCAGTCACCGTCAGCAGCATGAGGGGACCGGCCAACCGGCCCAGCCCCAGTCGCCACAGGAGGATCGGCATCCGCAGGTCCGCCCGCTGCCACGGCGTCTCCGGATACCGCGCGGGGGACCACTCGCCGATGCGCTCGGCCAGAGCCTGTCGGATGCTGCCCACCACGTCAGCCTGCCGCCCGTCAGACGGCCTCCACCTGAGGCGGAGGTCCCGCGAGCGCACGCGAAGCCGTGTCCGGTGGGGACATCGCGCTCGCTAGGGTCACGGCCATGGACTCGGCGCGCGCGGCAGTGATGGACCTCGGCTACCGGCACCTGCTGCGGCCGGGGCTGTTCCGCCTCGGCGGCGGGGACGCCGAGACCGCCCACCACGCCACCCTCGATGCGGTCGAGCGGCTCGGCGGGCACCCGGCGGCGCTGCGCGCGCTGCGGCTGCTGACCGGGGGAGAGCGCCGCCCGCGCACGGTCGCCGGGATCACCTTCCCCGGCGTCGTCGGCCTGGCCGCCGGGGTCGACAAGAACGGGGTCGGGGTCAAGGCGTGGGGGTCGATGGGCTTCGGTCACGCCGAGCTCGGCACCGTCACCGCACACGCCCAGCCGGGCAACGACCGGCCGCGCCTGTTCCGGCTCAAGGCCTCCCGCGCCATCGTCAACCGGATGGGCTTCAACAACGAGGGGGCGGCGGCGCTCGCGGCGCGGCTGCGCGCGGCCGGTCCGGCCGGCATACCGATCGGGGTGTCGCTGGGCAAGACCAAGGTGACCCCGCTGGAGGAGGCGACCGAGGACTACCTGACGTCGCTGCGGGCGCTGGACGGGCTGGCCGACTACGTCGCGGTCAACGTCTCCAGCCCCAACACCCCCGGGCTGCGCTCGCTGCAGGATGCCGGGCCGCTGCGCGAGCTGCTCACCGCGATCACGGCCGAGGCGGCTGCGCTCGCCGCCGCCCGAGGCCAGGACCCGACCCCCGTCTTCGTCAAGGTCGCCCCCGACCTGACCGACAGCGCCATCGACGAGGCGCTGCAGGTGTGCACCGAGACCGGTGTCCGCGCGGTCATCGCCACCAACACCACGCTCAGCCGGGACGGGGTGGCGCTGCGCGACATCCACCTCGCCCGGGAGGCCGGCGGGCTGTCCGGGGCGCCGCTGACGGCCCGCGCCCGTGAGGTCGTCGGCTACATCACCCGGCACACCGACCTGCCGGTCATCGGCGTCGGCGGCATCATGACGGCCGCCGACGGCGCCGCGATGCTCGACGCCGGGGCGAGCCTGCTGCAGGTCTACTCCGGCTACATCTACGCCGGCCCGGCGCTGGTCGCCGCGCTCAACGAGATGGACGCCCGGCGCGGCTGAGGCCGCGTGAGATCGGCCACCGGAAGTTCGGCCGGAGGCCGGTGAACACTAGGCTCACGCCCATGGCAGAGACCCCGTCCGCGCGCACCGAGTCCGACCTCCCGATCGCCCCGGTCTACGACCAGGCCGACCTCGAGGGTTTCGACCCGGAGAGCAAGCTCGGCGCGCCGGGGCAGTTCCCGTTCACCCGCGGCGTCTACCCGACGATGTACACCGGCAAGCCGTGGACGATGCGCCAGTACGCCGGCTTCGGCACCGCCAAGGAGTCCAACGAGCGCTACCACCAGCTGGTCAGCGCCGGCACCGGCGGCCTGTCGGTGGCCTTCGACCTGCCGACGCAGATGGGCTACGACTCCGACGAGGCCATCGCCCACGGTGAGGTCGGCAAGGTCGGCGTGGCGATCGACTCTATCGACGACATGCGCACGCTGTTCCACGACCTGCCCCTGGACAAGGTCAGCACGTCGATGACGATCAACGCGCCCGCCTCGACGCTGCTGCTGATGTACCAGCTGGTCGCGGCCGAGCAGGGGATCGCCGGCAACCAGCTGACCGGCACGATCCAGAACGACGTGCTCAAGGAGTACATCGCCCGCGGCACCTACATCTACCCGCCGAAGGAGTCGCTGCGCCTGATCAGCGACATCTTCGCCTACTGCCACCGGGAGATCCCGCGCTGGAACACGATCTCCATCTCCGGCTACCACATGGCCGAGGCGGGGGCGACGCCCGCGCAGGAGATCGCCTTCACCCTGGCCAACGCCAAGGAGTACGTCCGCACCGCGATCGCCGCCGGCCTCGACGTCGACGACTTCGCCCCGCGCCTGTCCTTCTTCTTCGTCGCCCGCACCACCCTGCTGGAGGAGGTCGCCAAGTTCCGCGCGGCCCGCCGCATCTGGGCGCGGATCATGAAGGAGGAGTTCGGGGCGAAGAACCCCAAGTCGATGATGCTGCGCTTCCACACCCAGACCGCGGGCGTGCAGCTGACCGCGCAGCAGCCCGAGGTCAACCTCGTCCGGGTCGCCCTGCAGGGCCTCGGCGCCGTGCTCGGCGGCACGCAGAGCCTGCACACCAACTCGTATGACGAGGCCATCGCCCTGCCCACCCAGAAGGCGGCGCGGCTCGCCCTGCGCACGCAGCAGGTCATCGCGTTCGAGACCGACGTGACCAAGACGGTCGACCCGTTCGCCGGCAGCTACGTCGTGGAGTCGATGACCGACGACCTCGAGGGTGCCTCGCTGGAGCTGATCCAGGCGGTCGAGGACCAGGGCGGCGCGGTCGCCGCGATCGAGCAGGGCTTCCAGAAGTCCGAGATCGAGCGCTCGGCCTACCGCGTGGCGCTGGAGATCGACAACAAGGAGCGCACCGTCGTCGGGGTCAACAAGTACACCCTCGACGAGGAGGAGCCCTACGAGCCCCTCCGGGTCGACCCCCAGATCGAGGTCGACCAGTGCGAGCGGCTGGCCACCCTGCGGAAGGAGCGCGACAACGACGCCGTCGAACGCGCGCTCGACGACCTGCGCACCGCGGCCCGGGGCTCGGACAACGTGCTGTTCCCGATGCGCGAGGCGCTCAAGCTGCGCGCCACCGGAGGCGAGGTCAGCCACGCGCTGCGTGACGTGTGGGGCCTGTACGTCCCGCGCGAGACCTTCTGATGGGGGAGGCCACGATCCGGCGGGCGACCGCCGCCGACCTGCCCGCCATCGTCGGCCTGCTCGCCGACGACGTCCTCGGGGCGCAGCGGGAGCAGCCCGGCGACCCTGCCTACGCGCAGGCGTTCGAGGCGATCGTGGCCGACCCCCGCCAGTGGCTCATGGTGGCAGACCGGGACGGTGAGGTCGTCGGGACCCTGCAGCTGACCGTCATCCCCGGGCTGTCGCACCGTGGCATGACCCGCGCCCTGGTCGAGGCGGTGCGCGTCGCCGCGAGCCAGCGGGACCGCGGCCTGGGCAGCCAGATGCTCGAGTGGGCGGTCGGCACGGCCCGCGAGCTCGGCTGCGGCATGGTGCAGCTGACCTCCAACGCGTCCCGCGCCGACGCGCACCGGTTCTACGAGCGGCTCGGCTTCGAGGCCAGCCACACGGGGTTCAAGCTCGCGCTGCACCCGCCCCGCTAGGCTGGCGAGCCCGTGAGCCAGTCACCCGTCCACGACCAGGTCACCGCCGCTGTCAAGCGCCTCGGCGGTGACCTCGTCGCGCTGCGCCGGGACCTGCACGCCCACCCCGAGCTGTCCGGCAAGGAGACCCGCACGACCTCGGTCGTGGCCGAGGTGATGTCCCGGGCCGGGCTGCGGGTGCGGCCCCTGGCCGGCACCGGCCTGGTGGCCGACATCGGCCCGGTCGACGCGGCATACCGGGTGGCGCTGCGCGCCGACCTCGACGCCCTGCCGCTGATGGAGGTGACCGGGCTGCCCTGGGCCTCGCGCACCGAGGGGGTCTGCCACGCCTGCGGCCACGACGTGCACGTGGCCGCCGTCGTCGGTGCCGGCCTGGTCCTCAAGGGGCTGGAGCGCCAGCTCGAGTCGCGCGGCCTGGGTGTGCGCCTGCTGTTCCAGCCGGCCGAGGAGGTCATGCCCGGCGGGGCCCACGACGTGGTCGCCCAGGGCGGGCTCGACGCGGTCAACCGCATTCTCGGCGTGCACTGCGACCCGACCATCGACCTGGGCCAGATCGGGCTGCTGGAGGGCCCGATCACCGCGGCGGCCGACTCGGTCACGGTGACCCTGTCCGGCCGGGGCGGGCACACCTCCCGCCCGCACCTGACCCAGGACCTCACCTACGCCCTGGGCAAGGTGCTCACCGACGTGCCCGCGGTGCTGTCGCGGCGGGTCGATCCCCGCGCCGGCGTCGCCCTGGTCTGGGGTGCGGTGCACGCCGGGGTCGCCCAGAACGTCATCCCCTCCACCGGCACGGTCAGCGGCACCCTGCGCATGCTCGACGCCGCCGTCTGGGAGGAGGTCGGCCCGCTCATCGAGGAGACAGTCCGCAACGTCGTCTCCCCGTATGGCGTGTCCGCCCACCTCGAGCACGTGCGCGGCGTGCCGCCGCTGGTCAACGACGGGCCCTCGGTCGCCGCCCTGGAGTCGGCCGCGCTGGCGCTCATCGGCCCGGACGCGGTCACCGGTACCCGGCAGTCGCTCGGCGGCGAGGACTTCGCGTGGTACCTGCAGACCGTGCCCGGGGCGATGGCCCGGCTCGGCACCCGCACCCCCGGCGGCCCCACCTACGACCTGCACCAGGGCGATCTGGTCGTCGACGAGGGCGCCATCGCGGTGGGCGCGGCGCTGCTCGCCGGAGCAGCCCTGGCGGGACGATGAACCCCGGTCGCGGATCGGTAACGGTTGACAGCCAAGTCTCAGTAAGTGGTCGAACCCGGCCAGGGCCGGCGCTAGAGTCTGCGCCGATAGTGGGCTGTTCGGCGCGGTCTGAGGCCGCCAACAAAAGGAGACACTTTTGCGTTCGGTGATGAAGGTCGTGACCCTCGTTGCGGTCGTGGGTCTGGCCGCAGGCTGCGGCGCCAAGCCGACGGCGAGCTCAACGGCATCCGGCGGAAGCTCCGGCTCCGCGTCCGGCGGGTCGGCGTCGGGCAAGGCGCTGAACGCGTGCATGGTGCTCGACACCGGCGGCGTCGACGACCGCTCCTTCAACCAGTCCTCCTGGGCGGGTCTGCAGGCGGCCAACAAGCAGAACCCCAACATCAAGATCTCCTACGTGTCGTCGAACAGCCAGAACGACTACACCCCCAACCTCCAGGCCGAGGTCAACAAGGGCTGCGACACGATCATCGCCGTCGGTGGTCTCATGAGCGACGCGGTCAAGTCCGTCGCCGCCCAGCACCCCAAGAGCCACTTCGCCGAGATCGACGCCCCCCCGTCCGGCGCGAACGTCTACGGCCTGCAGTACAACACCGCGCAGGGCGCCTTCCTCGGCGGCTACCTCGCGGCTGCCACGACCAAGAGCGGCAAGGTCGCGACCTTCGGTGGCCTCAACATCCCGCCGGTGACCATCTACATGGATGGCTTCTGGGAGGGTGTGCAGTACTACAACAAGACCAAGGGCAAGAACGTCGCGGTCCTCGGCTGGGACGAGAAGAACCAGAAGGGCGGCACCTTCGCGCAGTCCTTCACCGACCAGAACAAGGGTCGCTCGATCTCCCAGGCCTTCGTCCAGCAGGGTGCTGACGTGATCTTCCCGGTTGCCGGCGGCACCGGCCTCGGCGCCGGCGCTGCGGCCCAGGCGTCCAACGGCAAGGTCAGCGTCCTGTGGGTCGACACCGACGGCTGCGTGAGCGCCGCGCAGTACTGCCCCTACTTCGTCTCGAGCGTGACGAAGAACCTCACCGACTCGGTGACGCAGTACGCTCTGCAGGCTGCCTCGGGCACCTTCCCGTCAGGCAGCTACATCGGCACACTGAAGAACAACGGCACGGGCCTGTCCCCGTTCCACCAGTTCGACAGCAAGATCCCGGCCAACGTCAAGAGCGAGCTCGACCAGGTCAAGGCTGACATCACCTCGGGCAAGATCCAGATCACGTCGCCCAGCCAGCCGAAGTGACGCTGACGAACTGAACACCGGGAGAGGGGGAGCGCCGGAGACCCGGCCTCCCCCTCTCCGCTTCTCACGCTCTGGAGGACACCCTGAAGCTCGAACTCCGCGGAATCACCAAACGATTCGGGTCACTTGTCGCCAACGACTCGATCGACCTGGTGGTCGAGCCCGGCGAGATCCATGCCCTGCTGGGCGAGAACGGCGCCGGCAAGAGCACCCTGATGAACGTCCTCTACGGGCTCTACCACCCGGACGAGGGTGAGATCCTCGTCGACGACAAGCCGGTGACCTTCAAGGGTCCCGGCGACGCCATGGCCGCCGGCATCGGCATGGTGCACCAGCACTTCATGCTCATCCCCGTGTTCACGGTGGCCGAGAACGTCGAGCTCGGCCACGAGCAGACCCGTGGGCTGGGCTTCCTGGACCGGCGCCGCGCCCGGCGTCAGGTCGAGGAGGTCTCGACGAGGTACGGCCTGCAGGTGCCCCCCGACGCGCTGGTCGCGGACCTGCCCGTCGGCGTGCAGCAGCGCGTCGAGATCGTCAAGGCGCTCATCCGTGACGCCAAGGTGCTGATCCTCGACGAGCCCACAGCCGTGCTCACCCCGCAGGAGACCGACGAGCTCATCGCGGTCATGAAGGGGCTGCGCGACGCCGGCACCTCCATCGTGTTCATCAGCCACAAGCTGCGCGAGGTCCGAGAGGTCGCCGACCGGATCACCGTGATCCGGCGGGGCAAGGTCGTCGGCACCGCGGAGCCGACCGCTTCCTCGGCCGAGCTCGCCTCCCTCATGGTCGGTCGCCCGGTCAAGCTGACGATCGACAAGGAGGAGGCCGAGCCCGGCACCGACGTGATCGACGTCGACACCGTCCGGGTGCTCGACGAGCAGGGCCAGGTGGTCGTCGACGATGTCAGCCTCACCGTGCGGGCCGGCGAGATCTATGCCCTCGCCGGAGTCCAGGGCAACGGCCAGACCGAGCTGACCGAGGCCATCGTCGGTCTGCGTGAGCCGACCTCGGGACGCATCAGCCTCTCAGGGGAGGACGTCACCGCCTCGAGCATCGACGACCTGCTCGGCAAGGGCGTGGGCTACGTGCCCGAGGACCGCCTGCACAACGGCCTGGTCGGCAGCTTCACCATCGCCGAGAACCTCGTGCTGGACCTGTACCACCGCGAGCCGTTCGCCAAGGGGCTGTCCCTGGACCTGAAGGCGATCGACGCCAACGCGGACCATCGGGTCGACGAGTTCGACGTGCGCACGCCATCCATCCGGTCGGCCGCGTCCACGCTCTCCGGCGGCAACCAGCAGAAGGTGGTGCTGGCCCGCGAGCTGTCCAGGCCGCTGAAGATGCTCGTGGTCGCGCAGCCGACCCGCGGCCTGGATGTCGGCTCGATGGAGTTCGTGCACCGGCGCATCGTGGAGGAGCGGGACAACGGCGCCGCCGTGATCCTCGTGTCGACCGAGCTGGACGAGGTGCTCGGCCTGGCCGACCGGATCGGCGTCATGTATCGCGGCCGGATCATCGGCGAGCTGCCGGGTGGCGCCTCTGCCGACGAGATCGGCCTCCTCATGGCCGGCTCCACCGTGGAGCGGGCCGAGGCCACCCTGACCACACAGACGTCGAAGGAGCCGTCGTGACCGAGGACAAGACGACGGCCGCGCCGCCGGAGGAGGCCCAGCCAGCCGCGGAGCAGGCGGTCGCCCCGACGGGGACCGAAGCGACGCGGCCCGCCGGCGAGGGCCGTGGGCTGGGGGGCAGGGCCTGGGACGCGATCCGCTACGGCAACCCCGTGGTCGTGACCGTGCTCGCGCTCATCGCGGCCATGATCGTGGGCGCCGTGCTCATCGCCATCGCGGACCCGGCCACCCAGGCGGCCTCGAAGTACTTCTTCGCCGCTCCCGCCGACACCCTCAATGCGGGCTGGTCGGCCATCATCAGCGCCTACACAGCGCTCTTCCAGGGCGCGGTGTTCAACCCGCACACGGCCTCGGACGGCACACTGAGCGGCCTCTTCGGACCGCTGTCCGAGACGCTGGTCAGCGCCACGCCGCTGATCCTCGGCGGTCTGTCGGTCGGTCTGGCGTTCCGGGCCGGACTGTTCAACATCGGTGGCCAGGGCCAGATCATCATGGGTGCCGTGGCCGCCGGCTACGTCGGCTTCGCCTGGAGCATGCCCCCGGTCCTCCACGTGCTGGTCGCGATCATCGCGGGAATCATCGGCGGTGCCATCTGGGGTGGGCTCGCCGGCTTCCTGAAGGCGCGGACGGGTGCCCACGAGGTCATCACGACCATCATGCTCAACTACATCGCGTACAACTTCCTGGCCTACCTGCTGTCGCTGCGCGGCTTCCAGCGGCCGCCGTACGGCCAGGCGATCTCCAACGTCGTCAAGGACACGGCGCGGCTGCCGCACCTGCTCGGCTCGGGCCTGCGGGTGCACGCCGGCCTCCTGATCGCGCTCCTGGCAGCGGCCGGGGTGTGGTGGCTGCTGACCCGCAGCACGCTGGGCTTCCAGCTGCGCGCAGTCGGTGCCAACCAGTTCGCCGCCCGCACCGCCGGGATGAGCGTCGAGCGGAGCTACACCACCGTGATGCTCATCGCGGGTGGCCTCGCCGGCCTGGCCGGTGTCAGCCAGATCCTGGGCACCAACTCGGCGATCACCCAGGACATCGACGCCGGGTTCGGCTTCGACGCGATCACCGTGGCCCTGCTGGGCAGGGCCACGCCGCTGGGCACGGTCCTGGCCGGCCTCCTGTTCGGAGCGCTGCGCGCCGGTGGGGTCCAGATGCAGTCCAGCACCGGCACCCCCGTTGACCTGGTGTTGGTGGTTCAGGCTCTCATCGTCCTGTTCATCGCGGCGCCGTCGCTAGTCCGGTCGGTCTTCCGGCTCAAGGCGGCGCCGACCAGCGTGACGCAGACGATGGCGAAGGGATGGAACGGGTGAGTACCTCCACACTGTCACCGACCCCCTCGGACGCCGAGTCCGAGGTCATCGTCCTCAAGAAGGTCGAACCCCCGGTCAGCGTCCGGCGCCGCATGGTGACCGGCAGCGCCCTCATCTTCGTGGGTCTGGTCTGCGCGCTGGTGCTGGGCGCTGGCGCCAAGGCTGGCTACGACGCCTCATTCCAGCTGTCGCCCAGCGGCGCAGCGGTGAAGGTGCCGAACGTGACCCTGCCGGCCCGCCTGACGGGGATCATCCTCGGGATCGTCGTCGTCCTGCTCGGCATGTGGCAGGTGGTCAAGGGCTTCCCGCGGCGTGCCATGAAGTGGGTGCTGGCCGCGACCGCCCTGTGCTTCATCATCACGTTCCTGTGCTGGGCCGCCACCGGGCAGAAGGGCACCAGCATCGACCTGCTCGGCCTGCTCCAGCAGTCGATCTTCCTGGCCATCCCGCTCATCCTCGGAGCCTTGGCCGGCGTCCTGTGTGAGCGCTCCGGCGTCATCAACGTGGCGATCGAGGGACAGATGCTCGCGGGTGCATGGGCGGGTGCCCTGGTCGCCAGCATCGCCCACAACAAGGGATTCGGGATCCTCGCGGCGGTCATCGCCGGTGGCTTGATGGGCCTGATGCTTGCGGTGTTCGCGATCCGCTACCTGGTCAACCAGGTCGTGCTCGGCGTCGTGCTCAACGTGTTCGCCCTGGGACTCACCGGGTTCCTCTACGACGCGGTCATGCAGCCCAACGCCAACACGCTGAACAACCCCGGGTTCTTCGGGCCGATCAAGATCCCCGTGCTGGGGGACATCCCGATCATCGGGCCGCTGCTGTTCGATGCCAACATCATCGTCTACATGACGTACGTGCTCATCGTCATCGTCGACGTGGCGCTGTTCCGCACCCGCTGGGGCCTACGCGCCCGGGCAGTCGGTGAGCACCCCAAGGCCGCGGACACGGTCGGCATCAACGTGCTGCGCACCCGCTACCGCAACGTCGTCATGGGTGGTGCCGTGGCCGGACTGGCTGGGGCGTTCCTGACCATCGGCGCGGTGGGGGCGTTCTCCAAGAACATCTCCTCGGGCAAGGGCTTCATCGCCCTGGCTGCGGTCATCTTCGGTCGGTGGAGCCCCCGTGGCGCCATCGCCGCCGCACTGCTATTCGGTTTCGCTGACGCCCTGCAGACAGTCCTGTCGTTCATCCAGACGCCGGTGACGATCCCCTCGAACTTCCTGGCGATGCTGCCCTACCTCGCGACCCTCTTCGCCGTGGCCGGGCTCGTGGGCCGGGTCCGGGCACCCGCTGCGGACGGCGAGCCCTACGTCAAGGGCTGACCGGGTGACGAACACGGAAGCAGCACCCGACTGGGAGGCACTGCGGCAGCAGGCCGTCGGCGCCATGCGCCTGGCCTACGCGCCGTACTCGCGCTTCCCCGTCGGCGTGGCCGGCCTCGTCGACGACGGCCGCGTCGTCGTGGGGTGCAACGTCGAGAACGCCGCCTACGGCGTGGGGCTGTGCGCCGAGTGCGGCATGGTCTCCCAGCTGCACCTCACCGGCGGCGGTCGCCTCGTGGCCGTGGCCTGCGTCAACGGTGCGGGGGAGGCGTTGATGCCTTGTGGCCGCTGCCGGCAGCTGCTGTGGGAGAACGGCGGGCCCGAGTGCCTGCTGATGACCCCTGCCGGCGTCCAGACCATGCGCGAGGTGCTGCCTCAGGCGTTCGGGGCGGAGTCCCTGGACCGCTGAACCAGCACAACCCGTAACACGGACCGGGGCGGCCCCACTGGGGTCGCCCCGGTTCCGTTGTGTCACAAGAGGTTCGTCAGGCGCCGACCTGACGGGACGCGCGCCACCTCGCCAGCTTGCCCTCCTGCTCGGCGACCTCGGCCGCTGCGGCGATGTTGCGCTGCATCCCGCCGAAGACGATGCCGTGGAAGGGAAAGACCGACCACCAGTACAGGTGCCCCGGCAACCCGTGCGGGTGGAACAGCGCCCGCTGGCGGAACACCGTGCGCCCCCGCTCGTCGGTGTCGGCGATCAGCTCCAGCCAGGCCAGCCCGGGCAGGCGCATCTCGGCGCGCAGCCGCAGCAGGTGCAGGTCCTCGATCTCCTCCACCCGCCACCAGTCCAGCGCGTCACCGACCGACAGGTCGTAGGGGTCGCGCCGGCCGCGGCGCAGGCCGGGCCCGCCGAAGAGCCGGTCCATCAGCCCGCGGGCCGCCCAGCCGAGCTTCCACGAGTACCACCCGTTGGCCCCGCCGATGCCCTCGATCACGGACCACAGCGACTCGCGCGAGGCCTCGACCAGCGACTCCCGCTCGTCGACGTAGAGCGAGCCGCCGGCCCAGTCGGGGTCGCTCGGCAGCGGATCGCTCGGCGCCCCCACGGTGGAGGCTGACGTCCACGTCGTCGCCACGTCCAGGTCGCGCACCTTGGCCAGCGCCAGCTCGACCGCCTCGTCGAAGCCGAGCAGCCCCTCCGGCGGGTCGGGGACGTAGTCCTTGATGTCGTCCTCCTTGCAGACCACCTCGTGGATGAGGGAGTCGACCAGCGGCCGGGCGATGCTGTTGGGCACCGGCGTGATCAGCCCGACCCAGTGGCTCGACAGCGACGGGGTCAGCAGCGGCACGGTCTGGATCCGCCGCGGCGACAAGCCGGCCACCCGCGCATACCGCTGCATCATGTCGCGGTAGGTGAGCACGTCCGGGCCGCCGACGTCGAAGCCGCGGTTGACGTCTGCCGGCATCGCGGCCGACCCGACGAGGTAGCGCAGGACGTCGCGCACCGCGATCGGCTGGATCCGGGTGTTGAGCCACTTCGGGGTGACCATCACCGGCAGCCGCTCGGTCAGGTAGCGCAGCATCTCGAAGGAGGCCGAGCCCGACCCGAGGATCACCGCCGCCCGCAGCACCGTCGTCGGGACCCCGCTGGCCAGCAGGATCTCGCCGACCTCGCGCCGGGAGTCCAGGTGGGGGGAGAGCTCCTCGCCCTCGGGGTAGAGGCCGCCGAGGTAGACGATGCGCCCCACCGCGGCCTGCCGCGCCGCCACCGCGAACGTGCGCGCCGTGTGCCGGTCGCGCGACTCGAACCGCCGCCCGGTGCCCAGGGCGTGGATCAGGTAGTAGGCCACGTCGACGCCCTCCAGCGCCTCGCGCACCTGCGCGGGGTCGGAGGCGTCGGCCCGCACCACCTCCACCTGGGCGCGCCACTCGCGGTCGCGCAGCCGTTCGGGGTGGCGGGCCATGGCCCGCACCCGGTATCCGGCGGCGAGCAGCTCGGGCACGAGGCGGCCACCGATGTAGCCGGTCACCCCCGTGACGAGGACGAGCGGGGCGCGGTCGGGCGATCCGTCGGGCGTCGTCATGCCCTCCAGTCTCGCCGATCGCCCCGCCGGGGCCCACCGGGGAGCGGCCCGGGACCTACGCCAGCAGCGAAAGGGTGACGACCCGGCATACCGCCTGAGGGATGATGTGCCGGTGAGTGAAGCCTTCGACGCCGTTGATGTCATCGTCGCCAAGCGCGACAAGCACGAGCTGTCCGACCCCCAGATCGACTGGGTGATCGACGCCTACACCCGCGGCGTGGTCGCCGACGAGCAGATGTCCTCGCTGGCGATGGCCGTCCTGCTCAACGGGATGAACCGCCGCGAGATCAGCCGCTGGACCGACGCGATGATCCGCTCGGGGGAGCGGATGGACTTCTCCACGCTGTCCCGGCCGACGTCGGACAAGCACTCGACCGGCGGCGTCGGCGACAAGATCACCCTGCCGCTGGCGCCGCTGGTCGCCGCGTGCGGCGTCGCCGTGCCGCAGCTGTCCGGCCGCGGGCTGGGCCACACCGGCGGCACCCTCGACAAGCTGGAGTCCATCCCCGGCTGGCGCGCCGACCTCACCAACGCCGAGATGATGCGCCAGCTCGAGGAGGTCGGCGCGGTGATCTGCGCGGCCGGCGCGGCGCTGGCCCCGGCCGACAAGAAGCTCTACGCCCTGCGCGACGTCACCGGTACGGTCGAGGCGATCCCGCTCATCGCGAGCTCGATCATGAGCAAGAAGATCGCCGAGGGCACCGGCGCGCTGGTCCTCGACGTCAAGGTCGGCTCCGGGGCGTTCATGAAGGACGTCGAGCAGGCCCGCGAGCTGGCCCGCACCATGGTCGACCTCGGCACCGACGCCGGCGTGAAGACCGTGGCGCTCCTGACCAACATGCAGGTGCCGCTCGGCCTGACCGCCGGCAACGCCCTGGAGGTCCGCGAGTCCGTCGAGGTGCTCGCCGGTGGCGGCCCCGAGGACGTGGTCGAGCTGACCCTGACCCTGGCCCGCGAGATGCTCGCCGCCGCCGGGCGTGAGGACGTCGACCCGGCCGAGGCGCTCAAGGACGGCCGCGCCATGGACGTGTGGCGCCGCATGATCGCCGCCCAGGGCGGCGACCCCGACGCCGAGCTGCCGGTGGCCAAGGAGACGCACGTCGTCTACGCCCCCGCGGACGGTGTGCTCACCTCCCTGGACGCGCTCCAGGTCGGCGTCGCCGCGTGGCGCCTCGGGGCCGGGCGCGCCCGCAAGGAGGACCAGGTGCAGGCCGGCGCCGGCGTCGAGATGCACGCCAAGCCGGGCGCGAGCGTCCGCGCCGGGGAGCCGCTGCTGACGCTGCACACCGACACCCCGGAGAAGTTCGACCGCGCGATCGAGGCGCTCGAGGGCGCCTACTTCATCGCCCCCGAGGGCTCGCGCCCCGACCTGCTGCCGCTGGTGATCGACCGCATCAGCTGAGCCTTCGCGACGACGGCGGCCACCCGGCATACCTGTCCGGTCGGCCGCCGTCGCCGTCTCCCGGGGCTTTGCCACCACGCCGTGTGCGGGGGCCAGGTCACCTCATCCGTGCCTATGCTCGACATGCGAGCCGAGGGCCGGGGAGGGCGACATGCGCGTGGACGCCGTGGATGAGCGGGACAGCGTCTGGGAGGACTTCCGCCCGGTGTACCGCGTGTACCTCTTCCACGGCACCGGCAGCGACGAGCCGCCGTGGACCACCAGCACAGTCGACATCCGGGACGCGGACATCATCGACGCCGTGGGCTGGGCCCAGTCCCACGTCGGTGACGGTGACCTCTATGCCGTGGCGCTTGTCGGGGCGGACGGTGAGGGCCGCACCGGGTTGACCTGGCTGGTCGGGACCGACGCGAACAGCGAGCCGCTCACCGGCACCGAGGAGGCCCTGCACCGTCGGATGCGCGAGCTGCGCGACCGCCGGATCCGGCTGGAGGAGCGCTGAGCGGCGGGCGGGTCGGTCGGTGGTCCTGGCGGCGTGGCGGGGCGGCGGCTCGGCCTGCAGCGGAGGCCGTCGCAGCGCCGCTGAGCAGGGAGGTACCGTGACCGGGTGCCCCGACTGATCACCACTCCCACGCGTATCCCCGTCCCCGGCGGCAAGGTCATCGACGAGCACGTCGGCCGGGTCACCACCGGCACCGACGCCGTCTCGGTCGCCCACATGATCGCCCCGCCCCACTGGGACGAGCCGTTCCAGACGCCGGCCTTCGACGAGGTGACGCTGGTGCTCAAGGGCAGCGTCATCGTCGAGCACGACGGCGGCCCGACCACGGTCACCGCGGGGCAGTCGATCATCACCCACGCCGGGGAGCGGATCCGCTACTCCACCGGCGACGAGGGCGCCGAGTACGTCGCCGTCTGCACCCCCGCGTTCTCCCCGGACACCGTCGGCCGAGAGGACTGAGCGTGCCGACCGACGCCCAGATCCGGCGCGCCCCCAAGGCCCTGCTGCATGACCACCTCGACGGCGGCCTGCGCCCCCAGACGATCGTCGAGATCGCCGAAACCGTTGGCTACCAAGGGCTTCCGGTTGCCGACGCCGAGGCGCTCGGCCAGTGGTTCCGCGACAGCGCCGACTCCGGCTCGCTCGAGCGCTACCTGGAGACGTTCGACCACACCCTCGCCGTCATGCAGACCGTCGAGGGCCTGCACCGCGTGGCCCGGGAGTGCGTGGAGGACCTGGCCGCCGACGGGGTCGTCTACGCCGAGATCCGCTACGCCCCCGAGCAGCACCTGCAGGCCGGCCTGTCCCTGGAGGACGTGGTCGAGGCCGTCAACGAGGGCTTCCGCCAGGGGGAGAAGCGCTCCGCCGACGCCGGGCACCCGATCCGGGTCACCGCCCTGCTGACCGCGATGCGCCACGCCGCCAAGAGCACCGAGATCGCCGAGCTGGTCGTGCGCTACCGCGACCAGGGCGTGGCCGGGTTCGACATCGCCGGCGCCGAGGCCGGCTTCCCGCCCACCCGGCACCTCGACGCATTCGAGTACCTCCGCCGCGAGAACGCCCACTTCACCATCCACGCCGGTGAGGCGTTCGGCCTGCCGAGCATCTGGGAGGCGATCCAGTGGTGCGGCGCCGACCGGCTCGGCCACGGCGTGCGCATCGTCGACGACCTCAGCGTCGGCGACCTGCCCTACACCGCCGACCCGGCCCGCTTCTCCGCCGCCGACCCGGCCGAGGTCACCCTGGGCCGGCTGTCCTCGTACGTGCGCGACCGGCGCATCCCGCTGGAGATGTGCCCGAGCAGCAACCTGCAGACGGCCGCGGCCGACTCGATCGCCCACCACCCGATCACCCTGCTCAAGCGGCTGAAGTTCCGGGTCACCGTCAACACCGACAACCGGCTCATGAGCGGCACGTCGATGTCGCGCGAGATGGGCCTGCTCGTCGCCGAGGCCGGCTGGACCGTCGAGGACCTGCGCTGGGTGACGATCAACGCGATGAAGTCGGCGTTCATCCCCTTTGACGAGCGGCTCGCCATCATCGAGGACGTCGTCAAGCCCGGGTATGCCGCGCTGCTGGCCGAGGCGGCCGCCGCACCGGCCTGACCGCTCACCACTCGCATCCCCCCGCCGGGGGCCGCACCATCCTGCCGAGCGGGCGCACCACCCTGCCGAGGGGGACGTTCCTCGGGGTTTGAGCCTGGCTCAGACCCCGAGAAACGTCCCCCTCGGCGCGTCGGGTCGGTGGGTTGGTCCCGGATGGTGGCGAGCGCGGTCGGTGCGTGGACACGACGGCCGGCGCTGACCGGTCAGCCGACGTGGGTGTCGGCCGGGTCCGGCGCGTCCGGGGTGTCCGGCGTCTCGGGCTGGGTGGCCTCGGCCTGGTCGTGCTGGATCTCGGTCATGAGCCGGCCGGTCCGGGCGACCACGTAGACCTTGACCTCCGAGCCGTCGCTGCGCACGAGCTTGACCTTCCACTCCGTCCCGGCCGGGCCGAGGTCGGAGTCGACCGAGTCGAGCTGGGCGTGGGTGTTGCGCTCGGCCAGGCTGACCGCCTGCGCCATGGTGACCGGCGCGGGCTGGGACACCGGCGTCGCGGCGGACGTGGTCGAGCCCGTCGTCGTCGTGCCGGTCGAGGTCGGGGTGGGCGTCGGCGCCGAGGGGGTGGTCGTCGTACCGGTCATGTCCATCCCGGTGTTCGCGCTCGCGACCACGGTGCGGGGCGACGCCTGCGGGCCGGCGCTGGCGGTGGCGACGGCGGTCACGCCGGCGGTGAGGGCGGCTGCGCCGACCACGGTGAGGCCGATCAGGACGGGGCGCTGGGTGAGGTTCATGGGAGTTCCTTTGTGTCGGGTGGCGACCCGGGTGGTCGCTTGCCGACAACGCTCGCCGAGAACCCGAGCCGTCAGTAGCCCACCTGGGTGTCCGAAAACCCCACCTCCGCCACGACCCCGTCCGGTCAGGAACCCCGCCCACTCCCGCGAGCTGGACGGTGGTG
>NZ_DASVZH010000068.1:0-2245 GCF_036391795.1 Oryzihumus sp.
CTTGGTGTCGACCCCGGCCTGACCCGCTGCGGCATCGGCGTGGTCGACGGCGGGCTCGGCCAGCCGCTGCGGATGGTCGGCGTCGGCGTGATCCGCACCCCGGCCGCCCAGGAGACCCACCTGCGCCTGCACACCCTGCGCACCGAGCTCGAGCAGTGGCTGCACCGCTACGAGCCCGACGCGATCGCGGTCGAGCGGGTGTTCGCCCAGGCCAACCTGCGCAGCGTCATGGGCACCGCGCAGGCCTCGGCCGTGGCGATGCTCGCGGCTGCCGAGCGCGGCCTGCCCCTTGCCATGCACACCCCGAGCGAGGTCAAGGCTGCCGTCACCGGCAGTGGCCGCGCGGACAAGGCCCAGGTGACCACGATGGTGACCCGCATCCTGCGGCTCGACACCCGGCCCCAGCCGGCCGACGCCGCCGACGCCCTGGCCCTGGCCATCTGCCACGTCTGGCGTGGCGGTGCCCAGGACCGCCTGCAGCGCGCCGCCGCGGCGGCGCGAGGGGGTGCCCGATGATCGCCTCCGTCCGCGGTCCCGTGCTCACGGTCGGTCTCGACTCGGCCGTGGTCGAGGTCGGAGGAGTGGGGCTGCTCGTGCACACCACCCCCGGCACCGCCGCCGGCCTGCGGCCCGGGTCCGCGGCCAGCCTCGCCACCACCTTGGTCGTGCGGGAGGAGTCGCTGACCCTCTACGGCTTCGCCGACGAGGACGAGCGCCAGGTCTTCGAGCTGGTCCAGACCGTCTCGGGGGTCGGCCCGCGCCTGGCCCTGGCCATGCTCGCGGTGCACGCCCCCGACGCGCTGCGCAGGGCCGTCGCCGACGGCGACCTCCACGCCCTGACCAAGGTGCCCGGCATCGGCAAGAAGGGCGCCGAGCGCATCGTGCTCGAGCTGCGCGACAAGATCGGCCTGCCCACCGGGGCCGCGCCCGTCGCGGTGAGCGGCAACGGCAGCGGTGCGCCGTGGCGCGGCCAGGTCCACGAGGCCCTCGTCGGCCTGGGCTGGTCGGCCAAGCAGGCCGAGGACGCCGTCGAGACCGTCGCCGCCGACGCCCCCGCCGATGCCGGCGTGGCCACGCTGCTGCGCGCCGCGCTGCGGGAGCTCGGGCGATGAGCCGCGACCTGCCCGCCGGCACCTACGAGATCTACTCCGACGGCTCCTTCGAGGCGACGACCAACCGGGTCATGGACGCCGGCAGCGACGACGACGAGCGGCGCGTCGAGGCGGCCCTGCGGCCCCGGCGCCTGGCCGACTACGCCGGGCAGACCCGGGTGCGCGACCAGCTCGGCCTGGTGCTCGAGGCCGCACGGCGCCGCGGTGCGCCCCCGGACCACGTCCTGCTCTCCGGACCGCCCGGGCTGGGCAAGACCACCCTGGCGATGATCGTGGCCGCCGAGCTCGAGCAGCCGATCCGCATCACCAGCGGCCCGGCGATCCAGCACGCCGGCGACCTCGCGGCGATCCTGTCCTCGCTGGCCGAGGGCGAGGTGCTCTTCCTCGACGAGATCCACCGGATGTCCCGGGCGGCCGAGGAGATGCTCTACCTGGCCATGGAGGACTTCCGGGTCGACGTGGTCGTCGGCAAGGGCCCCGGCGCCACGGCCATCCCGCTGGAGCTGCCGCCGTTCACGGTGGTCGGGGCCACCACCCGGTCCGGCCTGCTGCCCGCACCGCTGCGTGATCGGTTCGGCTTCACCGGCCACCTCGACTACTACGCCGCCGAGGACCTCGAGCAGATCCTCATGCGCTCGGCCCGGCTGCTGGAGGTCAAGGCCCACCCGCTGGGCATCTCCGAGATCGCCGGCCGCTCCCGCGGCACCCCCCGCATCGCCAACCGGCTGCTGCGCCGGGTCCGCGACTGGGCGCAGGTGCACGGGCGCGGCGTGGTCGACGAGAAGGCCGCGCACACCGCCCTGGCCCTCTTCGACGTCGATGACAAGGGCCTGGACCGCCTCGACCGGGCGGTGCTCGAGGCGCTGTGCCGCCGGTTCGCCGGCGGGCCGGTCGGCCTGTCCACTCTCGCGGTGGCGGTGGGGGAGGAGTCCGACACCGTCGAGACGGTGGCCGAGCCCTACCTCGTGCGCGAGGGCTTCATGATCCGCACACCGCGCGGCCGGGCCGCGGCCCCGCTGGCGTGGCAGCACCTCGGCCTCACCCCGCCGTCTGCGGCCGACCTCGGGGTCGCCCAGCCGCTGCCGTTCGGCGAGGGCGACGGAGGCCGCTTCGGCGGCTGAGGCGGCATGTGG
>NZ_DASVZH010000069.1:0-1717 GCF_036391795.1 Oryzihumus sp.
AGGTCCAGCCCACCATGGCTGCGCTCCCGCGGCCCCAGCAGGGCCACCACCACGGCGAGAAGCGCCATGACCGCGACGAGGCCGGACAGCGAGACGCGCCGGACCCGGGTCGCCCGACGGCTCCGGTGCAGGACGTAGTCCGGGTCGACCGTCATCGGCGGGGCTGGTGCCTCGGCCAGGGCCGCCTCCAGCCCCTCCTCGACGTGGCCGGCCGTCACGGCCCTCCCGCCGGTCGGGGACGTGGCCGCCAGCTTCGCCTGCAGCGTGGCCACGCCACGCGAGGCGGCATGGCCCACCGCGCCCACGGAGAGGTCGAGCAGGTCGGCGGCGGCCTGCTCGGTCAGGCCGCTGCCGTGGAGCAGCACCACCACCTGGCGCTGCCGTGAGGGCAGCAGCCGCAGCAACCGCACCAGCTCGTCAACCCGCTCGACCCTGCCGCCGGGCCCGTCCACCGCGGGATCGGTGGGCCCTGCGGGGGAGACGTGGCGGGAGTGGTGCCACGCCCCGGTCCGGTGGTCGAGCAGCGCGCGACGGGCGTGGGCGAGGGGGTCCTCGTCGAGGAGGCGCGGCCACGCCAGGCAGGTGCTGACCAGGGCGGCCCGCACCTGGTCCTCGGCCCGGCGGGGATCACCGGTCAGCAGCCACGCCGTGTGCATCAGCGACGGCGTCACCTCGCGCATGAACGCGGTGAGCTCTGCGCCCCGGTCCGTCTCGTGGGATGCCCTCATCCAGCCACCTCGTGCATCTCCACTGTGACCCTCGCAGACGGCTCAGCGGAAGGCCGCCGCACCGCCGGCGGCGTGTTCAGCGGTAGTGGTTGCCGGTCCACGTCGGGGGCGCGTCCACGTAGCCGACGTCGGTCAGCTGGCCGGCACTCGGGGCGTGGCCGTCCACGGAGACCAGCTCGATGACGAAGGCCCGGTAGTCCTCGCCCGGGATGGGCAGGGTCTGGGTGCTGGCGTCGCTCGAGTGCGAGCCGGGCCCGAACGCGGCGTGCAGGTCGGGGGCGGCGCGCCGGTCGATGCCGTAGAGCACGACGGCGCCGTCCCGCGTCGTCACGACGCGGTGCCAGATCCGGTCCGCCCCCTGTGGCGGCGGGGTGCTGCCGAGGTCCTCGAGCCCGCCGGGGTCGGCCACCTCGGCGCGCATGACGGGTCGAGCGGCCGTGCGGTCGAGCGTCACGGTGAGCTTCTGACCGCCGGAGAGCATGAAGTCCACCCCCTCGGTCGGGGGGAACACCCGTGGTGCGCCGTCGGCCTCCGTCCACAGGAGCCGTGACAGCGGTTCGGTGCCGGGCAGGGTCGCGGGCACCTGCGCCGCGAACGCATCCAGGTTCGTGCCGGGGACCGGGGCCGCCGTGACGCGCACCGGGGTGGACCCGTCGGCGCCGCTGAGCGCCCGCACCTGCCGGGCGCCGCCGGGGAGCACGCCCATCACGACGCCGTCGGTGACCGGGCTCCACAGCACGTCGGGGCCGGGCCGGCTCTCGCTCGTCAGGCTCCCGATCATCCTCAGCCGCCCGTCCGCGCCCACCTGGTGGAAGTCCAGGGCAACGGGGTCCGGATCCTGGCTGAGGACGGAGACGGCGTAGCCGGCGCCGCCCAGGTGCAGCACCGCGATGGGCGGCTGGCCCGTGCGGCCCTGCGTCGACGCCGGAGCGCCGGCGTGGCGAGGGGCCGTGAGCTGCGTGCCGGCGACGCCGAGGGCGGCCACGGCG
>NZ_DASVZH010000070.1:0-2798 GCF_036391795.1 Oryzihumus sp.
GGGGCCTCCTCCGCGTGGCGGGACGCCGGTCAGACGGTGACGGGGCCGGTGGGGGTGTCGAAGGTGACCGACAGCAGCCCGGGGGTGCCGTGCGGGGCGACGAAGTCGAAGTCGATGACCGAGGAGGTGTACTCCGGGGGCAGGCCCAGCCAGTCACGCAGCCGGTCCGGGTCGCCCGCGATCTGCAGCTTGCTGATCGTCACGTCGGTCTTCGCGCCCACGGACGGGTGGACCGCAGGGTCGTCCCAGTGGATGTAGTAGGGCAGCTGCGGGTCGGAGATGAGGCCCTTGATGCCCAGCTGGCGCCACTTCAGCTCCACCCCGTCGGGACGGCGGCGGTTGCCGTCGACCGCCTCGCGGCCCAGACGCGCCTCGGCCTCGGAGAGGTCGTCGACGTTGACCACCCAGCCGAGCCAGCCGCCGCCGGCCTCGGAGCGGGCCCGGACGGCCTGCCCGAAGGCGGCCTTGTCGGACGCGGGGTGGTCGAGCACCTCGACGACCTCGACGTAACGGTCGTGGGCCAGCGGGAAGATGATGTTGCGGGTGCCGAACCGGGGGTGGATCCCCCCGTCGACCGGCTCGACGCCGATCTGCGCCGACAGCCGCTGCGCGGTCGCCTTCAGGCCGTCGTGCTCAGCGGCATAGGAGACGTGGTCAACTCGCATGGCAGTCATCGTGACACAGCCCCAGGGGTGGTCATGACCGGGGTCACAAACCCGGGACCTCGGCCCCACCGGCCGCCCGCCGCTGGCGGACCGCCTCGTAGAGCACGATCGCGGCCGAGGTCGCGACGTTGAGCGAGTTGGCCCGGCCGACCATCGGGATGCGCACCTTGTAGTCGGCGGCGGCCAGGACCTCGCCGGTCAGGCCGTACTTCTCGGCGCCGACCGAGATCGCGACCGGACCGGTGTAGTCGACGTCGGTGTAGTCCAGGTCGGTGTCGGGCGTGGTCGCGACGAGCGCGATCCCGTTGTCCCGCAACCACGCCAGCGTCGCCTCGGTGGAGTCGCTGGCCACGGGGACCGAGAAGACCGTGCCCTTGCTGGCCCGCACCAGGTTGGGGTTGCCCCAGTCGGTGACCGGGTCGGCCGCGATGACCGCCTCGACCCCCGCGGCGTCCGCGGTGCGCAGCATCGCGCCGAGGTTGCCCGGCTTCTCCACCCCCTGGCACAGCAGGGCCAGCGGCGCCGGCCCGACGGTGAGGTCCGCGCAGGAGCGCACCACCGAGTCGACCACGGCGAGGAAGCCGTCCGGCCCCTCGCGGTAGGCGACCTTCTCGAACGCCACCCGGCCCAGCTGGACGGTCTCGACGCCCTGGGCGGCCACCCGGCGCACGACGTCCTGCTGCACGACGGGCTCCAGCATGAGCTCGGGGCAGTAGTAGATGGTCCGCGGCAGGACCCCGGCGTCGAGGGCGAGGCTGAGCTCCTCGTAGCCCTCGATGAGGGTCGTGCCGGTCTCCTCACGGGTCCGGCGGCGGCGCAGGGCGGTGAGGGACTTCAGGCGCGCGTTGGCCGCCGAGGTGATGATCAGGTCCGTCATGACGCAGCACAGCATGTCAGGCGGGCCGCCCTGCCTGCACCTATGGTGAAACGTGTCGAAGCGGCTGTCGCCGGCGGCCGCGTGAGGAGACCGAGGAGACGCACGATGGCGACGCGCACCGCACGCACGGCATGGAACGGCGGACTGCAGGACGGCTCCGGCCAGGTCGAGCTCACCAGCTCGGGGGTCGGCACCTTCGAGGTGTCCTTCCCCCGACGCATCGCCGACACCGCCGAGGGCGTCACCAGCCCGGAGGAGCTGATCGCCGCGGCCCACTCCTCCTGCTACGCGATGCAGTTCTCGGCCCTGCTCGCCAAGGCCGGAGGCACCCCGCAGAGCCTGGAGGTGACGGCCGACGTCACGGTGCAGCCGGACCCGGCCGGGGGCCTGCGCATCACCGGCATCAAGCTCACCGTCCGGGGTGAGGTCGAGGGCCTGGACGCCGACGGGTTCGCCAAGGCGGCCGAGGAGGCCAAGGCCACCTGCCCGGTGAGCAAGGCGCTGACCGGCACCGAGATCACCCTGGACGCCGCCCTCGAGAGCTGAGGCGACCGCCTCAGCCGACGACGACGACGTGCAGGGTGCGGGGGCCGTGGACGCCCTCGACCCGGCTGAGCTCGATGTCGCTGGTGGCGCTCGGCCCGCTGATCCACGTCTGCGGGCGCAGCGGGTCGAGCCGCGCCACCGCCGCGGGCACGTCGGCGACGACCTGGTCGGCGCGCAGCACGCACACGTGCCGGTCCGGCACCAGCGTCAGCGCCCGCCGACCCTGGCCGGGACCGTGGTCGAGCACCACCGTCCCGGTCACCGCGATGCCGACGGTGGCCGTGGTCAGCACCGCATCCACCCGGTCCAGCCCCGCGGCCGTGACCGGGTCCTGCACCCGCTGCCACACCCGCCGCGCCCAGTCCTCCGGGACGTCCCGGGGCACGACCACCCGCTCGGTGCCGCGCAGCGCCGCCTCCACGGCGGTCGCCACCTCACCCTCCCCGCACCGGGTCACCCCGGCCCGGTAGTCCGCGACCCGCTCGCAGAAGAGGGCGACCGGGTCGGCGAGGGTGCGTTCCCGCGCATACCCCCGGGGCACCTGCGTATCGCGCGCCGCGCCTCGCAGCGCATGCCGCACCCGCGCGAGCACCTCCTCGCGCGCGCTCACCACCGGCTCCCCTCGCGGCGCCACCAGGCCCGGAAGGGCCGACGCGGGACCGGTGGCAGGTCGCGTGCACGGGTCCACGCCGAGGCCGGCCAGGGCAGCC
>NZ_DASVZH010000071.1:0-1814 GCF_036391795.1 Oryzihumus sp.
TCTCCGTTCTCGCAGAACAAGCAGAACGAGCCCGGCGTCGCGGTCGACCAGGCCCACCCGCAGTACGCCGCCGCGGGGTCCAATGACGAGATCGACCTCGAGGCGTGTAACGCCGGGAACCCTTCGACCTGCCCCTTCACCCATGGCGTCGGCGTGTCCGGGATCTACCTGTCAGACAACGGTGGCTCGACGTTCACGCAGCCCACCTACCAGGGCTACACGGCCCGCGACTGCCTCGGTCCGGCGCCGTGCCAGCCCCACCAGGGGCCGATCGGGACGCTGCCCGGCTACTACGAGCAGGGCTTGGCGTCGGATGGCGATCCGCAGCTCGCGTTCGGCCCGCAGCCGGACGGGCACGGCGGCTTCACCTACGACAACGGGTCGCGGTTGTACTACGCCAACCTGGCGTCGAACTTTGCCACCCAGCGCACCGAGCAGGCCTTCCAGGGGTTCGAGGCGATCGCCGTCTCGCGCCTGGACACGCAGAACTGGGATGCCGCCCTGAGCGGCGACAACACAGCCTGGAAAGCGCCCGTCCTGGTCTCCAAGCAGAACGCGGTCCTGTTCTCCGACAAGGAGGCGGTTTGGGCCGATAACGCCCAATCGAGCCCCTATTTCGGCCATGCCTACGTTTGCAACACCTCGTTCCGCGGCCAGGAGAAGGGCGGTGGTGCCCCTGAGCCCATCCTCTTCTATCGCTCCACGGACGGCGGTTCGACGTTCTCAGGTCCCGTCCAGCTGACCTCGGCGACCGGCAACGTGCAGAACCCCGGCCGTCAGAGCTGCACGATCCGGACCGACAGCCGCGGGACGATCTACGTCTATTACGAGGGGTTTGATCAAGCGACGGGGCAGAGCGCGATCATGCAGGTGCGCTCGTTCAACGGTGGCCGGACGTTCGAGCGGCCGCACATCGTTTCCGACCTGACCGAATGCGGGCTGCCGGACCCGGCCACAGGTCGGCTCAGCTTCGACGGCGTCGCCGGCGCCCGGACGGACAGCTTCCCGAGCATCGACATCGCCAACGGCGCCCCCAGTGGCAGCGGGGCGTCGGACGAGATCGTGCTCACCTACTGCAACGGACCCACCCCGTCAGACACCCAGCCCGGCCCCAATGAGCGGGCGGAGTTCCGGTACTCCACCGATCATGGCCGGTCGTTCTCGGCGCCGACCAGCCTGTCTCCGAGCTCGGACCGGCCGGACTTCCCGGCGGTGGCGATCTCGCCCAACGGGTCCGACGTGTACGCCACGTACACGAACTTCCTGCAGCCGTGGCAGGGCTCAACGCTGCTCGCGCCCAGGCTGGCCCAGGGCGTCGTGGTCCATGCCAGCGTCAAGCCAGGAGGTGCCGTAGCTGCCTTCGGTGATCTCTATCGCGGTCCCAGCGGTGACGCCCGCGGCTCCAGCCAGAACGGCCTGACGGCGGGCTTCCTCGGTGACTACAACTACGTGGTCGCCACGCCGACGGCGGCCATCGCCACCTGGAACGACTTGCGCAACGCCGCCGACTGCCCGGCGATCGATACCTACCGGCAGAACCTGATCGACGGCACCTCCCCCAATCCGAGGCCGGCACCGAACAGCGTCTGCCCGGCCACGTTCGGGAACTCCGACATCTACGGCGGAGTGTTCCTGCCCTAGCCGCGCGCGGGAACCCCAGCCGATGCCGTGCCGCTACCAGTGCACGCCGCGGGTGGCCTGGGCGAAGGCGCGCTGCTCGGCCTGGGTGCGCCGGTCCAGGTGGTCCTGGTTCTCGCCGCCCTCGGGGAACAGCTGGTAGGCGCGGTTGACGATCAGGTCCTGGGCGCCGGGAG
>NZ_DASVZH010000072.1:0-40775 GCF_036391795.1 Oryzihumus sp.
GGGAGGGATGACCCGCGCAGGCGCAGCAGCCGGGCGCTCCGGAGCGGACACCGCCGGGGGCACCTGCTGAGGCGTCGCAGACCCGGCGGGGGTCGTCGCCGGCGCTGTCGACGCCTGCGCGGCGTCCACGGCCGGTGTGGCGTCGACGGCCGGTGTGGCCGGGGCGGCGGTGCGCTGCCGGCTCCGCTCGCCGGCGACCCTGCGCCGGGCGGGACGGTTAGCCGACGAAGTCAAGGTTGATCACCTTCCAGGAGTCGCCGCTGCGCTCGAGGTCGAGCCGCAGCCGATAGGTCTTGTCGACGGGCTGGGGCGTGGCCGCGTTGGCGGTGGGGGCGACCACCCCGACGATGACCCGGGCCGAGTCCGAGTCGGAGGAGACCAGGGCCGCCTCGACGGTCTTGACCGAGGACACGGTCTTGTTGTCGACGACCACCTTGCGCAGGTCGGCCAGCTTGGACTGGTAGTCGGAGCGGAACGTCCCGCCGGCACCGGCCAGCACCTGCGTGCCGTAGTCGTCGAAGCGGCGGTAGTCCATCGTGATGAAGTTGACCGCCAGCTGCCGGCCGGCGGCCAGCGCCGCCG
The DNA here is from genome assembly GCF_036391795.1 of Oryzihumus sp. Classification (GTDB taxonomy): domain Bacteria; phylum Actinomycetota; class Actinomycetes; order Actinomycetales; family Dermatophilaceae; genus Oryzihumus. The sequence continues at coordinate 583 of NZ_DASVZH010000072.1, forward strand.
CCCCGGACTGCTCGCGGTCACGCTCGGTGAAGTAGCCGCGACCCTGGGTGAAGCCGACCAGCGCGGCCGCGAGGAGCACCACGACGGCGAGCGCGGCGATGACCTTCGGGGACGCCGAGGACACCCGCGCCACCCGGGCGCGGGCCGGGAGCGACGGGGTCATCGCGCTGCGCTCTGCATCATCCACAGCCACGTGTCTACCCCACCGGCCCCCGCGGGGGGCAAGGGGGCGGCCACGTTGGGAAGGTCACTCCCCTGGGTCAGCGCCGCGTTGCCCAGCGGCACCGGCATCCCGTCATACGACATCGGGTAGGAGGACCCGGCCCCGCTGGAGGCGCCCGGCGCGTTCTGCGCGCCGCGCACGTCCGAGGCCGAGCCGCGCGGCAGGGTGCACCGGGCCCCGGTGTTCACCGGGGGCAGGTTCGTGGTCTGGTCCGGGCCGATCCGGTGGGTGCCGCCGTAGCCGGCGGTGCAGGCCGGCGGGTTGTCGGAGTTGAGGACCAGGCCGAAGTGGGCGGTGCCGTCGCCGGGCACGACGGTGTAGCCGCCCGCCACCACGTCGGGGTAGGTGATGAGCATCTGCTGGATCCCGTCGATGCGGGAGGTGGTCACCTGCCCGATCGTGACGAAGTTCGACAGCAGGGTCGCCAGGGGGGTCTGGTTGTCCTTGATCAGCCCGTCGAGCTCGTGCGAGGCGACCGCGCCGCGGTCCAGGACCAGACGGAGGTCGGGATCGCTGGTGCGCAGGGTGTCGGACAGGTCGGCGAAGTTGCCGATGAAGTCCTTGATGTGGCCGGAGCTGGCGCGCTGGGTGTCGAGCACGATGCGGCCGTCGTCGATGAGCTTCTTGGTCTCGGGCAGCGCCTCGGTGGCCGACCGGGTGAGCGCGTCCCCGGAGTCGAGCAGGCGCTGGAGGTCGGCGCCACTGCCGCCGAAGGCGTTGCCGAGCTCGTCGACCACCGTGGCGAGCTGCTTGCGGTCGACCGACTTGACCGTGTTGTCCAGGTGCAGCAGCAGGTTGTCGATCCGCAGCGGCGACCGGGTGTCGGTGCGCGGGACGGTGGCTCCGGCCGCCAGGTAGGGCCCGCCCTGGTGCCGGGGCTGGAAGTCGACGTACTGCTCCCCCACCGCCGAGCGGTTCTCGACCACGGCCAGGGTGTCCCTGGGCACCTCGGTGCCTCGGTCCAGGCGCATGTCGACCAGGACGCCGTCCTTGGTCAGCCGCAGCTTCTCCACCTTGCCGACGGTGATGCCCCGGTAGGTCACCTCCGCGCCGGTGAAGATGCCGCCGGAGTCGGCGAAGTCCGCCGAGACCAGGTAGGTGCCGCCCATGAGCTTGTCGGTCAGGCCGACGAACCGGGCGGAGAGCACCGACACCGTGATCAGGGTGATCGCGGCGAACACCGCGAGCTGGATCTTGGTGGAGCGCCGGATCATGCCGCACCTCCGGTCTGGAAGAGCGTCAGCCAGGACGGCTCACCCTCGCCGGTCGAGACCTGCCCGGCCCCGAGGCAGATGACGAGCGAGCAGGAGGAGCTCTTGCTGGTGGTGGAGCTGGGCGTGGAACCGCCGGGGAGCTGTGGCAGGGACAGCGAGGGCGCCGGCAGCTTGGGCACCGACGGCAGCGACGGCAGCCCGGGGCCGGTCGGCGTGCCACCGGGGCCCGTGGGCAGGCCGAGGTTGTTGGACACCGTGCCGAGGTTCATGTCCGCCGTCGCCCACAGGTTGGTGTAGTCGCCGCGGATGGTGTTGACCGCCTGGTCCGGGAACGGGTAGGTCAGCAGCAGCTGCAACGACCTGGGCAGGTCGTCGCCGGCCTTGTTCAGCTGGGACAGGATCGGCGCGATGGCCTTGAGGTTGGCGACGGTGTCGCCCTGCGAGGCGTTGATGACCCTGGTGCCCACCGCCCCGAGCCGGCTCAGCGACTCCAGCATCGCGGTGAGCTGCCGGCGCTGGTCGGCGAGCACCTTGAGACCCTGGGGCAGGGTGTCCACGGCCTTGGCGAGGTCGTCCTTGCGCGCGGCGATCCGGGCCGAGAGGCGGTCGATGCCGTCGATGGCGCGGACGATCTCGGACTTCTGCTTGTCGAGCCCGCTGACGAAGGTGTCGAGCTGACCGACGAGGTCCCGGATCTGGGACTCATTGCCGTTCATCGCCTTGTTCAGCTCGGTCTCGATGACCTTGAGCTGGGCGACCCCGCCGCCGTTGAGCAGCAGCGACATGGCGCTGAGCACCTCCTCGACCTCGGGGTTGCGCCCCGTGCGGCCGATCGGGATGTTGTCGCCGTCGGACAGGGAGCCCTCAGGGGCACTGTCAGTCGGCGGCGCCAGCTCGACGTACTTCTCCCCCAGCAGCGACGTCTGGTGCAGGGAGGCGACGGCGTTGTCGGGCAGCTTCACCGACTTCGGCAGGCGCAGCGTGACCCGGGCGGTCCAGCCGTTGAGCTCGATCTTCTCGACCGCGCCCACGGTGACCTCGTTGACCTTGACCGCGGACTGCGGCACCAGGTCGAGCACGTCGGCGAACTCCGCCGTCACGTGGTAGACGTCGCCACCCTGGGCGGCGCCGCCGGGCAGCGGCAGGTCGTAGGCCCCCTGGCAGGCGGCCAGCGAGCCGACCGCGAGGACGGCCACCCCGGTGCGGGCCAGACCCGCGAGGCCGCGACGGGGGACACGGCCGGCCACGGCACGCAGGAAAGCGGTATGACGCGTCATCGCGAGCCTCCCAGCAGGCCACCGAGGGTCGGGTCGGCTCCGCGGACGTCCGCGGCGGACTCCCCTGTCCCTCCCGCACCACCGGCAGGCGCCGAGGTCAGCGCCGGGTCGGACGGGACCGACGAGAGCAGGTTGAGCGGCAGCCCGGCCGCCCCCGGCAGCGAGGGCACCTTGAGCAGCTTCTGGATCGTGCTGCACAGCTGCGTGTTGCCGGTGCCGGTCGGGCCGGTGATCAGGGAGCACAGCAGCAGGGCCGGGTCCTTGAGCTGGGCGGCGTTGTTGCGCGTGTCCAGCGTGCCCGACTTCGGGTTGTAGGCGTTCTGCAGGTTGCTGATCGCCACCGGGGCGTTGTCGAGCGTCTCCGCCAGGGCGTTGCGCTGCCTGGCGATCGTGCTCGTGACCGAGGTCAGCTGGCCGACGTCGGTCTTGAGGACGGCCCGGTTGTCGTGCACGAACGAGGAGGTCTCGGAGAGCGCCACCGCGAGGTTCTTCAGGGCCGCGGCGAGGTCACCCCGCTCACCGGCCAGCTGGTCGGAGACGTTGGCGAGGTCGGTGTTGAGCCGGCGGACCTGGGCGTCGTTGGTGGCCAGCATGCTCGTGAAGGACTGGAGGTTCTTCACCGTGGAGAACAGGTCGTTGCGACCGCCGGAGAGGGTCGACAGCGCCAGCGACAGGTCGTGGTTGGTGTCGTGGATGTTGGTGCCCTGGCCCTTGAGGTTCCTGGCCCCCGTGTCGAGCAGGTTGGACAGGGCACCGTTCTTGTTGGCGCCCTGCGGGCCCAGGGCCACGAGCAGGTCGTCCAGGCTCGAGGAGATCCGGTCCAGCTCCACCGGCACCGCGGTGCGGTCGAGGCCGATGCTGGCGCCGTCCTTCATGACCGGTCCTGAGGTGTAGGCCGGCAGCAGCTGCACGTAGCGGTCACTCACCAGCGACGGGGCCACGACGGCCGCCTTCGCGTCGGCGGGCACCTTGTACTTCGCGTCGTACTCGAAGGTCACCGACACGTGGTCGCCTTCGGGCCTGACGGAGAGCACCTTGCCGACGTGGACGCCGAGGATGCGCACGTCCGAGCCCGGGTAGAGGCCGACGGCCCGGGTGAACGAGCCGGTGACCGTGATCATGTCGGCTCGGGGCCACAGGACCACGGCAGCGGCCACCACGGCCAGCACGGCGGCCACCGCGATGATGCGCGCGCCGCGGCCCACCGCGGGCACACCGCCCGGGCGGCGACGTCGGCGCGGCGGCTTGGCGGACGGGGCCGGGGTGGCTTCGGCCGGGGCGTCCCCGAAGACCTCGCTCTCCAGGTCGGGCATCACGTCGGTGGCCTCGTGGTCGGTCCTGTCGGTCACGGCTTGATCCCTCCCACCGGGACGGTCAGGTTGGCCACGAAGGTGTCGAACCAGCGGCCGGTGCCCAGGGTGTTGGCGAAGACCCGCGTGAACGGCGCCATCATCGCGATCGTGCGGTCGAGGTCCTTCTCGTGCTTCTGCAGGACGGCGAGCACCTGGTTGAGCTGGTCCAGGGCCGGCTTGAGCTGCGCCCGGTTGTCCCGCACGAGACCGGTCAGCTGCTGGGCCAGGGCCGACGTGTTGGTGAACAGCGTGTGGATCGCCTCGCGGCGGGCGTTGAGCTCAGCCATGAGCAGGTCGGCGTCCTTGATCAGCGTGGCCGTGCTGGCGTTGCGGTCGGCCACCGTCTTGCTCACCGAGTTGGCGTGGGCCAGCAGCGTCTTGAGCTCGGCGTCACGGGAGGCGACGGTGCGCGAGAGCCGGCCCAGCCCGTCGAGGGCGTCCTTGACGTGCTCGGGGCTGTCCTTGAACTCGTCGGCCATGACGTTCAGCGACCGGGCGAGCTGGTCGGTGTCGATCCGCTCGGACGTCGTGGCCAGGTCGGTGAACGCGTCGACCACGTCGTAGGAGGACACCGTCCGGTCCAGCGGGATCTCGGTGTCGGTCTTCATCTGCCCGGCCCCCTTGGGGTCCAGCGCGAGGTACTTCTGGCCGAGCACGGTCTTCATCCGCACCGACGCCCCGGTCTGCGGACCGAAGGCGGCCGGCTCGGTGATCTTGAAGTCGACGCGCACGTGGGAGCCCTCGAGGTCGACGCCGGTCACCTTGCCGACCTTGACCCCGGCGATGCGGACGTCGTCGTCCTTCTTGATGCCGCCGGCCTCGGTGAACGCCGCGGCGTAGTGGTCGCCGCCGCCGATGATCGGCAGATTCTGGGCGTTGAACGCCAGGACCAGCAGCACGGCGAAGAAGGCCAGGCCGGCGGCCCCGATCGGGACGGGGTTGCGCTCGCGGAACGGGATGCTCATGAGCACCTCGCGGTGTTGACCGAGTAGGACGGGGTCAGGACCGTGCCGGAGGGCAGCTTGACCGTCCCGTTGAACCGGCACAGATAGAAGTTGAACCAGGACCCGTAGGTCGCGGTGCGGGTGATGGTCTCCAGCTTGCCTGGCGTCGTCGTCATGAACTTCTCGAAGGTGGCGGTGTTCGCGGGCTTGTTGAGCGTGGCGGCGAGCGCGTTGAGGTTGGCGATGTCAGACGTGATCGGCTGGCGGGCCTGGCTGAGCAGGTCGGCCGTCGAGCCGGCGAGGTCGTTGATGTTGGTCAACGACGCCCCGATCGCGGAGCGGTCGGCCGACAGGCCGGAGACGAAGCGCTGGAGCTGGTCGAGCAGCTCCCCGAGCGCCTTGTCATGGGCGTCGACCGTTGACAGCACCGTGTTGAGGTTGCCGATGGTCCGCCCGATGACCTCGTCGCGGTCGGCGAGGGTCGAGGTGAGCGACGCGGTGTGCGCGAGGAGGGAGTTGATGTTGCCGCCCTCCCCCTGCAGGACCGAGATGATCTCGCCGGAGAGCTCGTTGACGTCCTTGGGGGACAGCGCAGCGAACAGCGGCTTGAACCCGTTGAACAGGACGGTCAGGTCCAGGGCCGAGTGGGTGTGGTCGAGCGGGATACGGGCACCGTCACGCAGCGGGGTGGGCTGCCCGACCCCCTGGCTGAGGGCCAGGTAGCGCTCGCCGACGAGGTTGCGGTACTTGATCGTGGCGATCGTGCCCTGGGTCAGGACGCTGGTCTTGTCCACGGTGAAGTCGACCAGCGCCGTCGTGCGGTCGGTGTTGACCCGCACGTCCTTGATCTCGCCGACCCGGACGCCGGCGATGCGGACGTCCTGGCCGGGCACGACGCCGGTGACGTCCTGGAAGACGGCCTGGTACGTCGAGGTGCCCCCGAACTGGAAGTTGGCGATCGTCGCGGCCAGGGTGCCGAAGGCGAGCAGGGTCACCGTGGCGAAGATGATGAGCTTGACGAGGCTCGACGTGGTCTTCACTGCTGGCTCACCACCGTTCCGCGCAGAAGGGGACCGGCCAGCAGCGCGGTGATGGCCGAGGGCGGGCCCTGCTGCTCCGGGTCGAGCAGCCCCGCGATGACCTGTTGCTCGGCGACCGTGCCGGCCAGGCCCGAGTCGGCGTTGGCGATGCCGACGCCCTGCGCCGAGGTGAGGTAGCTGGGCAGGCCGGACGCGGCCGCGTCGGGGAAGGCGCTCTGCGCGCTGTTGCCCGCTCCCGACGTGCCGTCGTTGAACTTGGTGCCCGGCCGGGGGTTGGCCTGCGACTGGTGCGGGTTCGGCAGGCCGAGGCAGCCGGGGCCGCGGTTGTCGTTCCAGGCCGGTTCCTCACCGGGCTGGTACGCAGCCCGCGGCTTGGTGACCTCGAGGGTGATGTGGAACGTGTGGTTGCTGAATGCCTGGTTGATGTTGGGGACCCAGTGCGACAGGCCCTGCGCGAAGCAGGGGTAGATGGGCGAGTAGCGGGCGAACGTCCTCAGGGTGGGGCGCTGGACGCTGCCGACCTGGATGATGCGGTCGCCGTTGGCGTCGAGGAACCCGGTCGCCGTGTTGGCGAACCCGGCCGTCCCCGCCAGGAAGCCGGCCAGGGCGTCCTTCTTCTCGACGATGGTCGTGTTCGTGGTGATGAGCGACTTCAGCATGCGCATCAGGTCAGGTGCGGCGTCGGCATACGTGGAGGCCAGGTCGGCCAGCCCGCTGATGTCGGCCTGGATGGTCGGCATCTTGGGGTTGATCTGCTTGAAGTAGTTGTCCGCCATGACCAGGTTGTTGCCGAGCTGCTGCCCTCGGCCGTCGAGGGCGGTGGCGAGGGCGTTCAGCGTGGCGGAGAGCTTCTCCGGCTTCACGGTGCGCAGCAGCGGCAGCAGGTTGTCGAAGACCTGCTCGAGCTCGATCGCCACCTTGGTGCGGTCCTGGCCGATGGTGTCCCCGGCCTGGATGTGCTGCGCCGACGCGTCGGCCGGCGGCACGAGGTCGACGTAGCGCTCGCCGAAGAGGGTCTTGGGCAGCAGCCGTGCCCCCACGTTGGCGGGGATCTGGTCGACCTGGTCCGGCTGGAGGGCCAGCTGGATGCGCGCGCCCTGCCCCGTGGTGGTGATGTCACGGACCTCACCGACGATCAGCCCGCGGATCTTGACGTCGGAGGACGCCTGCAGCTGGTTGCCGATGCGGTCGGTCAGGAGGTTGACCATCACCACGGGCGTGAACCTCTTCTGGAACGACGCCACCGACAGCCCCACCAGCACCACGAGCACCGCCAGGAAGGCCGCTCCGTAGGTGTGGTTGCTCAGCCGGGACATGGCTCCACCACGCTGTTCCGTCACGTTCGTCAACCCGCTATTCGCACTGTCGTGGTGGCGCCCCAGACGGCCAGGCTGAAGAAGAAGTCCACGATGTTGATCGCCACGATCGAGGTCCGGACCGCCTTGCCGACCGCCACGCCGACGCCCGCGGGACCCCCGGAGGCGGTGTAGCCGTAGTAGCAGTGGATCAGGATGATCACGACGGCGAAGACCATCACCTTGACGAACGACCAGAACACGTCCACCGGGGGCAGGAACAGGTGGAAGTAGTGGTCGTAGGTGCCCTTGGACTGGCCGAAGTAGCTGGTGGTGATGAACCGCGTCGCCGCGTAGGAGGACAGCAGGCCCAGCACGTACAGCGGGAGGCACGCGACGAAGCCGGCGATCATGCGGGTCGTCACGAGGAATGGCAGGCTGGGGATGCCCATGACCTCGAGGGCGTCGACCTCCTCGCTGATGCGCATGGCCCCGAGCTGGGCGGTGAAGCCACAGCCGACGGTCGCGGCGAGGGCGAGACCGGCGACCAGCGGCGCGATCTCGCGGGTGTTGAGGTAGGCGGAGATGAAGCCGGTGAAGGCGCCCGTGCCGAGCTGGTTCAGGGAGGAGTAGCCCTGCAGGCCCACCTCGGTGCCGGTGAAGAACGCGAGGAAGGCGATGACGCCGACGGTGCCGCCGATGACCGACAGGGCGCCGGTCCCGAGGCTCACCTCGGCCAGGAGGCGCACGACCTCCTTCTTGTATCGCGTGAGCGTGCGCCCGCTCCACGCCAGCGACCGCACGTAGAAGCGCAGCTGCCCGCCGAGGTCGTCCAGGGCGGCCACCGGCCTGCCCACGATGTCCTGAACCTTGCTCATCGACTCACCTCCTGCCGGTCAGATCTTCTGGGGGACGACTTGGAAGTAGACCGCCGTCGCCACGAAGTTCACGACGAACAGCAACATGAAGGTGATGACGACGCTCTGGTTCACCGCGTCGCCGACCCCCTTGGGGCCGCCCCCGGCGGTGAGTCCCTTGTACGACGCGACGATCGCGGCGATGGCGCCGAAGATCAGGGCCTTGATCTCGCCGGTCCACAGGTCCGGCAGCTGGGCCAGCGCGGTGAACGAGGCGATGTAGGCGCCCGGGGTGCCGCCCTGGATGATCACGTTGAAGAAGTAGCCACCGCAGACGCCCACGACCGACACGAGCCCGTTGAGCAGGACCGAGACGAGCATGGCGGCGATGACCCGCGGCACGACGAGGCGCTGGATCGGGCTGATGCCCAGCACCTCCATCGCGTCGATCTCCTCGCGGATCTTGCGCGAGCCCAGGTCGGCGCAGATGGCCGACCCGCCGGCGCCGGCGATGAGCAGGGCGGTGACGATCGGCGACGCCTCCCGGATCACCGCCAGGACGCTGGCCGCACCGGTGTAGGACTGGGCACCCAGCTGGCGGGTGAGCGTGCCGAGCTGGAGGGCGATGACCGCTCCGAAGGGGATCGAGACCAGCGCCGTCGGCAGGATGGTCACACTGGCGATGAACCAGCTCTGCTGAATGAACTCCTTGGTCTGGAACGGGCGTCGCGGCAGCGCCCGGAGCACGTCCAGGGCGAGGGCGAACAAAGACCCGCTCTGTCGGAGCGCGCCGGTGACCGGGTTGCTCACGAGACGGCCCGCTCGGGCTCGGCGTGCTCGGGCTCGGCGTGCTCCGTGTGCTGGGAGACGCCTGGCACGCCGGCGTTCTTGGACATGAAGGACCCGGGCGGAGGGATCACGCCGTTCTCGCGGCACCAGGCCCCGGCGGGCCGCTCGGCGCGCCGGGGGGTGCCGTCGCTCGTCTGGAGCTGGAGGGCGATCGGGGGCAGCGGGGGCAGCTCCTGGCCCTGCTCCTGCGCGAGCTCGTCGGCGTCCTTCTCCTCGGACATGCCGATCGGTCCGATCGTCTGGGCGTTGAGGAACTGCCGGACGACCGGCTCCTCGCTGGAGAGCAGCATCTCCCGGGGGCCGAACATGGCGAGGTGCTTGTGGTAGAGCAGGCCGATGTTGTCCGGGACCGTGCGGGCGGTGTTGATGTCGTGCGTGACGATGAGGAAGGTGGCATCGATCTGGGCGTTCAGGTCGATGAACAGCTGGTTGATGTAGGACGTGCGCACCGGGTCCAGGCCGGAGTCCGGCTCGTCGATGAGCAGGATCTCCGGGTCGAGCACCAGGGCCCGCGCGAGCCCGGCCCGCTTGCGCATCCCACCGGAGATCTCGCCGGGGAGCTTGCCCTCGGCGCCCGCCAGTCCGACGAGCTCCATCTTCTCGGTGACGATGCGCTTGATCTCGGACTCGTTCTTCTTCGTGTGCTCGCGCAGCGGGAAGGCGACGTTGTCGTAGAGGTTCATCGACCCGAACAGCGCCCCGTCCTGGAACAGGACGCCGAAGAGCTTGCGGACCTCGTAGAGGTCGTTCTCACGCAGCCGGGTGAGGTCCCTGTCGTTGATCCAGATGGACCCGGCATCGGGCTTGAGCAGACCCACCAGGGTCTTGAGGAACACGGACTTGCCGGTGCCCGACGGGCCGAGCATCACCGAGATCTCGCCCGCCGGCAGCGTCAGCGTGACGTCGTTCCAGATCACCTGGGACCCGAACCTCTTGGTCAGTCCCTCGACCTTGATCTCAACGCCCACTGCCTCACCTCTTCCCAATCGGCACCCAGAGGCATCGCCCTGTGAGCGGGTCGACACGTTAACGACGCGGCGCGAAGCAAGTTACGCGCGAGTAGCGCCAGGCAGCGACCGCCGCGCCCCTGGGTCAAGGCTGGAGTGTTTCGAATTTCTCGCAACATGGAAAGGGGCAAATCGTATGGCCGAGATCACCGAGCCCCACCCGTAACTCAGGCCCCACACAACGGACCCCAAGGGACCCCGGAGACGACAACGGCGGGACAGACCAGTTGGTCTGTCCCGCCGGTGTCCAGCGAGGCCCCGGCACGGTGGTGCCGGGATCAGCTCACTTGAGGGTGACGGTGGCGCCAGCGCCCTCGAGGGCAGCCTTGGCCTTGTCCGCGGCCTCCTTGTTGACCTTCTCCAGGATCGGCTTCGGGGCGCCGTCGACCAGGTCCTTGGCCTCCTTCAGGCCGAGGTTGGTGAGGGCGCGCACCTCCTTGATGACCTGGATCTTCTTGTCGCCCGCGGCCTCGAGAACGACGTCGAACTCGTCCTTCTCCTCGGCAGCGGCCTCGCCGCCGGCGCCGCCGGCGGCCGGGGCGGCCGCAACGGCGACCGGGGCAGCGGCGGTCACGCCGAAGGTGTCCTCGAACTGCTTCACGAACTCGGAGAGCTCGATCAGCGTCATCTCCTTGAAAGCCTCGAGCAGCTCGTCAGTGCTGAGCTTCGCCATGATGGCGTTCCTTCCTGTTAATGCCGTGAGTGGCGTTGGTTGTTGTTGGAGCGTGGGCTCGGGTGGTGACCCGGGCTCAGCTCTCGTCGCCACCCGCGGCGACGTCTTCGGTGCTGGCCTCGGCGGCCTCGTCCGCAGCGGCCTCGGCCGGAGCCTCGGCAGCGACGGGGCCCTCCGCCTCGACCTTCGCGCGCAGGGCGTCGACCACGCGGGCCGTCTGCGACAAAGGAGCGGCGAAGAGGTAGACAGCCTTGCTGAGCGAGGCGTTCATGGCGCCAGCCAGCTTGGCCAGGAGAACCTCGCGGGACTCGAGGTCCGCGAGCTTCTTGATCTCGTCAGCGGTCAGCGGCTTGCCGTCAAGCACGCCGCCCTTGATGACGAGGAGGGGGTTGGCCTTGGCGAAGTCACGCAGGCCCTTGGCCGCCTCCACCGGGTCACCGGTGATGAAGGCGATCGCCGAGGGGCCCGTGAGCTGGCCGTCGAAAGCCGTGACACCGGCTTCCTTGGCAGCGATCTGGGTCAGCGTGTTCTTCACCACGGCGTAGCTGGCGTGCTCACGCAGGGAGCTTCGCAGCTGGGTCAGCTGCGACACGGTCAGGCCGCGGTACTCCGTCAGCACGGCCGCACCCGAGCTGCGGAACTTGTCCGTCAGCTCGGCGATGGCTGCCGACTTCTCGGGCTTTGCCATGCGGGGCCTCCTTCCGGGTGAATGCCGGCGAAGTCACCCCAGACACGAGAAAAGCCCCCAGCGCAGGACGCGGGGGCTCCCGGCACATCAGGCCGAGCCTGCATGCCGTTCACGTGCGTGGCCTGCGCTGGTCGCCCGCTCTGCTGCGGAACCTTCGGTCTTCGTGCTGAGGCACGAAGACAACCGGCGGTCTTTGGTCAGGAGCCAGAGTACGGGTCACTGCGGGGCGGTGGTGGTCTGCGCCGCCGGCGGCGTCGTGATGGTCACGGGCTCGCCGAACTTGGACAGCAGGACGGTCGTGGAAACCGCCTGGCCCTTGACGGTCATGCTGCTGACCACCTTGTGCGGCCGGTTCTGGGCGTCGACCCACAGGTCGACCTTGAGGTCCTTGAGGTCGGTGTCGGACAGCTGGGCGGCCAGCGCCGGGGCCAGGGCCTTCTTGATCTGCGCCGCGGTGGGCGAGGACGTGTAGTGCGTGGTGGCCACGCCGTCCACGGTCTCCTGGCCGACGACCTTCTGGTCCGCGACGGCGTAGTTGGAGACCTGCTGCTCGGGCTGCATCTGCTTGATCTGCTCGAACAGCGGAGCCAGCTGCTTGGAGAGCATGTCGGTGCCGCCCTCCTTGGCCATGATCCACTTGTTGCCGACGGGGAGGGCCGCGGACTTCAGGTAGATGGCCGGGGACTTCAGGATCAGCTCCATCGGCATCGAGCCGACCTTCATGGTCAGGTGCTCGGCGACGCCGTTCTCCGCGGAGACGTCTCCCTCACCGGTGAGGCCCTGGGCGCCGGCCGTCGTCACGGTCATCTTGAGGTGCATCGTCTTCGCCCCCTTCATCGCCGACTGCAGGCGAGGGGTGAACGACGAGGCCTGGACCACGTCGCCGGGTTTGGGCGCGGCGGTCGTCGAGGGCGTGCCGGAGGCGGTGCTGCCGCCGCCGGAGCAGCCGGCGACCGCGAGCAGTGCCGAGCCGGCGAGAACGGTCAGGAGCTTCTTCATCTCTCATCCCCCTGGAGAGGTCGAGGTACGTGGACGGCGAGCCGCAGGGGTCGCCAGCGGCGCGCGGGCCGATCATCGAGCATAACCACGGGGTGGGCCCTCTGTGGCCCACCGGGGTGACGGCCGGTCACGGACCGCCGGTGGACGCCGTGGGCTGGGGCGGGAGCCGGGGCGGGTCTGCGACCTCGTCCTGCGCCGGCCGGGTGACGTCGACGTCCTGGCCCCAGCGGGTGTAGGTCGTGACCGTGGGCCCCTCCCCCGGCTTCGTCGAGCTGATCTGGGCAGGCAGGCCGTCCTGGTCGATCCAGACCTCGACCGCGACGGAGCCCGTGAGGCGGTCGCGGACCTGCGCCTGGACCTGGGCGGGAAGGAGCGGCAGCAACGCCGCAGCCTGGATGCTGCCCTTGTAGTGGGTGGTCTGCCGGTCCCCCACCCGCTCCGGGCCGACGGTCGTGAACGGCGCCGCACCGGCATACAGGCGCACCTGGTTGGCCGGGTTCAGCGAGGCGGTGATGACCGCGACCACTGGAGCCATCATCACGGAGAGCTGGTCGCCACCCGAGGACGAGAGCCGCAGCCACTTGCGGCCGGGCTGGGAGGTGTCGGAGATGTAGACGGAGTCGCCGAAGACGCGCAGCTCGGTGCTCTCGCCGTTCTGGTCGCCCGCGAACGACAACCGCGACCTCGCTCCGTCGATGACGATGTCACCGGACCCGGTGCCGGTCGGGCCCTGGCTGGAGAAGTGCACCGTACGCCGGGACTCGATCCGCTTGACCATGTCACCGAACAGCGGCCCGGCGGCGACGCGCTGGCCGGCCGAGTGCTGCGGGACCGGGGGCGAGTCGTCGCAGGCGGCGACGCCCAGGCTCAGCACCAGGGCGGCAACGACCGAAGCCGCGCCGGGGAGCCCGGCGCGGCTTCGTCGTGTGCGGAGGAGGATCAGACCTGCGCCTCTTCCTCAGCCAGCAGGTTGCGGGTGCGGTTGGGGTCCAGCGGGATGCCGGGGCCCATCGTCGTGGTCAGCGTCGCCTTCTGGATGTAACGACCCTTGGCCGCGGACGGCTTGAGTCGCAGGATCTCCTCGAGGGCCGCACCGTAGTTCTCCACCAGCTTGGCCTCGTCGAACGAGGACTTGCCGATGATGAAGTGCAGGTTGGCGTGCTTGTCGACGCGGAACTCGATCTTGCCGCCCTTGATGTCGGAGACAGCCTTGGCGACGTCCATGGTCACCGTGCCGGTCTTCGGGTTGGGCATGAGGCCGCGGGGACCGAGAACCTTGCCCAGGCGACCGACCTTGCCCATGAGGTCGGGGGTGGCGACGACGGAGTCGAAGTCGAGCCAGCCGCCGGCGACCTTGTCGAGCAGCTCGTCGGAGCCGACGTAGTCGGCGCCGGCCGCGGTGGCCTGCTCCGCACGCTCGCCGGTGGCGAAGACCAGGACCCGGGCGGTCTTGCCGGTGCCGTGCGGGAGGTTCACGGTGCCGCGGACCATCTGGTCGGCCTTGCGCGGGTCGACGCCCAGACGCATGGCCACCTCGACGGTCGCGTCGTACTTGGTGGTGGAGGTGTCCTTGGCCAGACGCACGGCCTCGAGCGGTGCGTAGAGCTTGCCGGCGTCGATCTTCTCGGCGGCGGCGCGGTAGGACTTGCTGCGCTTCACTTCTGCTCCTGTGTGTTTCGTGGTGGTGGTGGAGTCGTGGTCCTCGGGCCAGCGCGTGGCCCTGCCACTGTCGGCCTGCCGGTAGCCCACCTCGGGAGGTGGGCTACCGGCATACCGGCGGTTCGAGCGGGGCGAGCCCGCTCAAGCCTGGTCAGCCCTCGACGGTGATGCCCATGGAGCGGGCGGTGCCGGCGATGATCTTGCTCGCGGCGTCGATGTCGTTGGCGTTGAGGTCTTCCATCTTCTGCTGGGCGATCTCACGGACCTGGTCAGCGGTGAGCTTGGCGACCTTGGTCTTGTGCGGCTCGCCGGAGCCCTTGGCCACACCGGCGGCCTTCTTGATCAGCTCGGCGGCCGGCGGGGTCTTCGTGACGAAGGTGAAGGACCGGTCCTCGTAGACCGTGATCTCGACCGGGATGACGTTGCCGCGCTGGGACTCCGTCGCAGCGTTGTACGCCTTGACGAACTCCATGATGTTGACACCGTGCTGACCGAGGGCGGGGCCCACGGGCGGCGCGGGCGTGGCAGCACCGGCCTGGATCTGCAGCTTGATGAAGCCGGAGACCTTCTTCTTCTTGGGAGGCATTGCGTGGGGTCCTTTTCTTGTGGTGTGGGCCTACGCCGTGGGCGATGACCCGGTTGCAGCGTCCGCGAGCGGACGTCGTCCGGTCAGATCTTGGCGACCTGGTTGAACGACAGCTCGACCGGGGTCTCCCGGCCGAAGATCGAGACCAGCACCTTGAGCTTCTGCGACTCGGCGTTGATCTCGGAGATCGTGGCAGGCAGGGTCTCGAACGGACCCTCCATGACGGTGACGGACTCGCCGACCTCGAAGTCCACGACCTTGATGTCGGCGGTCTTCTTGGCGCCGGCCTTGCCGGGGGCGGCGGCCTCGTCCTTGGTCTCGAGGTTGGGGGCCAGCATCGTGAACACCTCGTCGAGGCTCAGCGGCACCGGCTGGTGGGTGTGGCCGACGAAGCCGGTCACGCCCGGGGTGTGGCGCACGGCGCCCCAGCTCTCGTCGGTGAGGTCCATGCGGACCAGGACGTAGCCGGGCATCCGGACGCGACGGACCAGCTTGCGCTGGCCGTTCTTGATCTCGGTGACCTCCTCCATGGGGACCTCCACCTGGAAGATGTAGGGCTCCATGTTGAGGCTGGTCACGCGCGTCTCGAGGTTGGTCTTCACGCGGTTCTCGTAGCCCGCGTAGGAGTGGATGACGTACCAGTCACCCTCCTGGCGGCGCAGGGCGTCCTTGAACTCCTTGACCGGATCGGCGGACTCGGTCGGCTCAGCGCTCTCGGTCGCCTCGGGGGTCGGCGCAGCCTCGGGGGCCTCGGCGACGACGTCGCCGGCCTCCGGCGCAGCCACCTCCTCGACAGAGGTCTCGACGACGTCGACGTCAGCACCGCTCTCGCGCGGCGCCTCGGAGCTCCACTGGTCGGACACGCTGGTGACCTACTTCCGTAACTCTGGTCTGTCGGCCGCCGTGGGGCGGCCGTGGGCCGGGAACCGGCCGGGACGGGCTAGCTGCCGAACACCCACAGGATCAGCTTGCCGAACCCGAAGTCGAGCACGGACACGTAGAGCATGACCGCGACGACGAACACGATGACGACGCTGGTGTAGGTGAGCAGCTCGTGGCGGGTGGGCCGGACGACCTTGCGCAGCTCGTCGATGATCTGGCTGACGAACAGCCCGACGGCACGGAAAAGACGCGTGACAACGTTGCCGCGCTTGCGGGCAGACCCGCCGCGGCGGCCGGAGCCGCGGGTGTCGGCCGTGCTCACGTTCGTCACTGGTCCTCTTCTCGGTTGCTGACCTGTGACCTTCGGCGCCGGCACTCCTGGCTGGGATGCCGACGCCGAACGTCATCGGCATCTACGACGCAGGGCAGGAGGGACTCGAACCCCCAACCGCCGGTTTTGGAGACCGGTGCTCTACCAATTGAGCCACTGCCCTACGGGTGGTATCGGGCATGCGTCAGCATGGTTGTCGTCAACCACCCAAGGGGCGAGCATACGCGAGGGATGGGGCCCAAAGCGAACTCGCGGTGATGCCCGACCATTGTGCCCGACCCGTGGGGGTGGTCTCGACCCCGGGGCCACCTTTTCTTTTCCCCGGGCCAGTTCCCGCACGGCGGGGGCGACCGGAGCGCGGACGCCATGGCACGGCCCGCGGCAGGTCTGGGACCATGATGGGCGTGACCGAGTCAGCTGCCTCCACCGTCCCCGCCCGCCGCATCTCCCGGCGCATCGGCGCCATCGCCGAGTCCGCCACGCTCGCCGTCGACGCCAAGGCCAAGGCGCTCAAGGCCGAGGGCCGGCCCGTCATCGGGTTCGGCGCCGGGGAACCGGACTTCCCGACGCCGGACTACATCGTCGAGGCCGCGGTCGCCGCCGCGCACGACCCCGCCAACCACCGCTACACGCCGGCCGGCGGCCTCCCGGACCTGAAGAAGGCCATCGTCGCCAAGACCGCGCGCGACAGCGGGTATGCCGTGACCCCCGAGCAGGTGCTCGTCACCAACGGCGGCAAGCAGGCCGTCTACAACACCTTCGCCACGCTGCTCGACCCGGGCGACGAGGTGCTGCTGCCGGCGCCGTACTGGACCACCTACCCCGAGGCGATCAAGCTCGCCGGGGGCACGCCGGTCGAGGTGTTCGCCGGCGAGGACCAGGGCTACCTCGTCACCGTCGAGCAGCTCGAGGCCGCGCGCACCCCGCAGACCAAGGTGCTGCTGTTCTGCTCCCCCTCCAACCCCACCGGGGCGGTCTACCCCGCCGAGCAGGTCCGCGCCATCGGCGAGTGGGCCCTCGAGCACGGCATCTGGGTCGTCACCGACGAGATCTACGAGCACCTGACCTACGACGGGGCGCGCTCGGCGTCGATGCCGGTGGAGGTCCCCGGCCTGGCCGACACCTGCGTCGTGCTCAACGGGGTCGCCAAGACCTACGCCATGACCGGTTGGCGGGTGGGCTGGATGGTCGGGCCCAGGGACGTCATCAAGGCGGCGACCAACCTGCAGTCGCACGCCACGTCCAACGTGTCCAACGTGTCCCAGCGGGCTGCCATCGCGGCGCTCAACGGCTCGCTGGACGCCGTCGAGGAGATGAAGGTGGCCTTCGACCGGCGCCGCCGGACCATCGTCGACATGCTCAACGAGATCCCCGGCGTGAGCTGCCCGACGCCGCAGGGCGCGTTCTACGTCTACCCCTCGGTCAAGGGCGTGCTCGGCAAGACGATCCGCGGCAAGGTGCCGGCCACCTCGGTCGAGCTGGCCGAGCTGATCCTCGACGAGGTCGAGGTGGCTGTCGTGCCGGGCGAGGCGTTCGGCCCCAGCGGCTACCTGCGCCTGTCCTACGCGCTCGGGGACGCCGACCTCGCCGAGGGTGTGGGGCGCATCCAGAAGCTGCTCGCCGAGGCGCACTGACGTTCTCCCCACCGCGGCCCGTCCCCGACCCGGGGGCGGGTCGCGGTCGTGTGTGGGGTCCTCGGTCCCTCGCGGGGCGGCGGGGGCCGTGGCAGGCTCGGTGCATGAGCGACAACGAGTCCTACGACGAGTACAGCGTCGACGACGAGACCCAGCTCCAGCCGGGTGACACGCTCGACGAGCGGTACCGCGGCGTGGAGGACATCCTCGACGAGGGCTGGTCCCCGCCGGAGCGGCCTCGGGGCGTCAACGCCTTCGGGACGACCGCCTCGGAGCAGCACCAGGGCGAGAGCCTCGAGCAGCGCATGCGCCAGGAGGAGCCGGACCCGTCGGCGGCGTTCGACGACCCGCTCGAGGACCGCGAGGAGGACCCGGACGCCCCGCGCGAGGAGGACGAGTTCCTCGACGACGGCGAGGTCGGCGACCGCCGGGCCGGCCGGCTGGTCGACCCGGACGAGGGCGCCCACGAGGACGAGGAGTCCGAGCTGTGGGGAGGCGACGTCGGCATCGACGGTGCCGGCGCCTCGGCCGAGGAGGCCGCCATGCACGTGGTCGAGGAGTGAGCCTCGCCGCTGCCTGACCGATCCCGGGGGTGGCCACCCGCCGAGGCTGACACACTGTCGCGCATGCATCGACCGGTCGACCGGCTCCCGAAAGCGCACCTGCACCTGCACTTCACCGGGTCGATGCGCCTTCCCACCCTGCTGGAGCTGGCCGCCAAGCACGGCATCACGCTTCCCGAGGCGCTGACCTCGGGCTGGCCGCCGCGGTTGCGCGCCACCGATGAGCGGGGCTGGTTCCGGTTCCAGCGGCTCTACGACATGGCCCGGGCGTGCGTGCGTGACGAGGCGGACATGCGCCGGATCGTGCGCGAGGCCGGCGAGGACGACGCGGCCGAGGGCTCGCGGTGGCTGGAGATCCAGGTCGACCCGACCTCCTACGCGGTGCACCTCGGCGGGATCACCCCGACGCTGGAGATCGTGCTCGACGAGGCGGCCAAGACCTCGGCCGAGACCGGCACTGCGGTGGCCGTCGTCGTCGCGGCCAGCCGGATCCGGCACCCCCTCGACGCCCGGACCCTCGCCCGGCTGGCGGCGCGGTACGCCGGGGACGGGGCGGGCACGGTGGTCGGCTTCGGGCTCAGCAACGACGAGCGGCGTGGGGTCACTGCGGACTTCGCCCCGGCGTTCGCGATCGCCCGCCGGGCCGGGCTGGCCTCGGTGCCGCACGGCGGGGAGCTCCTCGGGGCGTCCGCGGTGGCCGAGACGCTGGAGACGCTCCATCCCGACCGGATCGGGCACGGCGTGCAGAGCGTGCAGGACCCCGCGGTGCTCGAGCGGGTGGCCGCGAGCGGCACGACCCTCGAGGTGTGCCCTGGCAGCAACGTGGCGCTCGGGGTCTACACCGAGGACTCGGCGGTGCCGCTGCGCGAGCTGGTCTCGGCCGGGGTGCAGGTCGCGCTGGGGGCCGACGACCCGCTGTTGTTCGGTTCGCGGCTGGCGGCGCAGTACGAGACGGCGCGGGAGGTGCACGAGTTCACCGACGCCGAGCTGGCCGAGCTGGCCCGCGGGTCGATCCGCGGGTCGCGGGCGCCGGCGGGGACCAAGGCGGCCTTGCTCGCCGATGTCGACGCGTGGCTGGCCTCGGCGCCCGTGCCCCCGGCCGGGTGAACGCCGCAGACCGGCCTTGACGTCAAGGGCCGTTGAGCTCCGAGGATGAGGCATGACGTTCACCCCTGAGGAGCTGGCCTACCTCGCGTCGCAGCGGCTCGGCCGGCTGGCGACCATGGCGCCCGGCGGCGACCTGCAGAACAACCCGGTCTCGTTCCACGTCAACCTCGACGGAACGATCGACATCCCGGGACGGCGGATGGGGGCGACCCGCAAGTTCCGCAACGTGCAGACCCACCCCCAGGTCGCCTTCGTCGTCGACGACATCGCCTCGGTCACGCCCTGGGTGGTGCGCTGCCTGGAGATCCGGGGCGAGGCGGAGGCGCTCACCGACGTCGACCCGCCGGCGCCCTACTTCTCCCGCGAGGTGATCCGGATCCATCCCCGGCGCATCATCGGCTTCGGCCTCGCCGACGGTGCCACCACGGTCAGGCGCGACGTCGGCTGACGAGGCACCACCGGGTATGCCGGGTGCGGGCTAGAGGGTCAGCCCCACCAGGACGGGCTCGTTGACGAGGGTGACGCCGAAGGCGTCCTGCACCCCGTCACGCACCTCGCGGGCCAGCGCGAGGACGTCCGCCGCCTTGGCCCCGCCCCGGTTGGTCAGCGCCAGCGTGTGCTTGGTCGACAGGGCCGCAGGCCCGGGCAGGCCGTGGCCCTTGGCGAAGCCGGCCTGGTCGATCAGCCACGCAGCGCTGGTCTTGACCATGCCGTCGGGTGCCGGGAACTCCGGCGGCGCTGCCTCGACACCGAGGCGGGCTCGCGCACGGTCCTGCAGCGCGGCATACGCCTGCGGTGACAGCAGCGGGTTGGTGAAGAACGACCCGCAGCTCCAGGTGTCGTGGTCGGCGGGGTCCAGGACCATGCCGCGGCGGCGCCGCTGCTCGAGCACGGCCGCCCGCGCGTCGGCGAGCGGCACCCGCTCCCCCTCCGCGACGCCGAGGCCCTGCGCCAGCGCGGCGTAGCCGACCGGCTCGGACATGGTGCCGACGCGCAGCTGGAACACCACGTCGAGCACGACGTAGCGGGAGGTCGACTTGAACAGGCTGTGCCGGTAGGTGAAGGCGCAGTCCGCGTTGGCGAAGGTGTGCACCTGCTGCTCCCGGCGGTCCCAGACCCGCACCTGCGCGATGGTCTGGGCGACCTCCTGGCCGTAGGCCCCGACGTTCTGGATCGGGGTGGCACCGGCACAGCCGGGGATGCCCGAGAGCGCCTCGATGCCGGCCCAGCCCTCGTCGACCGCCCGGACGACGACGTCGTCCCAGATTTCGCCGGCGGCCACGCGCACCGTCGCGCCACCGCACTGGTCGGCCGACTCGACGGTGATGCCGGAGGTGGCCACCCGGACCACGGTGCCGGCGAAACCCTCGTCCGCGATGAGCAGGTTGGACCCGCCGGAGACGACCAGCAGGGGCTCGTCGGCGTCGTCGACCTCACGGACCGCGTCGACCAGCTCGTCGGTCGTCGTCACGGTCACCAGCCGGGCGGCGGGACCGCCCACCCGCATGGTGGTCAGGTCGGCCAGGGGGGCGTCGTGCTCCTCGCGCATCCGGTCAGTCCAGCGCGACGACGGCCAGGGCCCGGCCCAGGACCTTCTCGCCGTTGCAGGTCGCGGTCAGCTCGACGGTGGCCCGCTTGGCCTGCTCGTCGACGGACTTCACCACGCCGGTGACCTCGACGTCGGCCCCGGTGTCGTGGGGCACGACGACCGGCTTGGTGAAGCGCACGCCGTAGTCGACCACCCGGCCGGCGTCCCCGACCCAGTCGCTGACGACGTTGACGGCGGCGCCCATCGTGAACATGCCGTGGGCGATGACGTCGGGCAGCCCGACCGAGGTGGCGAAGCGCTCGTCCCAGTGGATGGGGTTGCGGTCCAGGGAGGCCCCGGCGTACTGCACGAGGGTGGCTCGGGTGATGTGGACGGTGCGGCCGGGCAGCGCCTGGCCCGCCCGGACGTCGGCGACGGACAGGGCCATCACTCGCCTCCCCGGATCACGATGGTCGAGGTGGCGGTGCAGACCCGCTCACCCTCGGTGGTGGACAGCTCCGTGCGGGTGGTGACCATGGCGTGGCCGCCGGCCTCGCGGACGGTGTCGACGTGCAGCTCCCCGACGATCTCGTCGCCGGCGGTGATCGGCCGGTGGTGGGCGAACTTCTGCTCACCGTGCACGACCCGGCTGAAGTCGATGCCCGCGTCGGGATCGGCGATCAGCTGCTTGTCGCAACGCTGGGCGATGAGCACGGCGAACGTGGGGGGTGCGATGACGTCGCGGTAGCCGCGCGCCCGCGCCTCCTCGGTGTCGGTGTGCACGGGGTCGACCGCACCCACCGCCTCGGCGAACTCCCGGATCTTCTCCCGGCCCACGGCATACGGGGCGGTGGCCGGGTAGGTGCGCCCGGCGAAACTCGCGTTCACGGCCATGGCGACCACCCTAGGGGAGCGCCCGGTGGCACGAAAAAACGGCCGCCCCCGCAGCGCAGTGCAGGGGCGGCCGGTATGCCGTTGGGCGTGACCTCAGCGGGTCTCGCGGTGCTGCGTGTGCTTGCCGCAGCGGGGGCAGAACTTCGCCAGCTCCAGACGGTCAGGGTCGTTGCGGCGGTTCTTCTTGGTGATGTAGTTGCGCTCCTTGCAGTCCACGCACGCCATCGTGATCTTGGGGCGGACGTCGGTGCTCTTGCTGGCCACGGGGCAACCTGCTCTCGAAACTCACGGAAGAACTACGGGTAGGGCGCGTGCGCAGCGAGCGCGCAACGACGCACCAGAGTACGCGATCCCGAGGGAGATCCCGAAATCGCGCTGGTAGCGGGGGCGGGACTTGAACCCGCGACACCACGATTATGAGCCGTGTGCTCTGACCACCTGAGCTACCCCGCCAGGGGTTCCGGTGCCCCGGTCGGCCGCCCCGAGGAGCGGCCGCCGGACCCGGACTGAGCCCCAATAGGGAATCGAACCCTAGACCTTTTCCTTACCATGGAAACGCTCTGCCGACTGAGCTATTGGGGCAAGTCGAACGGCTGTCGCCGCCCGGCTTTGCGTCGCCGAGAGTACACGTTCCCGGCCCCGGACCTGAAATCGGCGCCCCCGCGTCCGTGTCACCCCTTCGGACGGTCCCGACGTAGCGCGGCGATGCCCCCTTTGGTGGAGCAGCGCCACGTGCTCGCGGGCATAGACCGGAAGCGGCCGCTCGGCCACACCTCGACTCCATCGTGAAGGGGGAGCCATGCGCCATCGGTATCGCGTGACCCTGGTCGCAGGGGTCACGGCCATTGCCTCCGCGCTGCTCGCCGTGCCCGCCCGGGCCGGCGGCAGCGACCACCACACGTGGACCGTCCACCCCGGCACAGGCACCATCGCCGCCGCCGTGGCCAAGGCACACGACGGGGACACCCTGCTGCTGAAGGCGGGCACGTTCCACGACAGCGTCATCATCACCAAGTCGCTGACGATCCGGGGCGCCGGCTGGGACAGGACGACTGTCCGGCCGCCGTCGAGCCACCCCGGCTGCACGGTGATGGGCGGGGTCCACGGGCTCTGCCTGTTCGGCGCGACGGACTCCAAGTTCAACCCGATCTTCACCGACAGGCTCAAGGACGTCTCGGTCTCCCGCATCCGCTTCACCGGGTTCTCCGGGATCGGCGTGGTCGGCTTCAACACCGACCACCTGTTGGTGACTCACGTCCGGTCGGACCACAACGGCCAGTACGGCATCGCGCGGTTCGCGTCCATCCACTCGCTGTTCGCCCATGACTCCGCGTCGTGGGATGGCGAGGCCGGCCTCTACCTGGGCGACTCGCCCCACGGCGACAGCGTCGTCCGGGACAGCTGGAGCGACCACAGCAACTTCGGCATCTTCCTCCGGGACAGCACCGGACTGTCCGCCCTCGACAACCACGTCTGGGGCAACTGCGTCGGCGTGATGGCCCTCAACACCGGCGGCGAGGCGCCGTACGACATCCCGGCCGGTGACTACCGCATCGCCGGCAACACCGTCTGGGCCAACGACAAGGCGTGCCCGGCCGGCGAGGACGGCCCGGCCCTGTCCGGCCTCGGCATCCTGCTGGCGGGGGTGCACGACAGCGTGGTCCGCGACAACACCGTCAACAACAACAAGCCCGGTGGCCCGACCCTGGGCTCGGGTGGGATCGCGATCGTCTCGACGAAGGCGATGCACGGCACGGACCCGACGGACAACACCGTGGCCGGCAACGACGCCCACGGCAACGTCCCGGCCGACATCGTCTGGGACAAGACCGGCTCCGGCAACGTGGTCCGCGGCAACGACTGCGGCAAGGCCCTCCCGGACAACCTGGGCTGGTGCCACAGGTGAGGGCGCCGGCCTGACCACCCCCTGACCCCGCCGGGCCCTCCGGCGGGGTCAGCCAGCCGGGATGTCCTCGGGCTCCATCTCGTCGGCGTAGCGCACCTCGGAGACGTTCCACTCCTGCTGCAGAGCGGTGATGTCGGCCCGGGTGGTGATGTCACGAACGGCCCTGGTCGGGTCGGACGCCTCGGCCGGCGGCACCAGCGCGGCCTGCCAGTGGCCGCGCTCCGGGACAGGGCTCACCGCGATGTAGAGGTCCATGCGGTGACGGTATCCCGCAGCCGGCGAATGCCACCGCCACCGCGCCGCCGCCGGGAAACGGTTGACCGCCGGAGGAGGCAAGCCGCCTGCTGGAGGACCACCTGGCTGGGGTGGAGGGCAAGGCAAGGCGCCTGACCCGCCGAGCCGCGGCGGCTGGTGGGCTGAGGCTCAGTGCCCGTGCGGGTCGGCCCAGGCGTGCTTGGTGACGATGTAGACCCGCCCGTCGGCCAGCTCCAGCGCCACGGCGCGCAGCCAGGGCTTGGGTTGGGGCCAGTGGCCGGCCGCCCTGAGCTCGCGCTCGAGGGTGGCCTCGATCTCGAGCATGGGGTGGTTGAGCTGGGCCGCGGCCACCTTGTTGATCACCGACTGGATCTCCAGCTGGGCGTGGTCGTGGACCTCCTGGTCGACCTCCATGACCTCCTCCTCGGGGCCGGGGAGCCCGCGGCTTCGGGGCTCCGTTGGCCTTACCGTGCCCCTGGCGGCCTCGGCAGGCAAGTCCCGAAAGACCTTGAGCCGCAGGCGGGTCGGCCGGTGATCAGGCGGAGGCTTCGACGCGGCGGGGACCCTCGGCACCGGGGGCGGGCAGGTGGTGCAGGGCCGTGACGAGCGGCGCCAGCTCGGGCATCTGCTCGGCCTCGGCCAGGGCGCTACCGAGCACCTCGTCGTGGGTCGGCCGGGCCGCGTCGAGCAGCTCGCGGCCCGCGTCGGTGAGCTCGGTGTAGATCCCCCGCCGGTCCTCCTGGCACAGGATCCGGGTCAGCAGGCCGCGATCCTCCAGCCGGGTGACGAGTCGGGTCGTGGCACTCCCCGAGAGTGCGGCGGCTCGCGCGAGCTGCTGCATCCGCATGTGCCAGCCGTCCTGGCGCGAGAGCGCATCCAGGACGGTGAACTCGACCACCGACAGGTCGTGGCCGGACTGCAGCGCCTTCTCCAGGGCGGCCTCGATCCGCCCGTGCAGCGCGGCGAGGGTGCGCCACCCCTGCGCCCGGATCTGGACGGCGTCATCGGCGATCCCCATCGGAGCGCTCCTTCCTCGAGCAGCCGGCGTCCCGCCGGCCCGTTCTGGCGCCCCCATCTTAACGCGTTTTGAAATAAAGCGCGTCTGCAACTACATTCCTTCTTGGCGCTGCTAGTTGCAGACGCCGCATATTGCACCAGGGAGGATCACGTGAGCACCCAGCTCGCCGAGCCCACGACACGGGCCGCAGAGACCAACCGCACCTCGTCGCGCCGTCCGCCAGCAGCCTTGGTGGCGTTGATGATCGGCGCGTTCGGGATCGGCATGACCGAGTTCATCGTCGCCGGGCTGCTCCCGGACATCTCGTCCGACCTGCACGTCTCGCTGTCCGCCGCAGGGCTGCTGGTCAGCGGCTACGCGGCCGGCGTCGCCGTCGGCGCTCCCCTGCTGACCGCCCTCACCGGCAGGCTGGACCGCAAGCACCTGCTCATCGGCCTGATGGCCATCTTCATCGTGGGCAACCTCGTCGGGGCCCTCGCCCCGAGCTATGG
Organism: Oryzihumus sp.; assembly: GCF_036391795.1. Taxonomy (GTDB): domain Bacteria; phylum Actinomycetota; class Actinomycetes; order Actinomycetales; family Dermatophilaceae; genus Oryzihumus. The sequence goes on from NZ_DASVZH010000072.1 coordinate 25,855, forward strand.
GGTCCTGATGACCGCGCGCGTCATCGCCGCCTTCGCCCACGGCACCTTCTTCGCGGTCGGCTCGATCGTCGCCACCCAGGTGGTGCCCCCGGGCAAGGGCGCCGCCGCCATCGCGACGATGTTCACCGGCCTGACCTTCGCCAACGTCATCGGCGTGCCCGCCGGGACCGTCATCGGCCACCAGCTCGGCTGGCGCGCCACGTTCTGGGTCATCACGGCGCTCGGCGTCGTCGGCGCCGCGCTCATCGCCGTGCTCGTGCCGTCCCTGAAGGTCCAGGACCCGCCCAGCCTGCGTCAGGAGGTGGGGGTGCTGCGCCGCCCGCAGGTCCTGCTGGCCCTGGCGATGACGCTGTTCGGCTACGGCGGCATCTTCGTGGCCTTCACCTACATCGCCCCGATCCTGGAGCAGATCAGCGGGTTCTCGCAGTCCATGGTGACGGCGCTGCTCGTCCTGTTCGGCCTGGGCCTGTTCGTCGGCAACACCCTCGGCGGCAAGCTCGCGGACCGGCACGTCATGCGCGCCCTCATGGGGATCCTCACGGCCCTCGCCGCGGTCCTGGCAGCGCTGTCGGTGACCGCCCACCACCAGGTCGCCGCTGCAGTCACCGTGTTCCTGCTCGGCGCCGCCGGCTTCGGCACGGTGCCCGGTCTGCAGCTGCGGGTGATGGACAAGGCCGAGGGCGCACCCAATGTCGCCTCGGCACTGAACATCGGCGCGTTCAACCTCGGTATCGCCGGCGGCGCGTTCCTCGGCGGCGTGGTCGTCGACAGCCCCCTCGGCCTCGGGGCGACCCCGTGGGTGGGCGCCCTGGTCACGCTGGTCGGCCTCGCCCTGGCCGCGGTGTCCGCCCGGATGGACCGGACGCGGCGCGGCTGAGCCAGACACCCGACATACCGGGCGTCGCGGGAGAGGCCCCCTCCGGCTGGTGCCGGAGGGGGCCTTGCACCGTGCGGCGCCGGAAGGGGCGGACCCCCTTGCCGGACCACCGGGACCAGGACGAACGTTGCTGGTGGCGCGTTGCGCGTTCGCAGGCAGCCAGCGCCCCGGCTGGGTGCTGATCGCGACGGCCACGCCAGGAGGTCACGATGTTCATCCAGGTCATCCAAGGCAAGGTCGCCGACGCCGAGCGCCTGCAGGCGCAGATGGACGCGTGGGTCCGTGAGCTGCAGCCGGGCGCGACCGGCTGGCTGGGCTCGACCGCCGGCACCACCGACGACGGCACCTACGTGTGCACGGTGCGCTTCGAGTCCGAGGACGCGGCACGGCGCAACAGCGAGCGGCTCGAACAGGGCGCGTGGTGGGCCGAGACGGAGACGTGCTTCGCCGGTCCGGTGACGTTCATCGACTGCCCCGACGTGTCCGAGTGGCTGCAGGGCGGCTCGGACGACGCCGGCTTCGTGCAGGTCATGGAGGGCCACACCAGCGACGCCACCCGGATGCGCGAGCTGCTCGAGCGCAGCGCAGAGGAGATCCATCGGCTGCGCCCCGAGATCATCGGCGGCACCGTGGCGCTGCAGCCCAACGGCGACTATGTCGAGACGGTGTACTTCACCGACGAGGCGCAGGCGCGTGCCCACGAGCGCGCCGAGATGCCCGCCGACCTCGCCGAGGCGATGCGCGAGGAGCAGGAGGTCATGGGCACCGTGACCTACCTGGACCTGCACCATCCGTGGCTGGTGTCGGCCGCCCGCTGAAGGCCGACGGACGCCGCGAGCGGTCGCCGGCTCAGGTCAGCGTGGCCCCCTCGAGCAGCCGCAGGACCGCGGCCAGAGGGGGCCACGCCGCCCGCCCGCGACGGGTGACGGCGTAGGCGCGCAGCGTCACGTCGGGCTGATGCAGCGGCAGCAACGCGACCGCCGGGATCGTCGGCTGATCGGCCGGCAGCAGACCCACACCCAGGCCCGCCGCCACCATGTCCTGGACCAGGTCCAGGCTGTCGGCCCGGTGCGCCACGCGCGGCGCGAAGCCGGCCAACGAGGCGAGGATGCGCACGACCTCCTCGTCAGCGGTGTTGCGCGAGTTGACGATCCAGTCCGCGTCACGGAACCGGCCGACCACGGCGCGTGCGATCCCGTCCGCCCGGTCGACCCCAGCCGGCACCCCGAGCGCCCAAGCCGCGGTGCCCAGCGGCGCGGTGTCCACGGCCGGGTCGAACGTCGCCGGCGCCAGGTCGTAGTCGTAGGTCAGCGCCAGGTCCACGTCGTCGGCGGCCAGCAGCTGCAACGCCTCTGCCGGCTCGTGCTCGTGGATGCGCAGGCCGACGCCGGGATGCCGCTCGGCGAGCTGCGCCACGACGGGCAGCAGGGCGCGGCGGACGGCCGTGGCGAACGCGGCCACCCGCACCGTGCCCACCGGCTCGGCGGACGGGTCGAGGTCGAGCCGGGCCTCCTCCAGCGCCGCGAGGACGGTGACCGCGTGGTCGGCCAGCCGCCGCCCGGCCGGGGTGAGGCGCACCCGGCGTCCGACCGGCTCGACCAACGGGGTGCCGACCTCACGGGCTAGGGCGGAGACCTGCTGGGAGACGGTCGAGGTGGTGGTGCCCAGAGACTCGGCGACCTCGCGCATCGACCCCAGGCGCGACAGCTGCAGCAGCATCTCCAGGCGGCGCGGGTCCATCTCCCGATTGTTCAGGATTCGCGAACGGTATGTCTATGTTTCTCACGTGGACACGGACGGTCGTCACTGGCTCTACTGGAGCCATGAGCACGCCCACCACCGCCCGCAGCCACGCCCGAACCGGCACCCTCATGGCCGTCGGGTCCATGACCTGCGTCCAGCTCGGGCTCGCCCTGTCGGTAGGCCTGTTCAGCCGGGTCGGGCCGCTGGGCGCGGCGTGGCTGCGGCTGGCCTGGGCCGGCCTCGTCCTGCTCGTCGTGGTCCGTCCCCGGCCGTCCCGGTTCGGCCGCCGCGGGCTGCTGACCGCGGCCGCGCTCGGTGTGGTCACAGCCGGGCTGACGATGCTCTTCATGGCGGCGGTCGCCCGGCTGCCCCTCGGCACCGCCAGCGCCCTGGAGTTCCTGGGGCCGCTGGGCGTGGCGGCCGCACGCAGCCACCGGGCCCGCCAGCTGGTGTGGCCGGCCCTCGCCGCGGCCGGCGTGCTGCTGCTCACCCGCCCGTGGGAGGGCACGGCCGACCTGGTCGGGGTCGGCTTCGCCCTCGGCGCCGCGGCATGCTGGGCGGCCTACATCCTGCTCACCCAGGCGGTCGGCGACGAGGTGTCGGGGATCCAGGGGCTGGCGGTGTCGCTGCCCGTGGCCGGCCTCGTCGCGACCGCCGTCGCCGGCGGCTCGGTCCTGCCCCACCTCACGCCGTCCCTCGCCCTGGCCGGTCTCGGCCTGGCCCTGCTCCTGCCGGTGGTCCCGTTCAGCCTGGAGCTGCTGGCCCTGCGCCGGCTGACAACGGCCGCGTTCGGCACCCTCATGAGCCTCGAGCCCGCGATCGCGCTCGTCGCCGGCCTGGTCCTGCTGCACCAGGTGCCGGACCCCGTCGCCCTGGCCGGCATGGCGTTCGTCGTGGCCGCGGGCGTCGGCGCCGAGCGGACCGGCGCGCGCCACCACGCGCCGCAGCCCGGCCAGGCGTCCCTCGAACCGGCGACCTGCTGACGCGGGGCAAGCACCCGGCATACACACGAAAGGGGCCCCGTTCGGCTGACTACGGACGGGGCCCTGGCCTGAGGCCAGCGGTGCATCGGTCGGTCTGCCCGGGACGTACGCCTCTGCGGCCATGACGTGGGCGCGCAGTGAACTGAGGCATGAGCACCAGGTGGGCCCCTCGGCGCGCGCCCCGGCCGCGAGTTCCTCGCTTCGGGACGGTCGCAGTGCTCAAGGTCGTCTGGGGCACCTGGCGTGCCGAGCGGGTCGGCGACGCCGCCATCCATCGGCTTCAACAGGAGCGCCTGGGCCGTCTCGTCCGCCATGCGCGGACGGCGTCGCCGTACTACCGCCGGCTGTACCAGGGCCTGCCCCCGCGGGTCAGCGACCCCCTGCTGCTGCCGCCGGTGGGCAAGCGGGACCTCATGGCCCACTTCGACGAGTGGGTGACCGACCCCGACGTCACCCTGGCGGGACTCGAGCGCGACTTCCTCCCCGACCTCTCCCTCGTGGGAAGTCCGTATCTGGGGCGCTACCACGTGTTCACCACCTCGGGGACGACCGGTGAACCGGCCATCCTGCTCCATGACCGCGAGTCGTGGCGGGTCATGCACGTCGTCAGCCGCCTTCGCGCGCGGCGAAGCATCGCGATGAGAAACCTGGTGCCACAGCTGCGACGCCGCGGGATCCGGTCGGCCGTCCTGTTCGCCACCGGCGGCCACTACGGCGGCGTGGTGCTCACCGAGAGCACCCGGCGACGCTCGGCCTTCCTGGCGCGGCGGGTGCGTGTCTTCTCGGTGCTCAGGCCGGTCGCGGAGCTGGTGGAGGAGCTGAACGGGTTCCAGCCGACGTTCATCGGGGGCTACCCCAGCGCGCTGGCGTTGCTGGCGGCGGAACAGCGGGCCGGCCGGCTCTGGATCAGCCCGCTCCGGGCGACGAGCACGGGCGAGACGATGACGGCCACCACTCGTCGGGCGATCGAGACCGCGCTGGGGTGCCCGGTCATCGAAGGGTACGGAGCCTCGGAGGTCCCGGCGCTGGCCGTCCAGTGCGCGCTCGGCTCGTTGCACGTCAACACCGACTGGTACCTGCTCGAGCCGGTCGACGAGCGCTACCAACCGGTCCCGGCCGGCACGTTGTCCCACACGGTGCTGGTGACCAACCTCGCCAACCGGGTGCAGCCGGTGATCCGCTACGACCTCGGCGACCGGGTGGAGCTGGCCGCCACGCGGTGCCCGTGCGGGAGCGCGCTGCCGACGGTGAAGGTCGAGGGTCGCACCAACGACGTCCTCGCGTTCGAGCTGCCGGACGGACGCGTGGTCCGGGTGCTGCCGCTCGCGCTCGGCACCGTCATCGAGGAGACGCCCGGCGTGCGCCGGTTCCAGGCGATCCGGACCGCGCCGACGACCCTCACCATCAGGCTGGAGCCGACGCCGGGGGCCGACCCGGCCACCGTGTGGTCAGCCGTGACGGAGCGGTTGGAAGGGTTCCTCGCCTCCCACGGCGCCGCCGCGGTCTGCGTCGAGCGTGCCACCGAGCCACCCTTCGCCGACCCCCGCAGCGGGAAGTTCCGACAGGTGTGGTCCGTCTGAGGGTGGGGCCGCGTTCCGGACACGAGGGGCTGGAGGTGCTGGCCGTCGGGCTGGGCACGCGGCCTAGGGGTTGAACTCGACCCGCGTCCACGAGACGGAGTGGAGCCAGTCGGTGCGGTCCAGGGCCCAGCCCGCCACGAGGTGGTGCGCGGACTCGACGTCGCCGACGGCGGTGTGGAAATGGCTTTCCGGGCCGCCGGCGCGGTGCTCGACCTCCCACCCCGGATCGGCCTCGGTGCGCAGCACCTGCACGTAGGTCTGGCCGGAGGGGTCGTCGAGGCGTTCGACGATCAGGCAGCTGCCCTGGCCTGCGTCGATGTCCTCCAGGAGCCCGAGCAGGTCGGTGTCCGTGGGGTTGTCCAACGCCACCCCTCCATCGGTGGTCGCCCGCAGCTGCACTCCCCGGGAGCGGGAGGCCGGCGGTGAGGGTTGGCCTGCCATGACGCTGGTCAGCCCGCCGACGCGGCTCGAGCCGCGACGCCGCCGAGGTTGGCGCCATCTGTCGCGGCCTTGCTCGCCTCGAGGGTGGCTGATCGCAGCTCGCTCCGGGCGTAGCGGTGGACCAGCAACGGCAGGAACGTGCGCACCCGCGCATCGGCGAACCGGGCCGCGACCTCATCGAGAACCCGGTCCACGGCCTCGGCCCCGGTGATCGGGTCGAAGTCGCGGTGCAGCTGCGCAGCGACGTCACGCAGCTCGGGGTGCCGCCCGTGGCGGACCCGGGGGCTGAGCGGGGTGGGGACCTGGTCCATGCCTGATGGTTCGGTGCTAGCGCGCGCCATCGCCATCCCCAAACGTCCCGGATCAGGATCGCCGTAACCCCGGTCCGTCAGGGACGACCACAGGGCGAGCACCCGGCATACACACGAAAGACCCCGCCCCGGCTGGTGCCGGGCGGGCCCTCGTCGTGCACTGGTGGCAGGTGAAGGACTCGAACGGCGGAAGCAGAGCATCGACCGCCATGGCGCCCGAGCTGGCGGTGGCGCCGACCTTCCGGTGCGGGGCCTGCCCGGCCGTCGGCGGCACCACCGTCGACGCCGCCCCGAGGCGGCCTGACCATTCGTCGGGCTTGAACATCATCCCGCCGGGAGGACGCCCCGTGAGGTGGCACCGCGGGAGCCTGATCACCTGGTGGTGGCACCCGGATAGGGCAAGGGGTGGTCGTGATGGCGTTTGTGGATGGGATCGTCGTCGCCTCGGTCGGCTTGATGCTCGCGCTGATCTTCCTCATGGCCGGGGCAGCCATCGTCCTCATCATCCCGGAGGCGTTGATGCACTGGGTGCGTCGACAACGCCACAACCATCGGACCGTCTAGGTGTCGGAAGCGGTGACCTCCGGAGACGAAGCCATGGCTGTCGAGCCGACCGACACTGGAACGACAACCCCCGCCGCGCCGACCGGACCAGGAGGGTCTGAGACCGACAACGCCGATGGCAGCACGGACGTCGCGCCGCGCACACCCGGCAGGCTGCGCCGCCTGGGGCACGTCACGCTCCCCGGAAGCTGGGGGCACTTCTCGCCGGGTGCCTGTCGTTCACGCCCTCCCTGCTCCCCCGCGGGGGTCTGATCCAGGGACTGGTCTGGGGCATCACCGCGGCCATCGGCTACGGCCTGGGCGCCGTGGGTGGGTGGGTGTGGCGCGCGTTTGCGGACCGTGAGGCTCGAACGCCCCGCAGCTGGGCGTGGCCGGCTTTTCTGGTCAGTGGTGCTGTCCTCGTGCCCCTCTCCATCGGACTCGGCCAGTACTGGCAGCACGAGATCCGGGCGCTCATGGCGGTGACGGACTACAACGTCGGACTGGTCGTGCTGTCCCCACTCATCGCGGCTGCGCGCCGGCGGCCCGGGGTCGGTCGTGCCCTGGGACACCCTGGGCTACCAGGGGCGCACGTTCGCCGGACTCGGCCCCTCCCCCGCCGACATCGAGAAGGTCACCTGTCCCAGAGCAGGTGCCGCCGGGGCCCAGCGGCACTCGCCTCCTGACCGGCTGCCCCTCGGGCACCACGCCCAATGCGGCTAGATCGGTGCGCCTTGAGTCTCGGTTTTGGCGTCAGTGGATGGGTTGGACGGCTGGGAATGTCCACGTGTGGTCGAGGATCTCGGGGTGCGGGCGGTAGAGCCGCACGGTGTAGTTCCAGCCGTCCATCAGGCGTAGGCAGTTGGGGCGCCCGTCGGAGCAGCCGCCGAGGTGCACCACCACTGAGCCGTCGGGCTCCTTGACCGCGGTGAACTGGTTGATGGTGCAGCCGCCCTCGCCGCTGTCTTCGAAGAAGCCGTCGGCGTCGTACAGCGAGATCGACCAGAACGCGTCGACGGGCACGTCGTGCACGACGATGCGGTATTCCCCGACGGGGAGACCGGGGTCGACCGTGGCGTAGAACGCCTCGCTTTCGGGGAGCCCACCCCAGCCCGTCGCGGTGCCGATGAGGTGGCGCACTGGGTCTACGGCGTCCTGCGTGCCGAACATGCCAGTGCCCCCCGGGACGGTGCGGCCCAAGGCGAGCAGGGCGGAGCGCACCTCGTCGAAGGACTCTTTGTCGTACTCCGGGGCGGTCATCGGTTCGGCCGAGCCGGCCGCGACCGCGAACCGGTCCTGCACCGCGTTGGCTGCGGCCACGTCGGTCGGGTCGGCGGGGTTGGCCAGGACGCGGCCGATGAGCGTGACATAGCGGGTGCCGTGCTCGGCCACCTCGAGCCGGTGCTTCCCGGGCGCGTGAAGCACCCGGTTGGTGAAGTGGTCCGCGTTGACCACCGCCATCGAGAGGTAGCGCGCGCCGGCGTCGGGAAGGGTGACCACGGCCCCGTCCGCCAGGTCCACCACCGCGAAGCTGTACAGCGTGTCACGGTTCATCCGCACGGCCGTCTGCTGGTCCAACGGGGTCGGCACCCGTATGTGGCGGAAGCGGTTGACACCACCGCCGGCGGCCATCAGGTTCGTCATCATCCGCGCGGTCTCCGCGCGCACGAAGTTGTCCACGCTGACTTTCACCGGGGCCCCCACGCCGCCCTCACTTCCACGGGTCGAGGTTCCCGACGCCATCAATCAGGCCCTGGTACATGTTGGCCAGGTCGTCCGGCACGATGTTCGCCAGCCCGGTGGTGGTGATGACCAGGTTCCGAGAGAGCGTCACGGTCCGGAACCGCCACCCTCGAGGTAGGGCCAGCCGCTCACTCAGCGAGGGCAGGTTCACCTCGGTCAGGTCGGGCGCGACGTGGTCAGTGAAGGTCTGCATGACCCAGGTGACCTCGTCCGGGGACCGCAGAAGGTGAACCGGCTTCCCGGCGACGAACTCGTACACGCTGTTGCGGTGGATCTGGGTGCGCCGGTAGGCGAACGCAGACTGGTCCTGACCCGGGTCGAACCCGGCGGGCATGTGCATCTTGGCCACCAGGTTGAACGGCACACCACCGAACGTGGCGGGCTTACCGACCAGGTCGATCGTGAGCGCGTCCATCATCCAGAAGCGGCGGGGGTTCTTCCACACCAGGTCGCACCCGTGCTCCGCGGCCAGCGCCTCGACGTCGATCGCCGCGAACTCCTCGTCCGGGCACGGCCCGCACCCGGTCGTGTTGTACACCAGCGCATCGAAGCCGTCCTCGCCTCGCGTCAAGAGGAACAGCTCGCCCTGCGGATACGCCCGCATGCCCTCAACCCGAATCGTCGTCTCGACCATGAGTCGAACGTACGACGGCGGCACCCACCCGGCCTCACCCTGAAGGGGTGACCGCCGACCGACGCGATGGGGCCAACCGCCAACCCGGACCCGACCCCGGCGGGCAGGGCGTCACGTCCGCATCGGCTAGATCCGGTAGACGGCTGGCTTTCTCGGACCCCCTATAGGGACACATCCAGTGAGGTGCGGACCTCGGGAGGTCGGATCAGAGGATCTGATCATCGGCACAGCCAAGGGGATACTGCTCCACTGGCAGAGGTACTGGCCTTCCTCGTGCCGGGGGCCCCGTCCCAGCCGTCGGGCACTCCCTCCTGCACCGAAAGGCGCCCCCATCCTCCTTGCGAGGGTGGGGAGAGCTTTCTCGTTCAGGCCTCGCGCTGCAACTGGGGTCTCGCGCTGGCGCCTGATCCGTGGCACTTCTTCCATTTCTTCCCCGACCCGCAGGTACACGGCTGGTTAGGGCCGCGGCCCGCGTCGTTATGGGCATAGATGGCCATAAGCTCCGATGGGGCACGGCCCTCCCGAAGGAGCTGGGCCATCGCTGTCATCGGCTCGCGGACATGGTGGAAGAAGGACAGGTATCCCGGGCACAGGTAGTGCTGGCCGGGCTCACCGCTCGGAGCGGTCATGAACCGGTCCTTGGGACAACCCCCGTTGCAGGCGAAAAGTACGTCACAGTCGCGGCAGAAGTGTGTCAGCGTGTCGCGTTTGTCCTGTCCGAACTTCCGCTGCTGCGGCAAGTCGGCTAGCTCGAGCAAGGTCCGGTCGCCGATGTTGCCGAGCAGGTAGTTCGGCTCGACGAAGTGGTCACACGAATACAAGTCGCCATTGTGCTCCAGTGCCAGTTGGGATCCACAGGTCTCCGCGTGCACGCACATGCCCCCGCCCTCCCCGTACCAGGAGGCCAGCGCAGTGTCGAAGATCTGGACGTACACCGACCCGATGTCGCGGCGGACCCAGTCCTCGAACACCTCGATCATGAACCGGCCGTACTGCTCGGGCGAGACCGAGCGACGGGTCGCCAGCGAACCGTCCTGGACGTAAAGGGGCCGGCTGCGCACGCCGCTGCCCCAGCCCTGGTCCGCGATCTGCAGAGTCTCCGGCGTCGCCCGCTCGATGATGGGGATGAACTGGATGAACGACGCGCCCAGCTCATCGCGGAGGTAGCGGTAGACCTCGCCGCCGTGATCGCCGTTGACGGCGTGGATCGTGGTCAGCACGTTCCACTCGACGCCGTGCTTCTTCAGCACGTCCAGACCCTTCAGCACCCGGTGCGAGGTGGGCTTGCCGCCCTTGTCGACGCGATAGCTGTCGTGCATCCGGGGCGGGCCGTCGATCGAGATCCCGACCAGGAAGTCGTTCTCCTTCAAGAACGCGCCCCACTCGTCGTCCAGCAGGGTTCCGTTGGTTTGCAGCGTGTTCAGGACCCGCTGATCCGGACGCTTGAACTGCTTCTGGAGCTCCATCGCCCGCCGGAAGAAGCCCAGTCCCATCATGGTCGGCTCGCCGCCCTGCCAGGCCATCACGACCTCGGACCCGCCCGGGTGGGCCTCCAGCAGTTGCCGGATGTATGTCTCCTGCAGGTCCTCGGCCATGCGGAACCTGCTGCCGGGGTACAACATCTCCTTGGACAGGAAGAAGCAGTACTCACAGTCCAGGTTGCACACGGCCCCCGTCGGCTTGACCATCACGTGGAAGAGGCGCCTCGCCCCCGGCATGGTGGGGGTCGGCCCCGTCGCGGCCGTCGTCTCCATCATCGACCCAGCCGCCTTCGCAACCGGGTGACCGTGACCGGACCACCGGGCTCAGGACCGGCAGCGGCTGCGAACCTGCCGTAGCGACGGGCGAGCGGTGCCGCAGTGAGCCCGTGGGCGACGACGCTGAGCAGGACGGTCGCCGCCAGGACGGTGACGGCCTCGTCCGCGTGGGTTCCCAGCGCGTCCAGCGCGAGAAGCGCGAACACCAGCGAGGCCAGGCCACGCGGCCCGAACCAGCCGACGAACAGGATCGTGATGCGCCCGAGGCCCGCACCGACCGTGGCGACTGCGACGGGCAGCATCCGCACCACCGTGAGGCTCAGGACGGCATAGACGATGTCCTTGGCGTCGATGCGATCGAGCATGATCGGGACGGCGACGGCACCGAACGCCATCCACACCAGCGAGGCCAGCAGGGTGCCCATCTGCTCGAGGAACTCCAGCTCGGCCGGTGCCCGTCGACCGGCGCGGGCCCCGAACGCCAGCCCCCCGCAGAAGGCTGCGACGAAGCCGTTGCCGTGCAGCGCCAGCGCCAAGGCGTACGCGCCCAGCGCGAGAGCCAGGACGGCAATGCCGGCGAACCCCTCAGCGGCGGTCCCGCGTCGGCGGGCCTCACGTAGTGCCAGACCGCCCAGCCCACCGAGCCCGACGCCTACCGCTGCGCCGATGAGCATCTCGACGGCGGCATGCCCGGCGCTCTCGGCGGGCTCCAGTCCGGCAGCGGCAGCCGCGCCGGCGATGGCGAGCATCACCACCGGGGTGGCGATGCCGTCGTTGAGGCCGCTCTCCACGGTGATGAGCTGGCGGATCCGTGAGGGAATGATCGGGTTGGTCACGACCGGCACACCGAGGGCGGCGTCGGTGGGGGCGAGCGCCGCCCCGACGAACAGGGCCAACCACGCGCCGAGCCCCGGAAACATCCAGGCAGCCAACCCCCAGCCGAACAGGATCGTCAGCGGCAAGCCGACCGCCAGCAGGCGCACGTAACCGCCCAGGCCGCGCCGCAGCTCCTGCACGGGCAGTCGTGCGGCGTCGGAGAACAGCACCCACACCAGCGTGAGCTCGACCAGCGGGGTCACGGCCTCGGGCGCCGACGGACCATGAACCAGGCCCAATCCGGCCAGCGTCACGCCCACGGCGATGAACGCGATCGGTGCCGTGACGTCGGCCCGCTCCAGGCGGTTCGAGAGGAGGCCCCAGGCGAACAACGCCACGGCGGCAACTGCAATGACCGTCACCTGCACGGTGGGGCTCTCCTGTCTCGTGGCGGAGGGGGCCATGCTGGTTGCAGGCGGCTCGACGAACCCAGGGGGCCGACTCGGGCCAGGTCCCTCTGGATGCGGGTGGCCGCGACCGTGAACCTGCACTCCGGATACTCGACGATGACGATCTGGCCGGCTGGGCCGAGCTCATCGATCTCGATGCTCACGGATGACTCCTCGGTCCTGGTGGCTCGGCACGGGCGAACCTCTGGGCCTTACGCCTCAACCGGCCGCCCCGTGGGCGAGTGCGGCCTGGGCGGTGGACTCGTGAAGGGTGAGGTCTGTGTCGTGGGCGTGCGGTGCGAGGTCGAAGACGACGTTTCGGACGGTGCCGGTGAAGGCGTACGGCGCCCGGTCCTCGTAGTCGAGGTCGACGACGCCGCCGTTGTCGCGGGAGATGTCCATGCCCGCGTAGGTGGTGAAGATCAGCGAGATGGTGCGCGGGATGTCTCCCCCGCCGATCTGCTTGTCATCGGCCCACAGCGTGACGTGCCCGCCGGTGCCAGGGGTCGGCTCGTCGGCGTCGAACAGCATCTTGAGGGTGACGTCGCCGGTGGGGATCGGCACGGTCGAGGTCTGCCGGTAGGTGTCGATGCCGAGGAACTGGTAGGTGTGGTTCAGCAGGCCGTTCTCGTCCACCCACAGGGCGAACCCACCGATGAAGTCCGCGAAGGCCACGAGCACGCCCTCGGCGCCGTCCTCGGGCACATGGACCTCGGCCTCGATGGCGTACGAGCGACCGATGATCCGTGGGATCTGGGTGGTCTGGATGTTCTGGACGTCGCCTGCGAAGGTGAACCGGGTCTGGGTGGGCATCGGCGGCAGGATCCCGAAGAACACCGCGAACCCGCCGAGGAGCGGAAGGACGCGGTTGCGTTCGGCCTCGGCCCAGAAGAGCTCGACCAGCTCCGCGACCTTCCCGGGGTGCTCGGCGGCGAGGTCGTGGGCCTGGGAGAAGTCGTCGGGCAGGTAGTACAGCTCCCAGCGATCCTGGCCGGGGTCCCAGCCGCTGCCAGGCGCGAACTTCGACAGGGTGGCCGGTGAGAAGTCCCAGGGCAGCTTGTCGAGCTTGGCGCAGGCCCACCAGCCGTCACGGTAGATCGCGCGGCTGCCGTACATTTCGAAGTACTGCACCGTGTGCTGTTCCTCCGCCTGGGCTGCGTCGAAGGTGTAGGCGAAGCTGGTGCCGTCCATCGGTTCCTGCTCGATGCCGTCCACGACGGTGGGCTCGGGAAGGCCGATGACTTCCAGGACCGTGGGGACGATGTCGATGCAGTGGGTGAACTGCGTCCGCAGGTCGCCTCCGCCGGCGATGCGCTGCGGCCAGGAGATGACCATCGGGTCACGTGTCCCGCCGAGGTGACTGGCCATCTGCTTGCCCCACTGGAACGGCGCGTTGTTCGCGTGCGCCCAGGCTGCTGCGAAGTGCGGGGCGGTGTGGAAGCCGCCGAGCTCCTCGAGGCCGCCGTACTTGTCGATCAGCTTCATCTGATCGTCGGCGTCGAGCACCAGGCCGTTGAAGAACGTGGTCTCGTTGAACGAGCCGGTCAGGGTGCCCTCCATCGAGGCGCCGTTGTCGCCCCAGATGTAGATGACCAGAGTGTTGTCCAGCTCGCCCATCTCCTCGACCGCGTCGAGCATTCGGCCGACGTTCCAGTCGGCGTTCTCCGAGTACCCGGCGAACACCTCCATCTGACGGGCGTACAGCTTGCGCTCCCCGTCACTCAGGCTGTCCCAGGCCGGGTACGCCGCGGGTCGTTCGGTGAGCTCGGTGTCGGCCGGGACGATGCCGAGCCTCTTCTGCCGGTCGAGGGTCTTCTGGCGGTACACGTCCCAGCCGTCGTCGAACTGGCCTTGGTACTTGTCCGCCCACTGCTTGGCCACGTGGTGCGGCGCGTGGGTCGCGCCGGTGGAGTAGTAGACGAACCACGGCTTGTCGGCGTCCTGGGCGCGGACGGCGTGCAGCCACTCGACCGCCTTGTCGGTGATGTCGTCCGGGAAGTAGTACAGCTTCCCGTCCGCACCCTCGGGAACGCCCAGGGTCGAGTTGTCCTGGGTGATGATCGGGTCGTACTGACCGGCGGCGCCGGTCAGGAAGCCCCACCAGTGGTCGAAACCCCACCCCGTGGGCCAATGGTCGAACGAGCCCGCCGCCCCCATGTCTTGCCCTGGAGTGATGTGCCACTTGCCGAACCCGCCGGTGATGTACCCGTTCTCCTTCAGGATCCGAGGCAGTGCGGTGCAGGACCGCGGCCGGATACCGGTGTAGCCGGGGAACGGCGCGGGGAACTCCGCGATCCCGCCCATGCCCACCCGGTGGTGGTTGCGACCGGTCAGCATCGCGGCGCGCGTCGGGGAGCAGACCGCGGTCACGTGGAACCGGTTGTACGTGATGCCCCGCTGCTGCACGCGGGTGAGGTTCGGCGTCCGGATGCCACCCCCGAAGGTGTCGGGGCCGCCGAAGCCTGCGTCGTCGATGAGCACGACGAGGACGTTGGGCGCGCCCTCGGGCGCCTTCGTCGGCGCCACGATGCTCCAGTCGCCCACCGACTCGTCCATCGTCTGACCGCCGACGCCGCCGAAGCCGCGGTCGGGCACGGGAAGGATGCTGCGGTCGGGGTTGAACTTGCCCATCGCCTCGGCCAGCTTCGCCTTGAGCTCGTCGAGGCCGCCCTCGTCGCTCTCGACCACGGATTTGACCGGTGAGCCCGGGAGGGCACGCTCGACGTCGAGTCGTGACTCGGCCGGGAACACGCCGATGATCACGGCCGTACCCGCCTTCAGGGCTGCACCCACCTGCTCCTGGATGGCCGCGGTGAGCTCGTTGCCGGCGAAGTGGCCGACCACCGCACCGGCTGCCGCACCCACCGTCACCGCGGCGAGCATGGGCGGGGCGAACAGACCCACCAGCACACCCGCGCCACCGCCCCAACCGGCACCACGACGACCGAGGTGGTTGCCGGTGTCCATCAGGCGCGGCTTTCCATCAGCGTCCTTGCCCACGAGGATCATGCCTTGGCGCGTCAGCCACCTGGCTCCGCCCGGCC
>NZ_DASVZH010000073.1:0-8828 GCF_036391795.1 Oryzihumus sp.
TGCGCCGGGGTCGGCGGCGTCTGGGCGGGCGTCGGCGTGGTGGCGGGCGCGGGAGCGCTCGCCGGGCCGGCACCCGCGTCGGGCGCCGCAGTGGCCGAACTGCGCTCGTTGGAGCGACGGACCAGCTCGGCAATACGCGCGGCGGCGTCGTCGCGGTCAGAGGTCACGGGGACGCGCAGCGTCGCGGCGTCGAAAGCGTCGCCGTCGGGCGTCTGAGGCTGGTTCTCGGACATCGTCGCCCAGCATGCCCGTTTCGTCCCGGGCACGCCAAATGCTCGACGGCTGAACGAGATCGCGGGTGCGCCACATCCGTCAGGACAGCCCCAGGGCCAACAAGCCCACCAGCACCACGAGCACCACGGCGCCGAGCAGCAGGCTCGTGCCGATGTCGCGCTGGACCTGCTCGTAGGGGCGGTCCGGGTGCTCCGGGTCGTAGGGGTAGGACTCGTGCTCGTTTCCGGGCTCGGTCCCGCGGTCGGACCAGCCCTGCGGGGGCGGGACCTGCTTGCGCCGGTGCGGCAGTCTCATGGCGACCTCCTGGCCACCCAACGAAGACCCCTCCCCCAGGGTCACGCGCTGCTGCGTCCCACCTCTGCGCCCACCCCCGGTCCCTGCGCTTGGCCCACGGGCGGGTGCGCAGCACTGCCCCGTCGGCGCACGGCATACCGGTGGGTGGACGGTCCGGGAATGAACCGCGCACGGCCCGGGGTTGCCTCCGAGGTGACGGACACCCCTGACCCGCGCCGCTGGAAGGCCCTGGGAGTCTGCCTCGTCGCCGGGTTCATGACCCTGCTCGACATCAGCATCGTCAACGTGGCACTCCCCTCGATCCGCACCGGCATCGGGGCCAGCCCGAGCGACCTGCAGTGGGTCGTCTCCGGCTACGCGCTGACCTTCGGCCTGGTGCTCGTCCCGTCCGGCCGTCTGGGCGACGCCCGCGGCCGGCGGACGATGTTCGTCGTGGGGGTGGCCGTGTTCACGGCGAGCAGCCTGCTGGCCGGGCTGGCCCCCACCGCCCTGCTCCTGGTCATCGCCCGCCTCGTGCAGGGCGTCGGCGGCGGCATCCTCAACCCCCAGGTGTCCGGCCTGATCCAGGAGCTCTTCTCCCCCGGCCGCGAGCGCGGGCGCGCCTTCGGCATGTTCGGCACGGTCGTCGGCGTGTCCACGGCCGTCGGCCCGATCCTCGGCGGCCTGATCATCCGGCTGCTCGGCGTCGACACCGGCTGGCGGTGGATCTTCTTCGTCAACATCCCCATCGGCGTCGCCGCGATCGTGCTTGCGCTGCGGCTCATCCCCGCCCACGAGCCGCGGGGCCAGGGCCGCAGCGACCTCGACCCGGTCGGCGTCGGTCTGCTCGGCGCCGCCGTGCTCGCCCTGCTGCTGCCCCTCGTCGAGGAGCAGCAGTGGCAGGCCGGCACGAAGTGGGCGCTGCTCGCCGCGGGTGCCGTGCTGCTGGTCGGGTTCGTGGCCTGGGAGCGCCGGTATGTCGTGCGCGGCCGCACGCCGCTGGTCGACCTGAGCCTGTTCCGCCTCGCCAGCTACAGCACCGGTTCAGGCCTGGCGATGGCCTACTTCTCCGGCTTCACCGGCATCTTCTTCGTCCTCACCCTCTTCTTCCAGGGCGGGCTGCACTACACGCCGTTGCAGGCCGGCCTGGCGGTGACGCCGTTCGCCGCAGGCTCGGCCGTGGCCGCGGCCGTCGGCGGACGCCTGGTCACCCGCGCAGGCCGGCCCCTGGTCGTCGGCGGCCTCGCCACCGTCGTCGTGGGCCTGGCCCTGACCGACCTGGTCGTCGCCCGGCACGGCCAGGACAGCGGTCTGGGTTGGGCCACCGCACTGCCCTTGCTGCTGGCCGGCATCGGCAGCGGCCTGGTCATCTCCCCCAACGTCACGCTGACCCTGAGCGAGGTGCCGGTGAGGAGGGCCGGCACCGCCGGCGGCGTGCTCCAGACCGGCCAGCGCCTCGGCACCGCGGCCGGGATCGCGCTCATCGGCTCGATCTACTTCGCGACCCTGTCCTCCACCCGGGGAGACTTCACCGCAGCCGCCAGCCACGGCCTGCGCGCGGCCGTGGCGCTCACGGCGGTCTCGCTGCTCATCGGCATCGGCGACCTCGTGATGACCCGCCGGCGGGCCGCCCTGGCCGAGCGCCAGCCCTCGCTGGAGGGGTAGACAGGGACCGCAGCCAACCACAGCGACCGCACGACACACCGGAGGTAGCCCGTGACCCACCAGCCCACCGTCGCCCTGCTCGGCACCGGCACCATGGGGGCCGGCATGGCCCGCAACATCGCCGCAGCCGGCCTGCCGCTGCGGGTGTGGAACCGCAGCCGGGACAAGGCGCAGGCGCTGGCCGACACCGGCGCCCAGGTCGCCGGGAGCGTTGTCGACGCGGTGAGCGGCGCCGACCTCGTGGTGACCATGCTCTTCGACGCCGACAGCGTCGCCGCGACCATGGAGCAGGCTCGCGAGGGGCTTGGCCCCGACACCGTCTGGGTGCAGCAGACGACGGTCGGGGTGGCCGGCCACGAGCGCCTGGCCGCGCTGGCCGGCGACCTCGGGGTGACCTTCGTGGATGCGCCGGTGCTGGGCACCCGCAAGCCGGCCGAGGACGGCGCCCTCGTGGTGCTCGCGTCGGGACCGGAGGAGGTCCGCCCGCAGGTCCAGCCGCTCTTCGACGCGATCGGCTCGCGCACGCTGTGGGTCGGCCCGGCGGGTGCCGGCTCCCGGCTCAAGCTGGCAGCCAACGCCTGGGTGCTCACCGTCGTGGAGGGCATCGCCGAGTCCCTGGCCCTGGCGCGGGCGCTCGGGCTGGACCCCGCCCTGTTCCTCGAAGCCGTCTCCGGCGGCGCCCTGGACGCGCCCTATGTCCAGCTCAAGGGGTCGGCCATGCTCAACGGTGACTTCGCGCCCGCGTTCGGGCTGGACGGCGCCGCCAAGGACGCCGGACTCGTCGTGGAGGCCGCCCGCGATGCCGGCGTCGACCTCGCCGTCCTGGAGGCCGTCCGCGGCCACATCGACCGGGCCCTGGCTGCCGGCCACGGAGACAAGGACATGGCGGCGACCTTCCTCGAGCACTGAGCGCGGGGCGTCGGTCGCGTCACGTCCACGCCGGGAGCCCTCCGGTGCTGGGCTGGATGACGTGGGCCGGGCACCCCGCCTCGCTGCCGTCGGCCACCGGGGCGGCCGGGCCACGCCTGCTCGGCAGCCTCACCCCGGGGGACGGACCACTTCGCCTCCCCGACGCCGGAGCGGCACCGACGAGAGTGGTCCTCGCCCAGACCTGACCGCGCGCGGCTCTCCCTGACCGACGATGGAGCCGTCCGCGGACCCGTCGCCGCGGGCTCCGGGACCTGCGCCCCTGCCGCCTGCCGGGCGGCCGCGGGAACGTCGAAGGGGACCGGCGCCGTGCTCGCGGCCTGCCCATCACTCCCGACAGGAGGGGACCACGCATGTCCGCCTCGCAGAGCATCTACATCGAAGCCCCCGTGGACGAGGTGTTCGACTGGTTCAAGAACCCCCGGAACTGGGTGAGGCTGAACCCCGCTGCAGCGCGACGGGAGGAGATCACCGATGCGCACCTGACCCGGGAGGGCCTGGGCACCTTCCACGTCTGGAGGATGAAACCGCTGCCCGGCATCCGGTTCGAGTGCTTCGGAGTGTTCACGGAGTTCGTCCCGAACCAGCGCATCGTCGACAAGTGGTCGCTTGCCCTGGAAGGCACCGAGACCTACACCTTCGACGCCGAGGGCTCCGGGACGCGGGTGACGCTGGAACGCCAGCGGCGGTCGTTGTGGCGGCTGCGCCTGCTCGACACGCTGGTGGATCGCTTCGAAGGACCGGAGAGCGAGCAGGCCCTGGTGAGGCTCAAGAAGCTCATGGAGTCGACCGGCGCGTCGGCGAAGGCGGCGGGATGACGCCCCGGGCCGGCAGGCACCTCTTCGAGTGACCCGGCGACGACAGATTCCTTCAAGGACAAGGGGATTTGCGCGGTGCCGGCGTCCCGGGCCTTCTCCTGGAGCGGCATCGCGGGGGCTGCCCGGATCGTGCTCGAACGGATCTGAGCCACACAGCGGACTCATGGCTGACACCTAGGGCACGTGTGGCACGGAAGTGGCCTGTGGGTAGGTTGATCCGCATGACTGACGCCGCCGCTGCCCCGGGACGCCGTCCGCTCGTCGTGCTGGACAAGGTCAACAAGCACTTCGGCGCGCTGCACGTCCTGCAGGACATCGACCTCACCATCGGCGAGGGCGAGGTCGTCGTGGTCATCGGGCCGTCGGGCTCGGGCAAGTCCACGCTGTGCCGCACGATCAACCGCCTGGAGACGTTCGAGTCCGGCTCGATCACCATCGACGGACGGCCGCTGCCCACCGAGGGCAAGGAGCTGGCGCGCCTGCGTGCCGACGTGGGCATGGTGTTCCAGTCGTTCAACCTGTTCGCGCACAAGACGATCCGCGAGAACGTCACGCTCGGACCGATCAAGGTCCGCGGCCTGTCCAAGGCAGAGGCGGACCGGCGCGCGATGGAGCTGCTGGAGCGGGTCGGCGTGGCGCACCAGGCCGACAAGTACCCCGCACAGCTCTCCGGCGGGCAGCAGCAGCGCGTCGCGATCGCGCGCTCGCTCGCCATGGACCCCAAGGTGATCCTCTTCGACGAGCCGACGTCGGCGCTCGACCCGGAGATGATCAACGAGGTCCTCGACGTCATGACCGAGCTGGCGAAGTCCGGCATGACGATGGTCGTGGTGACGCACGAGATGGGCTTCGCCCGCCGTGCCGCCGACCGGGTCGTGTTCATGGCCGACGGCCAGGTCGTCGAGCAGGCCGTCCCGGACCAGTTCTTCACCAATGCGCAGTCCACACGGGCGAGGGACTTCCTCGCCAAGATCCTGACGCACTGAAGTCGCGTCCAACAGGGAGGAAAACGCATGAACGTTCGTCGAATCGGCATGGTGGCGGTCGCTGCTGCCGCCGTGCTGGGTCTGGCGGCCTGCGGGGGCGGCGGCGCGGGGGCCGGCGACTTCAAGATCGGCGTCAAGTACGACCAGCCCGGCATGGGCCTGAAGGACGGCGCGAAGTACACCGGCTTCGACATCGACGTGGCCAAGTACGTCGCCAAGGAGCTGGGCCACTCCGAGAGCGACATCACCTTCGTGCAGGCACCCACGCCCCAGCGCGAGACGCTCATCTCCACCGGCCAGGTCAACATGGTCGTCGGCACCTACTCGATCACCGACGCCCGCAAGCAGAAGGTCTCCTTCGCCGGGCCGTACTTCGTCGCCGGCCAGGACCTGCTGGTCCGCTCCGACGACACCTCGATCACCGGCCCCGACTCCCTGACCGGCAAGACGCTGTGCTCGGTCAAGGGCTCCACCTCCGCGGCCAAGGTCAAGGACAAGTTCCCGGGCGTGCAGCTGCAGGAGTACGACACCTACTCCAAGTGCGTCGAGGCGCTCTCGGCCGGCGCGGTCGACGCGCTGACCACGGACAACACGATCCTCGCCGGCTACGCCAGCCAGCCGCAGTACAAGGGCAAGCTCAAGGTCGTCGGCCAGACGTTCTCCGAGGAGCGCTACGGCATCGGCATCAAGAAGGGCGACAAGGCCCTCTGCGAGAAGATCAACACCGCCATCAAGAAGATGCAGGACTCCGGCGAGTGGCAGAAGGCGATCGACAAGAACCTCGGCCCCGCCGGCTTCAAGGTCGACACCTCCCAGAACCCGCCCAAGGTCGACACCTGCTCCTGAGCCGGGAACGACCGGCCGGTATGCCGTCCGCGCACCTCGCGCGGACGGCATACCGGCGGGTGACACGCACGCAACGAAGGGCGGCTCATGGCTGACCTGCTCAAGCAGTACGACGTCCTCGGGGCGTTCTGGATGACGATCGTCCTGACCGTGTTCTCCGCAGTCGGGTCGCTGGTCATCGGCACGGTGGTCGCGGTGATGCGGGTCTCCCCCGTCGCGATCCTGCGGACGATGGGCGCGGGCTACGTCAACATCGTGCGCAACACCCCGCTCACGCTGATCATCGTCTTCTGCAACATCGGCCTGTTCGTCAACCTCGGCCTGCGGCTGGCGGACAAGTCCTCCTCGACCTTCCTGGTCGACAACAACATCCGTCTGGCCGTCCTGGGGCTGTCGATCTACCACGCGGCGTTCGTCTGCGAGGCGCTGCGCTCGGGCATCAACACGGTCCCGGCCGGTCAGGCCGAGGCGGCGCGCTCGATCGGGCTGACCTTCGGGCAGAACATCCGCCACGTGGTGCTGCCGCAGGCGTTCCGCGGCGCGATCACCCCGCTGGGCAACACGATGATCGCGCTGACCAAGAACACCACCGTCGCCTCGGCGATCGGCGTCGCCGAGGCCTCGGGCCTGATGAAGGAGATGATCGAGTTCAGCCCTGACCGGCTCGTCCTGGTGTTCCTCGTCTTCGCCCTCGGGTTCGTGGTGCTCACGCTGCCGATGGGCGTGGCCTTCACGACGCTGTCCCGGCGCCTGGCGGTGAAGCGATGACCTCCGAGACCGTCCTGTTCGACACCCCGGGGCCGCGCGCGCGCCGCCGGCATGCGCTGGTCGCCGTGGCCGGTGGCGTGGTGCTGCTCGGCGTCCTCGCCTGGGTGCTGTCGCGGCTGGCCGCCAAGGGCAACCTGACCCCGGCCAAGTGGAACCCGTTCGCCTCCGCCGACACGTGGACCGAGTACCTCCTGCCCGGTCTGGTCGGCACCCTCGAGGCGGCGGCGATCTCGATCGTGCTGGCGCTGGTGCTCGGGCTGCTGCTCGGCATGGGCCGGCTGTCGGAGAACCGGCCGCTGCGGTGGTTCTGCTCGGTGTTCGTGGAGTTCTTCCGCGCGGTGCCGGTGCTGCTCATGATGATCTTCGCCTTCAACCTGTACGCCGTGTACGAGGTCTTCGACTCCGAGCAGCTGGCCCTGGCCGGCGTGGTCACGGGGCTGACGCTCTACAACGCCTCGGTCATGGCGGAGCTGGTGCGCGCGGGTGTCGGCTCGCTGCCGGCGGGGCAGCGCGAGGCGGGCCTGTCGATCGGCCTGACGGCCACCCAGACGCTGCGCTCGATCCTGCTGCCCCAGGCGCTGACGGCGATGTTGCCGGCGATCGTCGGGCAGCTGGTCGTGGTGCTGAAGGACTCGGCCCTGGGCTCGATCATCACCTACGTCGAGCTGCTGGCGCAGGGCCAGACGCTCGGCACGGCGCGGGCCAACATGGTGCCGGCGTTCATCGTCGTCGCCGCCATGTTCATCGCGATCAACTACCTGCTGACGGTGCTCGCCGGCCGCGTGGAGCGCCGGATGCGCCGCCGTGGCCTCACGAGCGCCAAGGCCGCTCCGGCGGCTCCCGGGCAGGCAGGCTGAGCGCGCCACAGCAACGTGTGACAGCCTCCTCCCGCATGGGAGACCTGTCATGAGGAAGCTGATCGGACTCGTGGTGCTGCTGGTGGCGCTCGTCGGCGTGGACCGCGGCGCCGCCCACCTGGCCGGCCAGCAGGTCGCCGACCGGATCCAGCGGTCGGCGCACCTGCAGACCCCACCACACGTGACTTTGGGCGGCTTCCCGTTCCTCACGCAGGTGGTCCAGGGCCGCTACACCCGGGTGTCTGCGGAGACCACGGGGCCGGTGTCGGTCAACGGGCTGGGCGTGGACCGGCTGGAGGCGTCGGTGGAGGGTGCGCGGGCTCCCCTGTCGGCGCTGACGGGGGGCACGCTGTCCTCCGTCCCGGTCGACCACGCCCAGGCCGGGGCGCACATCACCTGGGCCGAGCTCGACCGGCTCGTGGCGGCGCGCCTGCAGGGCCAGGGACTGCGGCTGACGTTCTCCTCGGGGGGCGGCAACACCGTGCGGGTGCGGGCCGTGGTGACGACCCCGCTGGGTGAGGTGACCATACGCGGGGGCGCCGACGTGACCGTGCGCCAGGGCGTCCTGCGCGTGGCGGTGTCCGGCGGTGACCTGCAGGCTGCTCCCCCGGTCGTCCGGTCGGTGCTGCAGAGCGCCCTGGACCGCTCGTTCCCGCTGCCGAAGCTGCCGATGGGGTTCACGGTCACCTCGGCCGCTCCCGACGCCACCGGACTGGCCCTGCAGGCGGAGGCCAGCAACACGACCCTCGCCCTCCCCTGAGGGGGCCCACGGCCCTTAGCGCTCCGGCCACCTCCCGCCAGGTGGGGCCACACACGACGAAGGCCCGGATCCGTGCTGGATCCGGGCCTGTCGCGACGAGCTCCCCCGATTGGACTCGAACCAATAACCTGCCGGTTAACAGCCGGCTGCTCTGCCAATTGAGCTACAGGGGATTGTTGCGGGCTGCGCTCGCGGGCGTAACTGTAGCAAAGGTCTCGGGCTGTTCCGAAACCGCCCGCGCCGGTGTGGCGAGCCGCGTCAGCGGGTGATGCCGACCTGGTCCTCGAGCTCGGCCAGCGCCTGCGCGACCTGTTCCTGGACGGTCACGTCACTGGCCCGCACGCCGCGACCGAGGACGGTCTGGGAGACCAGCTCGCCGGTGCGGAAGTCCTTGCGGATCGCGACCCGGGCCATCCGGCGCTCCCCCACCGAGAGGCGCTGGGCGAGCACGACGCTGGCCTGGACCCGCTCGCGCAGCGTCTCCGGGAGCAGGGTCTGCTGGTCGCGCAGGGTCCACTGCACCGGCCGCGTGCCGTCGACGAAGGTCACCGTCAGCAGGAAGGTCTCGTGCTGCCACACGCCCGCGTCCACGACGTGCCACGGCCGCCGCAGGCTGACCGCGGCGGCGTCGGGCGAGACGACGCACAGGGCCCACGTCGTCGCCACGACGGTGGCGCCCGTGACGTCGTCGACG
>NZ_DASVZH010000074.1:0-6467 GCF_036391795.1 Oryzihumus sp.
GAGATCAAGGACCTGCAGGTCACGGTCGACACCGAGAACGGCGTCAAGGAGATCCTCCGCGGCGTCACGCTGACCGTGAAGTCGGGCGAGACGCACGCGATCATGGGTCCCAACGGCTCGGGCAAGTCGACGCTGGCCTACTCCATCGCCGGCCACCCGAAGTACACCGTCACCGGCGGCACGGTGACCCTCGACGGTGAGGACGTCCTCGCCATGAGCGTCGACGAGCGCGCCCGCGCCGGCATGTTCCTCGCCATGCAGTACCCCGTCGAGGTCCCCGGCGTGACCGTGTCCAACTTCCTGCGCACCGCCAAGACGGCGGTCGACGGCCAGGCCCCGGCGCTGCGCCACTGGGTCAAGGACGTCAAGAACGCGATGTCCGACCTGCGCATGGACCCCGCGTTCGCCGAGCGCAACGTCAACGAGGGCTTCTCCGGTGGTGAGAAGAAGCGCCACGAGATCCTGCAGATGGAGCTGCTCAAGCCCAAGTTCGCGATCCTCGACGAGACCGACTCCGGCCTCGACGTCGACGCCCTGAAGGTCGTCTCCGAGGGCGTCAACCGCGTCCGCTCCACCGGTGACGTGGGCGTCCTGCTGATCACGCACTACACGCGGATCCTGCGCTACATCAAGCCCGACTTCGTGCACGTCTTCGTCGACGGCAAGATCGTCGAGGAGGGTGGCCCCGAGCTGGCCGACCGCCTCGAGGACGAGGGCTACGACCGCTTCGTGGGCGTCAAGGCCTGAGGCTGACCACGATGACCGACGTCACCCCGGAGGGGTTCACCAGCGAGGAGCTCGCCGCGATCCGCGCCGACTTCCCGATCCTGTCGCGCCAGGTGCGGGACGGCCGGGCGCTGGTCTACCTGGACTCCGGGGCGACGTCGCACAAGCCGGCCGCCGTGCTCGACGCCGAGCGCTCGTTCTACGAGCAGCACAACTCGGCGGTGCACCGCGGCGCCCACCAGCTCGCCGAGGAGGCCACCGACGCCTTCGAGTCGGCCCGCGAGACGGTCGCCTCGTTCATCGGTGCCCGGCCGCAGGACGTGGTGTTCACCAAGAACGCCACCGAGGCGATCAACCTGGTGGCCTACGCGTTCAGCAACGCCGCGGCCCCCGGCGCCATGGACGGTGCCGACCCGGCCGTCGCGGCGCGGTTCGCCCTCGGTCCCGGCGACGAGATCGTGGTCACCGAGATGGAGCACCACGCCAACCTCGTGCCGTGGCAGGAGCTGGCCCGCCGCACCGGCGCCACGCTGCGCTGGCTCGGCGTCACCGACGAGGGCCGCCTCGACCTGGCCGACCTCGACACGGTGGTCACCGAGCGCACCAAGGTGCTGGCGTTCACCCACGTCTCCAACGTGCTCGGCACCATCAACCCGGTCTCCACGCTGGTCGAGCGTGCCCGGGCCGTCGGGGCGCTCACCGTGCTCGACGCGTGCCAGTCGGTGCCGCACCTGGCGGTGGACGTGGCCGACCTCGGCGTCGACTTCGTCGCGTTCAGCGGCCACAAGATGCTCGGCCCGATGGGCATCGGTGTGCTGTGGGGCCGCTCCGAGCTGCTCGAGGCGATGCCGCCGTTCATCACCGGCGGCTCGATGATCGAGGTGGTCCGGATGGAGGGCTCGACCTACGCCGCGCCGCCGCAGCGGTTCGAGGCAGGCGTGCCCATGGCCGCCCAGGCCGTCGGCCTGGCCGCCGCCTGCGACTACCTCACCAAGCTCGGTATGCACCGGGTGGCCGCGCACGAGCACGCCCTCACCGAGGCGCTGCTGGCCGGACTGGCGCAGCGCCCCTGGGTGCGCGTCCTCGGCCCGGCCGACGGCACCGACCGCTCCGGGGCCGTGGCCTTCGAGGTCGAGGGTGTGCACGCCCACGACGTCGGGCAGGTGCTCGACGACGCCGGGGTGGCCGTGCGGGTGGGGCACCACTGCGCGTGGCCGCTGCACCGCCGGTTCCGTGTGACCGCGTCCGCGCGGGCGAGCTTCGCGGCATACAACACCCTCGAGGAGGTCGACGCGCTGCTCGCAGCGCTCGACCGGGTGCCGGCCGTGTTCGGGCTGGAGGGCTGATGGACCTCTACCAGGAGATCATCCTCGAGCACTCCAAGCGCCCGCACCACGCCGGCCTGCGCGAGCCGTTCGGCGCGCAGGTGCACCACATCAACCCCACCTGTGGCGACGAGGTCACCCTGCGGGTCGACGTCGACGGTGAGGGCCCCGACGCCGTCGTGCGCGACGTGTCCTATGACGCGCTCGGGTGCTCCATCTCCACCGCGTCCACGTCGGTGCTCACCGACGAGGTCATCGGCCGGCCGGTCACCGAGGCGCTGCAGACGTTCGTCGCGATGCGCTCCATGCTGACCAGCAAGGGCACCGACCCCGGTGACGAGGAGGCCATCGGGGACGGCGTGGCCTTTGCCGGCGTCGCGAAATACCCTGCCCGTGTGAAGTGTGCGCTGCTGGGATGGACCGCGTTCACCGATGCATTGGCACAGGCAGGCATCGACATCTCGGCTACGGCGTCCCAGGCGCCGGGTCACACCACGAGCCCATCTAGGGAGCTGTCATGACTGACACGACCACCAGCACACCGGCCAACGTCGCCGACGTCGAGGAGGCGCTGCGCGATGTCGTGGACCCCGAGCTCGGCATCAACGTCGTCGACCTCGGCCTCATCTACGGCATCACGGTCGACGGCCAGAGCCACGCCGTCATCGACATGACGCTGACCAGCGCGGCGTGCCCGCTCACCGACGTGATCGAGGACCAGACCGCACAGGCGCTCGAGGGCCTGGTGGCCTCGCACCGGATCAACTGGGTGTGGATGCCGCCGTGGGGCCCGGACAAGATCACCGACGACGGCCGCGAGCAGCTGCGGGCGCTCGGCTTCAACGTGTGAGCAGCCCCGCGCCCGTCGATGCGCGCCGGATCGAGGTCGATCCGGCGCGCATCGCTCGTTGGGTGGCCGGGTTCGCCGAGCGGCACGGCGCACCGGCCTGGGACGTGGGCGAGGGGACGCTGACCCTGGCCGCCCCCGACGGGGCGCGGGCGGTGCTGGAGCCGTGGCTGCCCGCCGGCCCGTGTCCGGCCGGCGACGTCGAGGCCCTGACCGCGTGGGCCGAGCCCCCACGAGTGGTCGGGCTGGTCCTCGTGCGCCGCGGCGGGTATGCCGTGGGGCTGGCCGAGGGGGAGCAGTTCGTCGCGCACAAGGTCGGCACCCGCTACGTGCAGTCCCGCACCGCCGCCGGCGGCTGGTCGCAGCAGCGCTACGCCCGGCGCCGGGGCAACCAGGCCGACGCCTTGGCCACCGCCGTGGCCGACCACGCGCTGCGGCTGGTGCTGCCCGGTGACCCGGGAGCCCTGGTGGTCGGTGGCGACCGCGCCCTGGTGCGCGACGTCCTGGCCGACCCCCGGCTGGCCCCGCTGGCCGGCCTGCCGCGCCGGGAGCTGCCCGACCTGCCCGACCCCCGGCTGGCCGTCCTGGAGCAGGCCCTGCGCCGTGGGCGGGCCGTGCGGGTGCTCGTGTCCGACGGCGCCTGAGGGCGTGGCGTGGTAGCCATGGACATGGTCTCGAACCGCTCGCTCCTGCCCGTCGCGGCCGCCCGCTTCACCGCCGCCGTGCGCGCCGTGCCCCCGGACCGGTGGAACGACCCGACGCCCTGCTCGGAGTGGAGCGTGCGCGACGTCGTCAACCACATGACCGGCGAGCACCTGTGGGTCCCGCACCTGCTGGCCGGGCAGACCCTCGAGGACGTCGGCGACCGCTATGACGGCGACAACGTCGGCACCGACCCCGTCGCGGCGTGGGAGTCCGCCGTCACCGCCTCCCTGGCGGCCT
Organism: Oryzihumus sp.; assembly: GCF_036391795.1. Taxonomy (GTDB): domain Bacteria; phylum Actinomycetota; class Actinomycetes; order Actinomycetales; family Dermatophilaceae; genus Oryzihumus. The sequence goes on from NZ_DASVZH010000074.1 coordinate 3,841, forward strand.
GGCAGGCCCTGCCCTCCGACGAGGAGCCGGTCCACCTGTCCTTCGGGCGGGTGCCGGCCTCGCTCTACGCTTCGCAGATGCTGGTCGACCTGACCGTGCACTGCTGGGACGTCGCGCGCGGGGCCGGGCTGGACGAGACGCTGGTGCCCGAGGCGGTCTCGGCGGTGCTGGCCTTCCTCGAGCCGCAAGGGGCGGCGCTGGCCGAGAGCGGCTACTTCGCCGCCGCGGTCGACACCACCTCCGCCGACGCCCAGGACCGCGTGTTGGCCCTGTCCGGGCGCGACCCCTCCTAGGACACCGGCGCCGGCCCACGTCGCCTGGCGCAGGGTGGGCCTACGGCGAGGGGCTTCACCGACAGCGCCACGGCCACCTGCCACCGGACGGGGCCGGGACGGCCGGGGGCGTGCGAGGATCCGGGCCATGGTCCTGCGTCCGGTGCTGTCCCATACCCACCACGTCCACCCCGGCGACAAGGTCGCCGTCCTGTCCCCTTCCTGGGCCGGGCCCGCAGCGTTCCCGCACGTGCACGAGCTCGGGCTGCGGCGGCTGCGCGAGCACCTCGGCGTCGAGCCGGTGGAGTACCCCACGACGCGCCGGCTCGGGGCGACGCCACAGGAGCGGGCCGCCGACATCCACGCGGCGTTCGCCGACCCCGAGATCCGCGCCGTCATGGCCAGCATCGGCGGCAGCGACCAGCTGAAGGTGCTCAACCACCTCGACGCCGACCTCATCCGGGCCAACCCCAAGCCCTTCCTCGGCTACAGCGACAACACCAACCTGCTGATCTACCTGTGGAACCTGGGCATCGTCAGCTACCACGGCGGTTCGACGCTGGTGCATCTCGGACGCCCCGGCGCGATGCACCCGGTGACCCTGGAGTCCCTGCGCACCGCGTTGTTCGAGCGCAAGCCCGTCGACCTCGCCCCGTCTCCGGACTTCCAGGACGAGAACGGTCGCTGGGAGGAGCAGGACGAGGACACCGCGGAGCCGGCCATGCGCCCCGGCGCCGGCTGGCGCTGGCACGGGGACGCCCGGCGCGTGGTCGGCCCCTCCTGGGGCGGTTGCCTGGAGATCCTGGACATGCACCTGCGCTCGGGCCGGCACGTCCTGGACCCCGCGGCATACCGGGGGTGCGTCCTGCTCCTGGAGACCTCCGAGGAGATGCCGTCGGCGGAGTACGTCTACCGCGTGCTCATCGGGATGGGGGAGCGGGGGATGCTCGAGCAGTTCGCGGGTGTCCTGGTGGCTGCGCCCAAGGCCTGGTCGTTCGAGCGGCCGCTGGACCTGCCGGGGCGGGAGGCCTACACCCGTGACCAGGAGGCGGCGGTGCTGCGGGCGCTGGGGGAGTACCACCCCGGGGTGCCGACGGTGACCGGCGTGGAGTTCGGCCACACCGACCCTCAGCTCGTGCTGCCGTACGGCGGGGAGATCACCATCGACCCGGCGCAGCGCCGGCTGACGGCGGCCTACTGACCGCGGCCTACTGACGGTGGCCTGCTGACGACGGGCCTCCGGCCCGGTCAGACCGGGGGCTCGGGAATGCGGAGGCCGGGGTCGGTCTGGACCTCCACCGCGGCGACCGTGGCCGTCGGGGCGGCGTCGGCGACGTACCAGCGGGAGGCGATGAGCGTGGCGCCCTCGAGCTGGCCGCGGCGGGCTCGGCGGGCCAGGCTGCCGGGCGAGACCCCCTGGGCCTTGGCGTGCGCGGCCAGCGGCACGAGGGTGACGTCAGGCGGGGGCGGGGCGGGAGCCTGGGCAGGCGAGGAGGAGAACATGGGAGCACCGGACCTTCAGGTTGGACCTGGGGGCGGAGTTGCCGACAGGCCGGGCGAACCTTCGAACCGTACCCCGAACGGAGACCACGCAATCACGGCGCAGGTCAGCGCTCGGCGCGGACCGGCACGACGCAGGCGCCGAGCAGCGGCAGGGCGACGCAGACCGCGAACGCCGGGCCGTAGCCGCGGGCGCCGGCCAGGGCCCCGACCAGCGGCCCGGTGAGGAAGGCGGCGACGTTCTGGGCGGTGTTCTGTGTGCCCAGGGCCCGCCCGGACCACGCGGTCCCGGCCAGCTCCGCCGTCGCGGTGAAGCCCAGCCCGTTGTCGGTGACCGAGACGACCGACGCGGCGGCCAGGGCGGCCAGCACCAGCGGCGAGCCGGACTGGATCGCCACCGCCACCAGGGCCATCGTCAACGCGGACAGCAGCGCGACCTGACGCATCGGCCGCAGCCGGCTGCCGACCAGGTCGGACCAGCGGCCCACCGCCAGCCGGCCGAGGGCGCCGGCCAGTGCGACCACGGCCAGCACCCGCCCGGCATCGGCGGCGTCCCAGTGCTGCTGGGCCACGAGGTACTCCGCCGAGAACGTCGCCGTCGCGAACTGCGGCACCACCAGGAGCGCGCTCGCGAGGTGCACCCGGGCCAGGGCCCAGGACTGCCGGTAGGGCGAGCGGGGCCGGGCGTCCTCGCCCACAGGGGCGTCGGCCCGAGGCGGGTCGGCGGCCAGCACCAGCAGCAGGACCGCCACGGCCAGGCACAGCAGCCCGGGCACGGCCAAGGCGAGGGTGATCCCGCCGGCGCGCTCCAGCGGCGGGAGCAGCAGTGCGGCGACCGCGACCCCGAGCGGCTGC
>NZ_DASVZH010000075.1:0-11463 GCF_036391795.1 Oryzihumus sp.
TCGCCCCGTCCGTCAGCGCTCGCCCCGTCCGTCAGCGCTCGCCCCGTCCGTCAGCGCTCGCCCCGTCCGTCAGCGTTCGCTTTCGACGTCAGCCTTCGCCTTCGACGTCGGTAGACGCTGTCGACCTCAGTGCTCGCTCTCGACGAAGTCGTCCTCGAGCGCGTCGACCGAGACCGGCACCCGGGCGCGTGCCTCGGCGTAGGTCAGCCCGGTCAGCATGAGCAGGTCGACGACGGTCGAGCGCACCTGCGCGCGGATCACCTCGGCCGACAAGGTCGGGTGGGGGGCGACCACGGCGCTGGCCCGGCCCAGCCGCGACAGGTCGGCGCGCGCCCCCTCGGGCAGCCGGCGCTGCTCCAGCTCGTCGGAGATGCGTTGGGTGACGGTGCCCAGCTCCTCGATGAGGCCGACGTATGCCGGTGGCACCTCCTCGGTGCGCCACACCGCCACGGCGGCCCGTCGCACGAGCACCCGCACGTTGCGGATGGCCCGGTCCAGGGGCTCCAGCAGGTCGGCGATGGCCTGCACCGCGGGCAGGTGCCGGCGGCGGAACGGCGACAGCCGCACCACGGCGATCCCCTCGGCGGACAGGGAGCGCAGCTCGTCGAGCGCGGACTCGGAGCGGCGGGCGCGTTCGAGCGTGGCACCGGCGAGGTCGCTGTTGCCCTCGCGCAGGGCCTGGGCGGTCTCGCCGAGGATGAGCGCTATCTCGGTGACCACCTTGGCCGCCTGCTGCCGGGGCCGGCGCAGGGGGGCGGCCGGGGCGACGGTGGCGGCCAGCAGCGCGATCGCCCCGCCGACCACGGCGTCCAGCCAGCGCGAGAACGCCGCCCCCGGCTGGGCCAGCAGGGTCATGACCACCACTGACTGCACGCCGGCCTGGGTCACGATCAGCAACCCGGCGCCGAGCAGCACCGCCACGGACATCGCGATGATGACGACCACGGCGATCTGCCAGACGCCGGAGCCGAAGAAGTGCACGAAGACGTCGCCGAAGAAGACGCCGATGGCCACGCCGGCGGTGACCTCGACCACCCGGCGCAGCCGCTGGCCGAAGGTCAGGCCCAGACAGATCATCGCGGTGACCGGCGCGAAGAACGGCGTCGGGTGGTGCAGCACCACCCGCGCGCCCCACCAGGCGAGTGCGGCAGCGAGGGCGCACTGGACGATGAAGAAGAAGCGTGAGCGCAGCCGCTGCGTCCGGCGCTGGAGCGACTCCCGCGACCGCCTGGCCGCACGCGGCCCGAGTGCGGCGCCCCGCTCCCGCCACAGCTCCAGTGAGGACATGGGACCACCCTAGGGGCGCGTCGCCGCCGGTGGTCGGACCGCTGGTCCCGGTTCTGCGCCGGCGGTGACCTGCGCGGATTCCCGTCGCCCAGACCTACCGCTGGGCGGCCAGGAAGGACTATGGTCCCGGGATACACCGGCGGGGGAACGTCGTGTGAGGAGAGCAGTGATCCCGTCCGACGGCTCGCCCCTGACGGGGCGCGACGCCCAGCAGCAGCCCGATCGTGACCACCTCGTGCGGATGGTGGCCGCCTGCCTGTCGGCCGGCGTGGTGACCGTGGCCGAGATCAGCGGCCGCAGCGAGGCGCAGGTGCGTGCCCTCATCGCCGAGCGCACGCCGCACCTGCACCTGCTCGGCGAGCGGCGCCACTCGGCCGGTCGACCGCCGGGCCCCGCGCCGGACGCCGACGCGGACGGCACCGCCCGGGCGAGCTGAGCCGGCATGCCACACCCCGACCGCCACGCCCTGCCGCTGCTGGCCCGGGTCGCTGCCGCGATCCGGCACCGCGACGAGGCCGAGCTCAGCGCGCTGCGCCCCGTGATCTGGGCGCTGGCCACCGGAGCCGTCCGGCGCGAGGAGCTGGCTGGGCTGACCCTCGCCCAGGCGCTCGACCGTGTGCTGGAGCGCCAGCCGCGTCGCCGCTGGGCCGACCGCCGCTGAGCGCAGCTGACCCGCGTTGGCAGGTTCTGCCGACGACCGGCGCACCCACGCCCGCCTTGGATGGCCGGTATGCCGCGCCCGCACCCCCAGCCCGCTGCCACGACTCGCGAGACCCGTGCGACGGGCACGGTTCCGGACGACGACAGCTCGCCGCGCGTGCTCGTGGTCGGTGCAGCCGGCAAGACCGGCCTGGCCGTCAGCCGGGCGCTGGCGTCCAGGGGTGTGACCGTCCGGGCGCTGGTACGCACCGCCGCCCGCCGGCCGCAGGTCCTGCGCGCCGGTGCCGTCGAGGTCGCCGTCGCCGACCTGACCTCCGGGGCGGGCCTCGACGCCGCCGTGTCCGGGGTGGACGCCGTCTACCACCTGGCCCCCAACGTGCACCCCGCCGAGGTGGGGATCGCGCGCCGCGTGGCCACCGCCGCCGTCGCCGCCGGGGTCACCCGCCTGGTCTTCCACTCCGTGCTGCACCCGCACGACCGGTCCATGTCGCACCACCTGCGCAAGGCCGATGCCGAGGAGGTGGTGCGCGCGGTGGTGCCGTCGTGGACGGTCCTGCAGCCCGCGGCATACCTGCAGAACCTCCTCCCGGCCGCCCGGCAGGGGAGCCTGGCGGTGCCCTACTCCCCGGACGCGCCGTTCACGTTCGTCGACCTCGAGGACGTCGCGCAGGTGGCCGCCACGGTGCTGACCGAGCCGGGCCACGAGCGCGCCACCTACGAGCTGGCCGGCGACCTGACCTCGGTGCGCGGGCTGGCCGCGCAGGCGTCCGCCGTGCTCGGGCACCCGGTGCAGGCCCTCGCCACCGACCCGGCGGAGTGGGCCGTGGGACCCGGCCGCGACCTGCCTGCGCCGGCGCGCGAGGACCTGCTGGCGATGTTCGCCGCGTACGACCGCCGCGGCCTGGCCGGCAACGCCACGGTGCTCACCCACCTGCTGGGGCGCCGCCCCACCACCTGGGCGGAAGTGCTCCGCCGGGAGGGGTGAGTCCGCGCTCAGCCGTTCTGGGCGTAGGCGACCTCGAGCAGCGGCTCGAGCGAGCGGACGTCGTTGTCGTCGGCGTCCGCCTCGAGGTGCAGCCAGTGCGTCGCCTGCGCGAACCCCTTCGCCGGGGACAGCCGCTCGTCCTCGGGCACGGCGTCGCGGAAGCGGAAGCCGACCCGCAGCGTCCCCCGCGGCCCCGGCGCCACGGCGACGAACTGGGTCCGGCGCACCACCGGCGCGTAGCCGCCCCGGGCCTGCACGCTGGTGTCGTCGCCCTGGGCGAGCGCCAGGGCGACCACGGCGTCGTGCAGCGGGCGCAGCGCAGCCCTGGGCCCGGCATACAGGGCGTCGGCGTACTCCTCCGCGGTCGGCTCGACCCACCCCGCCTCCCGGGCCGCGGCGTCCGCGATCGCCCACTGGGTGTTCTGCGGGAGGCCGTGCACGTCCTTGAGCCAGCGGCGGACCTCGTTCTGCTGCAACGGGTCCAGCCCGGACTCGCGCACCAGCCGCACCCACTCCTCGAGCGGCCGGCCGGTGCGCTCGGCCAGCGAGGACGACACCGCCGCCATCATGTCCGCAGGCTCCATGGGCGTCATCATGCCCCGGCCGGCGCCGGGTCGGTGTCCACCACGAGGTCGGCCCGCCGCCGTGTCCCCTCCGCGGCGAAGTGCCTGCGCTCCTGCGCCGCCCAGCGCTCCCAGTGCGGTCGGTAGGTCTCCCCGTCGCGGTCCATGCCGCGGCCGTGCCGGACCTCGGGGGAGGCCTCCATCCACACGAGCACCGACAGCCACGGCGCGCAGGCCCGCGCCCCGCAGCCGACGCCCTCGACCACCAGGACCGGCGCGGCAGGCACCTCGTGGGCCTCCGCGAACGCCTCCCGCTCCCAGTCGAAGCGGAGGTATGCCGCCCGCTCGCCGCGGGCGAGCGGCTCCAGGACCCCGTCGCGCAGGAGCGGCACTGCCGCCTCGAGGCCGTCCCAGCCGGGGTAGATGTCGTCCATGCGGACCACCTGCGCGCCCCCGAGGCGGGCCGCCAGGGCGGTCGCGAAGGTCGACTTGCCCGAACCGCTCGGCCCGTCGACGGCGACGACCACCGTTGTCCCGCAGCGGGGTTCGGCGCCGGCGACCAGGTCGAGCGCGCGGTCCAGGGCCCCGGCCACCGGCAGCGGGCCGGGGCGTGGGCCGGGACCTGCGCCAGGACCGGGGCTGGGCCGTGGGCCTCGCGCCGTGGGGGAGGGCATGGCCCGGAGGCTAGCCGCCTCGGCCGGGCCGGCGCAGGGCCGTCGGTAGGCTTCGGTCGTGAGTGTTGCCATCCGCGTCATCCCCTGCCTCGACGTCGACGCCGGACGCGTCGTCAAGGGCGTCAACTTCCTCAACCTGCGTGACGCGGGCGACCCGGTCGAGCTGGCCAAGCGCTACGACGAGCAGGGCGCCGACGAGCTGACCTTCCTGGACGTCACCGCGAGCAGCGGCAACCGCGAGACCACCTACGACCTGGTCCGGCGCACCGCAGAGCAGGTCTTCATCCCGCTCACGGTCGGTGGGGGCGTGCGCTCCGTGGACGACGTGGACCGGCTGCTGCGGGCCGGGGCCGACAAGGTGGGGGTGAACACCGCGGCCATCGCCCGCCCCGAGCTCATCGCCGAGATCGCCGACCGGTTCGGCTCCCAGGTGCTGGTGCTGTCCGCCGACGTGCGCCGCCGGCGTGACGACGCCGGTGCGCCGACCGGCGGCTTCGAGGTGACCACCCACGGTGGCCGCCAGGGCACCGGCATCGATGCCGTGGAGTGGTGCGCCCGAGCGGCCTCGCTGGGGGCGGGGGAGATCCTGCTCAACTCCATGGACGCCGACGGCACCAAGGACGGCTTCGACGTGCCGCTGGTCGACGCCGTGCGCTCGGAGGTCACCATCCCGCTCATCGCCAGCGGCGGCGCCGGCAAGGTCGAGGACTTCACCCCGCCGGTGGCGGCCGGTGCCGACGCGGTGCTCGCGGCGAGCGTGTTCCACTACGGCGAGCTGACGATCGGCCAGGTCAAGGACGAGCTGCGAGCCCACGGCTACCCGGTCCGCTGACGCCGGTCCGGACCCGGGCCGACGTACGCGCCCGCGGAGGCCGCCCGGCAAGCTCAGGTGATGCCGAGCCGTCCCAGCCCGAACCCGGTGATGGCCTCGTCCGGCCCGGTGACCTCCACGTCGGCGACGTCACGGCGGTTGTAGGCCAGGAGCATCAGCTCCCCGGGCTCGCCGCGGAGGACGACCGTGCCCCGCGCCGTCGGCGCCTTGACCGCCTGCCGGCCGTGGGTCGGGGTCACCAGCACGACCCCGACCGGGACCCGGCGGAACATCAGCCGCGCGGTGGCCGACAGGCTGTGCCACAGGGCGGCCTCGAGGTCCGCGCCGCGCTCCCGCGGCTCCCAGCCTGGCCGCGCGCGCAGCACGTCCTCGTGGTGGATGTAGAACTCCGGCAGGTTCGTCCGCTCGTCCAGCGCCGGGGCGCGGGTGAACCACCACGGCGGCGGACCGGTGCGCACGAGGTCCACCAGCTCGCCCCACGGCATACCGGCGTAGTCGTCCATCACGTGCCTGTTGTGGCGTTCGAGGGGACGCAGCCAGATCCCGAACGCGGCGTCCGGGCGGCGCTCGCGCACCACCAGGTGCGCCGCCAGGTCCCGGGTGCGCCACGGCGGGCACAGGGTCGGGGCGTCAGGGCCGACCTGCTCGAAGGTGTCGCAGAGGGCGGCTCGTTCGCTCCGGGCGCAGCGCGTCATGGGCGCATCCTGTCACCGCCCCGTGAGAGGCTGTGAGCCTTCCCCATCTCACCCCTCGCAGGAGGTCGCTGTGGCCAGCGCGTCCACGCCCACGTTGCGCCGTGGGCTCGCCGTCGTGGGCCGCGGCATCCGGCAGGAGCGGGGCTGGTTCGCCCTGGCCGTCGTGGGCAGCGCGCTCTACGCGGTGATGACGGTCGGCACCGCCTGGGTCATCGGCAAGGTCGTCCACGAGATCGTGGCCCCCGCCATCGCCGCCCACCAGGTCACCGCCGCGCAGCTCTGGCAGGCCGGGCTCATGGTCGGCACCGTCGTGGTGCTCAACGTCGTCGGCGTGGTCGTGCGCCGTGTCGCGGCCGGCATCACCTTCTACAACCTCAGCGCCACCTACCGCCGGCGCGTCACCCGGCAGTACCTCCGCCTCCCGCTGTCGTGGCACCACCGCCATCCCTCCGGGCAGCTGCTGTCCAACGCCAACGCCGACGTGGAGGCCGCGTGGCAGGTGTTCAACCCCCTGCCCATGGCGGTCGGCGTCATCATCATGCTCGTCGTCGGCGCGGTCGAGATGTTCCTCGTCGACCCCGTCCTCGCGGCGGTCGGGCTGACCGTGTTCCCCGCGCTGTTCCTGGCCAACTTGGCGTTCCAGCGGCGCATGTCCCCGCGGGTCACCGCCGCCCAGCAGCTGCGCGCCGAGGTCTCCGAGGTCGCCCACGAGAGCTTCGAGGCGGCGATGGTGGTCAAGGCGCTCGGCCGCGAGCAGGAGGAGGCGGCGCGGTTCGAGCACGTCACCCGCCGGCTCCAGGCGGCCAACGTCGCGGTCGGGCGCACCCGCGGCACGTTCGACCCGGTCATCGAGGCGATCCCCACGCTGGGCACGCTGACCGTCCTCGCGATCGGCACCGCGCGCGTGGCCGGCGGCCAGCTCAACGCCGCCGAGGTCGTGCAGGTCGCCTACCTGTTCTCCATCCTGTCCTTCCCCGTGCGGGCCCTGGGCTGGGTGCTGGCCGAGCTGCCGCGCACCGTCGTCGGCTGGGAGCGCATCGACGCAGTCCTGCAGGCCCGCGGCGAGATGCCGTACGCCGAGCGGCGGCTCCCGACCGAGGGGCCCACCCCCGCGCGGGTCGAGTCCGCGTCCTACGCCTACGACGTCAGCCGCCCGGGCCCGGACGGCGAGCTCGTGGCCGAGACCAACCCCGCGGTCCGCGAGGTCACCCTCGACGTCCCCGCCGGCGGCACCTGCGCGCTGGTCGGCCCCACCGGCTCGGGCAAGTCGACGCTGGCCTCGCTGATGGTCCGGCTGGTCGACCCCGACTCCGGCACGGTCAGCCTGGACGGGGTCGACCTGCGCGAGCTGGCCCGCGGTGGCGTCCCCGAGGTGGCCGCCCTCGTGGCCCAGCAGACGTTCATGTTCGAGGGGACCGTGCGCAGCAACGTCACCCTCGGCGAGGACCACAGCGACGAAGCGGTCTGGAACGCCCTGCGCATCGCCCAGGCCGACGGCTTCGTCGCGGCGCTGCCCGAGGGCATCGACACCCCGGTGGGGGAGCGCGGCACCAGCCTCTCCGGCGGCCAGCGGCAACGGATCGCCCTGGCCCGTGCGGTGATCCGCCGCCCCCGGCTGCTCGTGCTCGACGACGCCACCAGTGCGGTCGACCCCAGCGTCGAGCAGGCGATCCTCGCCGCCCTGCGCGACTCCAGCCTCGGCACGACGGTGCTCGTGGTCGCCTACCGGATGGCCACGATCGCGCTCGCCGACGACGTGGTCTACGTCGAGCACGGCCGGGTGGTCGACCACGGGACCCACGAGGAGCTGCTCGACCGGTGCGCGGGCTACGAACGGCTGGTCACGGCATACGCCCGGGAGGCCGCGGAGCGGGCGGCGGTCGCCGCCGAGGAGGAGGACAGCGTGAGTGCGGGGGAGCAGGCATGAGCCTGGCGTCGCGGTCCCAGCCGCTACCGGACACGTCGGGCATCGACAGCTCGGCCGAGCTCGGCACCGCCGACACGCTGCGGCGCGGGGTGGAGCTGAGCCCCGAGCTGCGCAAGGGCATCGGGGTGACCCTCGGCCTGGCGCTGGTCTCCACCATCGGCCGGGTGCTCGTGCCGTTCGTGGTCCAGCAGACCACCGACCGCGGCATCCTCGCGCCCGGTGGCCCCGACGTGGCCCTCGTGGTGCGCATGGTGCTGCTCGCCGCGGTGGCCGTGCTGGCCACCGGGGTGACCTCCTACTTCGTCAACGTGCGGCTCTTCCGCGCCTCCGAGGCGGGGCTGGCGACGTTGCGGCTCAAGGCGTTCCGGCACATCCACGACCTGTCGGTGCTCACCCAGAACACCGAGCGCCGCGGGTCGCTCGTCTCCCGCGTGACCAGCGACGTCGACACCATCTCGATGTTCGTGCAGTTCGGCGGGCTGATGCTGATGATCTCCATCGGCCAGCTGCTCGTGACGACGGTGCTGATGGTCATATACTCCCCGGTGCTGGCCGGGCTGGTGTGGCTGTGCTTCCTGCCGCTGTTCGTCCTGATCCGTCGGTTCCAGGGCATGGTCGGCCGGGCCTTCACGCTGGTGCGCCAGCGGGTCGGCGAACTGCTCGGCGCGGTGTCCGAGGCGGTCGTGGGGGCGGCGACGATCCGGGCCTACGGCGTGGAGGACCGCACCGCGGCCCGCATCGACGAGGCCATCGCCAACCACCGGACCGCCGCCATCCGGGCCCAGGTCCGCGCGGTCCTGTCGTTCACCACCGGACAGCTCGTCTCCGGCCTGACCACGGCCGCGGTGATCGTCGTCGGCACGGTGCTGGCCGTGCACGGCCAGCTCACGCTCGGAGAGCTGCTGGCCTTCCTGTTCCTGGTCAACCTGTTCACCCAGCCGGTGCAGACCGCCAGCGAGATCCTCAACGAGATGCAGAACGCCGTCGCCGGGTGGCGCCGGGTCATCGGCGTCATCGACACCCCGGCCGACATCTCCGACCCCGGCGAGGCCGGGCAGCGCCTGCCCCGCGGGCCGATCACGGTCGACTTCGACGGGGTGACCTACGCCTACCCGGGTGGACCGCCGGTGCTGCGCGACGTCCACCTCGCCATCGCCCCGCGCTCGCGGGTGGCCATCGTCGGCGAGACCGGCTCGGGCAAGACCACCCTGGCCAAGCTGCTCACCCGGCTCATCGACCCCAGCGAGGGCGCGGTGCGCATCGACGGCGTCGACCTGCGCCAGGTGCGCTTCGACTCGCTGCGCGGCCGGGTCGTGCTGGTGCCGCAGGAGGGCTTCCTCTTCGACGCGCCGCTCATCGACAACATCCGCTTCGGCCGGCCCGAGGCCACCGACGCCGAGGTCGAGCTGGCGCTGACCGAGCTGGGCCTGGACGCCTGGCTCGAGGGGCTGCCGCAGGGCCTGGAGACCGAGGTGGGCCAGCGCGGGGAGTCGCTGTCCGCGGGGGAGCGGCAGCTGGTCGCCCTCGCCCGGGCCTACCTCGCCGACCCCGACCTGCTCGTCCTCGACGAGGCGACCTCCGCGGTCGACCCGGCCACGGAGGTCCGGCTGCAGCGGGCGCTGGACGGCCTCACCCGCGGTCGCACCTCGATCGCCATCGCCCACCGGCTGTCCACCGCCGAGGCCGCCGACGAGGTCGTCGTCGTCGACAAGGGCGAGGTCGTCGAACGTGGTCCGCACCGCGAGCTGGTCGGCGCCGGTGGGGTCTACTCCCGCCTGCATGCCTCCTGGGTCGCGCAACAGCGGGGTGTGTAGGCACGGCAGAATGGGGCAGGTGCCAGGCCCTTCCCCCCTCGACCCCGCCGTCGCCGCGCGCCTCAAGCGCGACGCCGACGGCCTCGTCTGCGCCGTGGTCCAGCAGCACGACACCCATGAGGTCCTCATGGTCGGCTGGATGGACGACGAGGCGCTGCACCGCACCCTGACCACCGGCCGCGTGACCTTCTGGTCCCGCAGCCGTCAGGAGTACTGGCGCAAGGGGGACACCTCCGGGCACGCCCAGCACGTGCACTCCGTCGCCCTCGACTGCGACGGCGACGCCCTGCTCGTCCAGGTCGACCAGGTCGGCGCGGCCTGCCACACGGGGTCGCGCACCTGCTTCGAGGGTCGCGACCTCCCCGCGGTCCGGGGGCAGCGCGATGCCTGAGCCCGACCTGCGCTACGGCGTCACCTGGCCGGGACTGGAGACGTTCACCGAGCTGGCCCGGGACCGCCGCGTCATCCCGGTGGTCCGCCGGCTGCTGGCCGACGCCGAGACGCCGGTGGGGGTCTACCGCAAGCTCGCCCAGGACCGACCCGGGACGTTCCTGCTGGAGTCGGCCGAGCACGGCGGGGTGTGGTCGCGGTACTCCATCGTCGGCGCGCGCAGCCACGCCACGCTGACCGAGCACGAAGGCCAGGCCCACTGGATCGGCACCCCGCCGGTCGGCGTGCCCACCGGCGGCAACCCGGTCGAGGCGTTGCGCGACACCGTTGCCGCCCTGGCGACCGAGCCCATCCCCGGCCTGCCCCCGCTGACCGGTGGCATGGTCGGCGCCATCACCTACGACGCCGTGCGCCGCTGGGAGAAGGTGCCCGACGGCACGCCCGACGAGCTGCACCTGCCGGAGCTGGCGATGATGCTCGCCACCGACCTGGCCGTCCTCGACCACGCCGACGGCTCGCTGCTGCTCGTCGCCAACGCCGTCAACTACGACGCCACCGACGAGCGGGTGGAGGAGGCCTGGCGCGACGCGGTCGAGCGCCTCGACCGCATGACCACCGACCTCGCCGCCTCGGCGCCGAGCACCGTCGCGGTGGTCGAACCGACCGCCCCGGAGGCCACGAGCAACCGGACCCGGGACGAGTTCTTCGGCATGGTCGAGGCCGGCAAGGAGGCGATCCGGGCCGGTGAGGTCTTCCAGGTCGTGCTCTCGCAACGGTTCTCGGTGCCGTGCCCGGCCGACGCGCTCGACGTCTACCGCGTCCTGCGGGCCTCCAACCCCAGCCCGTACATGTACCTCCTGCGACTCCCGGCACCCGACGGCACGGCATACGACGTGGTCGGCTCGAGCCCCGAGGCCCTGGTGAAGGTGACCGGGCGGCGGGCCATCACCCACCCGATCGCCGGCTCGCGGCCGCGCGGGGCGACACCGGAGGCGGACGTGGCCCACGGCGAGGACCTGCTCGCCGACGCCAAGGAGCGCTCCGAGCACGTGATGCTGGTCGACCTCTCCCGCAACGACCTGCAGCGGGTGTGTGAGGCGGGCACGGTCGACGTCGTGGAGTTCATGACGATCCGCCGCTACAGCCACATCATGCACCTCGAGTCGACCGTCGTCGGCGAGATCCGCCCGGACCGGAGCGCCTACGACGTGCTCGCGGCGACGTTCCCGGCGGGCACCCTGTCGGGGGCGCCCAAGCCGCGGGCGATGGCGCTGATCGACGAGCTCGAGCCGAGCCGGCGCGGGCTCTACGGCGGGGTCGTGGGCTACCTCGACTTCCACGGTGACCTCGACATGGCGATCGCGATCCGCACCGCGGTGATCCGCGACGGGGTCGCGCACGTGCAGGCCGGCGGCGGCATCGTCGCCGACTCGGTGCCACAGCTGGAGTTCGAGGAGAGCGTCAACAAGGCCGCCGCCGCGCTGCGTGCCGTGGCCTCCGCGTCCGGGCTGAGGGCGCCGTGACCCGGCTGACCTCCAAGCGCGTCGTCCTGCTGCTGGTCCTGCTGGGGGCCGGCGTCCTGCTCGTCACCGGCTCGCGCACCTGGCTTGAGGGCTCGGTCAGCGACGCCGTCCTC
>NZ_DASVZH010000076.1:0-3152 GCF_036391795.1 Oryzihumus sp.
ACCGGCCTGCTCATCGTGGGTGCGGCCCTGGTCGGCGCCATCGCCTGGAACCTGCTGACCTGGTGGAGGGGCCTGCCGTCCTCCTCCTCGCACGCCCTGTTCGGCGGCATGGTCGGCGCCTCGCTGATCGCCGGTTCCACCGTCCTGTGGGGTGGCGTCTGGTCGAAGATCGTCGTCCCGATGGTGATCTCGCCGATCGTCGGCCTGGCCCTCGGCTACCTGGTGATGGCCCTGATCCTCTGGCTGTTCCGCCGGGCGCACCCAGGCCGCACCGCCCGCGGGTTCCGCCTTTCGCAGACCGTCTCGGCAGCCGCGATGGCACTGGGTCACGGCCTGCAGGACGCCGGCAAGACCATGGGCATCGTCGTCCTGGCGCTGAGCGTGGGCGGCTACCACTCGGGCGCCTCGATCCCGTTGTGGGTCAAGGTCTCGAGCGCGCTGGTCATCAGCCTCGGCACCTACTCCGGTGGGTGGCGGATCATGCGCACGCTGGGTCGACGCATCATCCACCTGGACCCGCCGCACGGCTTCGCCGCCGAGGCGTCGGCCTCTGCGGTGCTGTTCATCGCCGGCCTGGGCTTCAAGGCCCCGATCTCCACGACCCACACGATCACCTCCTCGATCATGGGCGTCGGCGCGACCAGGCGCCTGTCCGCGGTGCGCTGGGGCGTGGCCGGCAACATCGTCGCGGCGTGGGTCCTGACCTTCCCCGGCGCCGGCATCGTGGCCGCCCTCGCCTTCTGGGTGGCCCACCTCTTCCTCTGACCACCCGCGCTGCCTCTTTGCGCAAGTTGGTGTCGTAAACCGGAGCCTCAGCGCCCCGGATCACGACACCAGCTTGCGCAAAGTCGTGTTTGGGCTGCTGACGAGCCGCCCGCGGAATCGGAGTGGGTCGCCCCGACGGCGTGCCGCCTCGACCCGGCGGACGACCTCCTCCGGCGTTCGGATCAGGTCGTCCAGCGTCCAGCGCACCACCTCGAGCCCGAGGTCGCGCAAGCGGTCCTCGCGCCGCTTCTCCGCGAACACCGCATTGGCGGAGAACGACTCGCCGAGACCCGATCGCGTTGCCAGCTCGGCCCCTGCCTGGCCCAAGCCGTACTTCAGCCTGCCGTCCGCCTCGCCGACGACGCCCCACGCCCGCCACATCGCGTCGACTCTGGCGACGAAGCGCCCCCACTCGTCCAGGACCGTCACCTGCGGCTCGGGCAGGTCGACCCCCAGCTGCCACAGCCGCGCGAACGACCACGACTCCAGCCAGGTGTCGCGGCGTCGGTCCAGCAGCCCGTATGCCGTGCGGGCGGCTCCCGCACCGGGCCAGCCGCGCTGCCGGTCCAGGACCTCGCGCACGGCTGCGATGAGGGCCGGCTCGGGGCGCAGCGCGCTGTCGCCGAGCGCCACGGCATCAGCCAGGCGCAGGTGCCGCAGGCAGTCCGCGACCGTGCGCGCCCGTGACGTCAGTGCGACGACCGGGTGGCCGACTTCGATCACGTCCTCCGGTGCCAAGGACGCCCGCTCCACGATCACATCAGGAGCTCTCCTCGGCCGGTTCCCCCCTTGGTCAACGGTGAGCCATGTGGCGGTGCCGGGGTCGAGCGGCAGGGCATAGCCGTGGATCGAGGCGGCGCTGAGGTGACTGATGACCTTGTCGGTGTGGTGAGCGCGGGCACGCGCCAGCGAGGCGGAGGCGAGGCGCTCGGCGGGTGTCGCGGCGGACCACTCCTGCGGCACGGCATACACGTCGCGGGAGACCCGCATCCAACGGCCCTGGGCCACCTTGTGCCGCAGCGCGGACCTGGTGGTTCCGCGGGCCAAGGCATCGGCGGAGCTGAACGCCAGCGGCAGGTTCTCGTCCATGGCGACCAAGGGTCGGCCGCCGCTGCAGTGCTGGCGACGCCCGGCAACTCGCCTGTGGACGGTGGGGTCAATCGGCCCGCACCTTGCGCAAAGCCGGCCGGCTGCGCAGAGCCAGCCGGCCCCGGTCAGCCGAAGCGGCCGGAGATGTAGTCCTCGGTCGCGCGCTGCGTCGGGTTGCTGAAGATCTTGTGCGTGTCGTCCATCTCGATCAGCCGGCCGGGCTTGCCCTGCGCGGCGAGGTTGAAGAACGCCGTCCGGTCCGACACCCGCGCCGCCTGCTGCATGTTGTGGGTGACGATGACGATCGTGTAGGTCGACTTCAGCTCGTTGTCCAGGTCCTCGATCGCCAGCGTGGAGATCGGGTCCAGCGCCGAGCAGGGCTCGTCCATGAGCAGCACCTGCGGCTCGACGGCGATCGCCCGGGCGATGCACAGCCGCTGCTGCTGGCCACCGGAGAGGCCGGCGCCGGGCTTGTTCAGCCGGTCCTTGACCTCGTTCCACAGGTTCGCCCCGCGCAGCGACTTCTCGACGCGCTCGGTCAGCATCTTCTTGTCGCGCATGCCGTTGAGCTTCAGCCCGGCCGCGACGTTGTCGAAGATCGACATCGTGGGGAACGGGTTGGGCCGCTGGAACACCATGCCCACGGTCCGGCGCACCGCCACCGGGTCGATCCCCGAGGCGTAGAGGTCCTGGTCGTCGAGCATGACCGAGCCCTCGACGCGCCCGCCCGGGATCACCTCGTGCATCCGGTTGAGCGTGCGCAGGAACGTCGACTTGCCGCAGCCGGACGGGCCGATGAACGCCGTCACCGAGCGCGGCTCCACGGTCATCGTGACGTCCTCGACCGCCTTGAAGTCGCCGTAGAAGACGTTGAGGTCCTTGACGTCGATTCGCTTGGCCATGAGTGGTTCTTCCTTCTCCAGTTCCGTATGCCGTGTGCCTGGGTCGCGCCCGCAGCCTCAGCTGCGCACGCGGCCGAACCGCGCCACGACACGGCCGGCGATGTTGAGGACGAGGACCAGCAGGATCAGCGTGAGCGCCGCGCCCCACACCCGGTCCAGGGCGGGCTGCAGGCTCTCGGTGCGGTCCTGGTTGATCATCGTGGGCAGGGTCGCCATGAGCCCGCTGAAGAGGTTGGTGGCGATCTCCTTGGTGTACGGGCCGAGGATCAGCAGCGGCGCGGTCTCGCCCATGACGCGGGCCAGGCCGAGCAGCACGCCGGTGACGATGCCGGAGAACGCCGTGGGCAGCACGATCCGCACGATCGTCTTCCACTTCGGCACGCCGAGGGCGTAGGA
>NZ_DASVZH010000077.1:0-14473 GCF_036391795.1 Oryzihumus sp.
CCACCGCGTCGGCGCCGCCGATCGGCGAGGTGAGCACGTCGACGGCCGTGGTCACCTCGACCGGGTGGGGCTCGTCGCGGGCGGCGCGCAGCGCGGCGTCGAGCAGGAGCAGCAGCGGCCGCACCGCCACCTCGTCACGGACCGGCACCTCGACGCTCGGGACGCTCACCGGCACCTGCGCGGCCAGCAGCGCCCGGCGCAGCGCCGCCGTGCGCCCCTGACCACGGACGATGACCGCCATGTCCGACCACGCCAGGCCGTCGAGCAGCCGCGCCCGGCGCAGCTCGGCGGCGATGTGCGAGGCCTCCTGCGAGGCGGCCCGCAGCAGCGCGACGTCGACCCGGCCGCCGGGGGGCACGTGCTCGAGCTCGCGGTGCGGGCCGCCGCCGAGGGCGCCGATGCGGCGGGTCACCCGCCGGGTCACCGCCCGCAGGGCCATGGGCTGGCGGTGGGAAGTGGCCAGGGTCAGCGTCGGGCCGTCGCCCAGCTCACGCCAGGTCGTGGCCAGCACCCGCGGGTCGGCGCCGCGGAAGGTCTGCACCGCCGCGTCGGGATCGCCGATGAGCACCAGGTCGATGTGCGGGGAGAGCACCACCGCCAGCAGCCGGGCCGCGGCGGAGGTCAGCTCCTGGGCGTCGTCGACGACGATGAGCCGCAGCGAGGCCCGCAGCCGGTCGAGGGCCTCGGGGTCCTCCTCGAGCAGGTCCGCCGCGGCGCCCAGGATCCACGCCGGGTCGTAGGAGCCGGGCCGGGTGAACGAGGTGACCTGGTCGTACTCCTGGAGCATCTGCGCCGCGGCCACCCACTCCGGCCGCTGGTGCTCGTGCCCGAGCGCGGCGAGGTCGCCGGCCTCCAGGCCGCGCTCGACCGCGCGCATGAGCAGGTCGCGCAGCTCGTGCCGGAAGCCGCGGGTGGGCAGCGCCGCCTGCACGTGCTCGGGCCAGTCGGGTCCGGGCACCTCGCCGGAGGCGTGTCCCAGCAGCAGCTCACGCAGGATGACGTCCTGCTCAGGGCCGCTCAGCAGCCGCGGCGGCGGGTCGCCCAGCAGGGCGGCCGCCTGGCGCAGGATGCCGAACCCGAACGCCTGCGGGGTGCGGGCCAGCGACTCGGTGGTGGTGCTGCCGAGCCGGCCGGAGATGCGCTGGCGCAGCTCACCGGCGGCGACGCGCGTGGGGGCCAGGACGAGGCACTGGTCCGGGGACAGGCCGTCGCGCCGCACCCGGTCGACGACCAGCTCGATCGCGGTGGTCGTCTTGCCCGTGCCCGGGGCCCCGAGGACCCGCAGCAGCCCGCCCCGGTGCGCCACGGCAGCGGCCTGGCGCTCGTCGAGGTCGGGGACCTCGACGGCACGGTCCGGGGCTCGGCGGAGGGACAGCACCCGGGGATTCCATCACGGACCCCGGACAGCCCCGCCTCAGGCGTCCGGTCCCTCCCAGCGGGCCCGGCGCATGTCCACCCGGCGGCCGGTGAGGATCCCGCCGACCAGCGGGGTGCCCTCGGCCCGGTAGTGCTCGATCGCCTCGTCCTCCAGCCCCGGCGGCGGCTCGCCGCTGGCGCGGATGACCCGCCACCACGTGGTCATCGAGCCGTACCGCGACATCACCGCCCCCACCTGGCGCGGGCCGCCCGCGCCCAGGATCTCGGCGATGTCGCCGTAGGCCAGCACCCGCCCCTCGGGGATCGCGTCGGCCACCTCCAGCACCGCGTCCGCGTAGTCGGGCAGCTGCCCAGGCTCCTCGACCCCGTATGCCGTGTCGCCGGCTCGCGTCGTCGCCACGGGTCAGTACTCCGGCTGGGTCGGGTCCACGTCGCGCACCCAGGCGAGCACGCCGCCCTCGAGGTTGCGCACGTCGCGATGACCCGCCTCGAGCAGGATGCGGGCGGCCTCGGCCGAGCGCACCCCGCTCTTGCAGTGGATGACCACGGTCCGGTCGAAGGGCAGCAGGGACACCGCCGCGCCGGACCGGAAATCGTCGAGGTGGATCGGCTCCGCGCCCGGGATGCTGGCGATGGCCCGCTCCTCCGGCCCGCGGACGTCGACGAGGACGAGCTCCTCGCCGACGGCGCCCTTGTCGAGCATCGCCGCGAGGTCGCGCGCCGAGATCCCCGGCAGGGAGTCGGTGGCCGCACCCTCCCCCGCGAGGGGACCACTCGCGATACCGCAGAACCACTCGTAGTCCACCAGCTCGGTGACGGTCGGGGACGACCCGCACACGGCGCACCCGGGGTCCTTGCGCACCTGCAGGGCGTCCCAGCTCTGGCGCAGGGCGTCGTGCACCAGCACCCGGCCGACCAGCGGCTCGCCGATGCCGGTCAGGAGCTTGATGGCCTCGGTGGCCTGGACCGAGCCGATGGCGGCGCAGAGCACGCCGAGCACCCCGCCCTCGGCGCACGAGGGCACCAGGCCCGGCGGTGGAGGCTCGGGGAAGACGCACCGGTAGCAGGGGCCGTGCTCGGCCCACCAGATGCTGACCTGCCCGTCGAAGCGGTAGATCGAGCCCCACACGTGCGGCTTGCCGAGCAGCACGCAGGCGTCGTTGACCAGGTAGCGCGTCGGGAAGTTGTCGGTGCCGTCGACGACGAGGTCGTAGCCGCCGATGACCTCCAGCGCGTTGCTGGAGTCCAGCCGCAGCTCGTGGCGCTCGACCGTGACGAAGGGGTTGACCTCGGCCAGCGTCTCCTGCGCCGACAGCGACTTGGGCCGGCCCACGTCGGAGACCCCGTGCACGACCTGGCGCTGCAGGTTGGAGGTCTCCACCACGTCGTCGTCGACGATGCCGATGGTGCCCACGCCGGCGGCGGCGAGGTACATCAGGACCGGGGAGCCCAGGCCACCCGCGCCGACGACCAGGACACGGGCGCCCTTGAGCCGGCGCTGCCCCTCCAGGCCCACCTCGGGGATCAGCGCGTGCCGCGCGTAGCGGGCGACCTCCTCGGTGCTGAGGGGGTCTGACAGGCCGACGAGGGGTGGCAGCGCCATGCCTCCGAGGTTACCCGCGCGTAGGATGCTCACGCCTGCATGACGACCGGAAGGGGCACGTGGTGACGTTGAGCTCGGAGACCCGGGGCCGTGGGGTGCGGCTGCCCCGCTCGGCCCGACGCGCCCAGCTGTTGGAGGCGGCCCAGGAGGTCTTCGTCGAGGCCGGCTACCACGCGGCCGCGATGGACGAGATCGCCGACCGGGCCGGGGTGTCCAAGCCCGTGCTCTACCAGCACTTCCCCGGCAAGCTCGACCTCTACATCGCCCTGCTGGACCAGACCAGCGAGGAGCTGGTCGACCTGGTCCGCCAGGCGCTGTCGAGCACCACGGACAACAAGCTGCGCGTCGCGGCGAGCATCCAGGCCTACTTCGACTTCGTCGACAGCCACAACGCCGGCTACCGCCTGATCTTCGAGTCCGACCTGACCAACGAGGCCGCCGTCCGCCAGCGGGTGGACCGGGTCTCGCAGGCCTGCGCCGAGGCGATCGCGGTGGTCATCAGCGAGGACACCGGCCTGCCCGAGCCCGAGGCGCACCTGCTCGGCATGGCGCTGTCGGGCATGGCCCAGGTCAGCGCCCGGTTCTGGCTGGCCCAGCGCTCGGCCATCCCGCGCGACGAGGCGGCCCGGCTGGTGGCCGCGCTGTCCTGGCGCGGGCTGGGCGGCTTCCCCAACATCAAGGACGGCGAGGGCGCGGCGGGGGAAGGCGAGGACCCCTCCGCCGGTTAGCCTTCGAGGAGGACCGGCCACGCGCCGGTCAGCCGGCTCCCCGCACCACTGACGAAAGGCAAATGCCGTGGAGGTCAAGATCGGCGTGCAGAACGTCGCACGCGAGATCACGCTCGAGTCCGACGAGTCGCCCGAGCAGGTGTCCGAGACCGTGCGCCAGGCGCTGGCCGACGGCGGTCTGCTCAGCCTCACCGACGAGAAGGGCCGCCTGGTGCTCGTCCCCGTCGCCAGCATCGGCTACGTCGACATCGGCGCGGCCGAGAAGGGCAAGGTCGGCTTCGGTCGCCTCTGAGGCCCAACACGTGACACGGGCGGTCCCTGCGGGGGCCGCCCGTTCGCGTCCCTGCCCGTGGCGGAGGCGCACGTACCAATGGTGTGGCTACCGTGTCGGCAGGGACGTTTCCCGTCCTCCCCTCACGCGCCTCGCGGCGCTGGAAAGGAGCGGTCCGTGACCATCATCGGCACCATCATCTTCGGGGCGGTCATCGGCTTCCTGGCGCGACTGGTCCTGCCGGGACGGCAGCGCATCGGCATGATCATGACCGTGCTCATCGGCATCGTCGGCGCCCTGATCGGCTACTGGCTCGCCGGCCTGTTCGGGGTCGCCGCCACCGGCGGCATCGACTGGATCCGGTGGATCTTCAGCATCGTCGTCGCGGCGGTCCTCGTCGTCCTCTACGAGCGCATCATGGGGCGCACCAAGGTCTGAGCCGCCCAGCACCGCGCGAGGGGTCCCGTCCGCCACGGACGGGACCCTCGTCATACAGGTGCGTATGCCGGGTGGGCGCCTGCCTCAGGCGGCGAGCCCGAGCCGGCCCATCCGGCGGGTGTGCTCGTCGGTGAGCCGGGCGAACATGCGCCCGATCTCGGCCAGGTCGGCGCCGGGACGGTTGGTGCCACCGACCAGCAGCGAGGCGAGGGCGTCCCGCTCGACGGCGACCCGCTGGGCCTGGCTGAGGGCCTCGCCGACCAGGCGGCGACCCCACAGGGCCAGCCGGCCGGCGATCCGGGGGTCGGCGTCGATGGCCTCGCGCACGGTGCGCACCGCGAAGTCGGCCTGCCCCACGTCCTGGAGCACCGAGCGCACCAGCTCCTGGGTGGAGGGATCCACGTAGGCGGAGACCTCGCGGTAGAAGTCGGTGGCGATGCCGTCGCCGACGTAAGCCTTGACCAGGCCCTCCAGCCAGCTCCCCGGCTTGGTCCGGTCGTGGAACGCGTCGATGGGCGCGATGAACGGGGCCATCGCCTGCTCGGGGTCCTCGCCCATCTCGGCGATCCGGGCCACCAGGGCCTCGTAGTGGTGGAACTCGGCGACCGCGAGACGGGCCAGGGCGGCCTTGGCGGGCTGCCCGGGGGCGAGCTCGGCGTCGGCTGCCAGCCGGGAGAAGGCGGTCAGCTCGCCGTAAGCGAGGGCGCCGAGCAGGTCGACGACGGCCGCGCGGTAGGTCGGGTCGTCGGTGAAGGGGTCGGTGCCCGGCGGGACGTTCTCGTGCTCGACATCGGCCATGGACGGACACAGTAGTTGCTCGCCGGTAGACTGCCGCACGACATCCGGTGCCCGGTCGGCCCGACTCAGCCGCCAGGGACGCTCTGGCGGCACCCCTGAAGAACTCCGATCGGCCCGCTCATTGACGCAGGTGCGGCCTGCGATGCCGGTGCACGATCCCGGCCCCGCGCGGCCCCCGCCCGATCCGAGAGAACTTCATGACCACTGCAGAGCAGACCTTTGCCGACTTCGACGTCCACCCGCAGATCGTCGAGGCCCTCGCCGACGCCGGCATCGTCCACCCCTTCCCCATCCAGGCGATGACCCTGCCGGTCGCCCTCGGCGGCCACGACATCATCGGCCAGGCCAAGACGGGCACCGGCAAGACGCTGGGCTTCGGCGTGCCGATGATCCAGCGCGTCGTCAGCCCCACCGACGAGGGCTTCGCGACCCTGCCGCACGCCGGCAAGCCGCAGGCGCTGGCCGTCGCCCCCACCCGCGAGCTGGCCGTGCAGGTCTCGGGCGACCTCGAGCGCGCCGGCCGCAAGCGCGGCGTGCGCGTCCTCACCGTCTACGGCGGCCGGGCCTACGAGCCCCAGGTCGAGGCGCTGCAGCGCGGCGTCGAGATCGTCGTCGGGACCCCCGGCCGGCTCATCGACCTCGCCCAGCAGGGCTACCTGGACCTGTCCCACGTGCGCTCGGTCGTCCTCGACGAGGCCGACGAGATGCTCGACCTGGGCTTCCTGCCCGACGTCGAGAAGCTGCTCGCGATGACCCCCGCGTCGCGCCAGACGATGCTCTTCTCCGCGACCATGCCCGGCGCCGTCGTGGCCCTGGCCCGTCGCTACATGAGCCAGCCGACGCACATCCGCGCGATGGGCGACGACCAGGAGAACGCCCACACGGTCAAGGCCGTCGAGCAGTTCGTCTACCGCGCCCACGCGATGGACAAGGTCGAGATGCTGGCCCGCATGCTCCAGGCCAGGGACCGCGGCCTGACCATCATCTTCAGCCGCACCAAGCGCACCGCCGCCAAGGTGGCCGACGAGCTGGCCGAGCGGGGGTTCGCGGCCGCCGCGATCCACGGCGACCTGGGCCAGGGCGCCCGCGAGCAGGCGCTGCGGGCCTTCCGCAACGGCAAGGTCGACATCCTCGTGGCCACCGACGTCGCCGCCCGCGGCATCGACGTCGACAACGTCACCCACGTCATCAACTACCAGTGCCCCGAGGACGAGAAGACCTACCTGCACCGCATCGGGCGCACCGCCCGCGCCGGCAACACCGGTATCGCGGTCACGTTCGTCGACTGGGACGACCTGCACCGCTGGGCCCTGATCAACAAGGTCCTCGACCTCGGCATCCCCGAGCCGCAGGAGACCTACTCCTCCTCCGAGCACCTGTTCACCGACCTCGACATCCCCACCACCGCGACCGGCACGCTGCCGAAGTCGGCACGCACCCGCGAGGGTCTCGAGGCCGAGGCTGTCGAGGACCTGGGCGAGACCGGGAAGCGTGCCGGCAAGGGCGACGGTGGCCGCGGGCGCGGGCAGCGGCAGTCCGAGGAGGGTGGCCGCCACGGCACCGAGGAGGCCGGCGCCTCCCGCGGCCGCACCCGCACCCGTCGCTCCGGTGGCCGTGGCGAGGGTGTCTCCGGCACCGCTGAGGCCGGCACCCGCAGCGAGTCGGGCACGCGCAGTGAGTCCGGCAGCCGCGGTGACGCGGACAAGCCGCGCCGCCAGCGCAACCGCCGCCGCACCCGTGGCGGCCAGCCCTCGGGCGACGCCCAGGGCTGAGTCCTCGCCCCCGCTCGGGGCGAGCTCTGCCGCAGGACCTGACGCCCTGCCGAGGTTGCCTCCTCGGCAGGGCGTCGTCGTCCGCGGCACAGCGCGACGGGACGCGCGTCACGACCCGGGCCACACGGCATACCGCCTGCTCAGCGGGGGTGGTTGCAGATCGGTCACGACAGCCTCGTGACCCGGCACGCGATGTCATGGTGCGCGTATGGGAGGGCTCCAGCCCCGGGCCATCTGGGCTGTCACCGCCGCGCTGGCGACCGTCATCGTGGCGGCCACCGTGGTGTTCGCGCGCGTCCACGGGCTCACCGCTGACGACCAGTTCCGGCTCTGGCTCGAGCGCCAGCCGGGCGTCGTCTCCATCGACCGGTTCACCCCCAGGCACCCGGACAGCGGGGACCGGGTCGAGGCGGGGACGGTTCCTTCCCCCAGCGCGGAGGTGACCTTCACCGGCCCGCTCACCGCCACGCGGCTGCGACCGTTCCAACGCGCCTTCGAGGACTACGCCGCCGGGCACGGGCAGGACTTCTTCTCCTTCAGCGTGCAGCTGACGGCCGGGGCGACCACGGTGGTCGTGACCCCCAGCGCCGCCGACAACGCCCGGCGCCGGACGGTGCTCGAGGCCTTCCAGTCGGTTCCGGGGCTGGTGGGGGCCAGGCTGGCGTGGATGCCGTGGCCGGCCGAGACGACCGCCCTGCTGCCCGACGAGGCGTTCTTGCCGGCCGCGGCCGAGGCCGTGTCGCGGCGGCTGGCCGCGGCGACGCCGCAGCCGCAGACCTGGGGCGAGCCCGTGGGCGACGGCACCCTCTCCTTCCGTGCGGCCGGCACCCGCCACCAGCTGACCCTGGTGCCCGGAACCGCCTTCGCACCGCACGCGCTGCGGGCCTTCGCTGCCGCGGTGCGCATCGAGGGCGCGCGCCCGGTGGAGCTGCGGGTGAGTGGACCGCGGGAGGCAGCGCCACCCTGGACCCGCCTGCTCCTGGCCCGGGACTCCCCCACCGTGGGCGCGACGAACACCGCGGTCAGTGCGCTCGGCTTCGGCATCCCGGCGCACCACGAGTACCTCATCGGCGGGCAGGACGTCGGCTACCGGCCGGCCTTCGACCTCGGCGCCTGGTCGGCGCGGACGCTCCCGGCGGTGCGGCGGGTGCCCGGCGTCGCGGCCGCGGCACTGCGGCTCTCGGTCGCCCCGCAGGAGGGGTCCGCCACACTGGACGTGCGGCTGTCCCGGCCCGGTGCCCTCGCCCGGCTGGTCCCGGTCCTGCCCGACGGGGTGGATGCGGTCCGTGCCTGGACGGGCACGACACCCCCCGACGAGGTCCGGTCGGACGAGGCGTCCCCGGACCCCCCGCAGGGCTGCGGGACAGGTGGCCAGGGGGTCGACACGGCATACGAGGGCCCGGCAGCAGGGCTCACCCGGGCGGCGGCGCTCATGGAGCGGCTGGCGGCCACCAGACAGCCCACCTGCCTGCACTGGGCGGTCGCGTACGGCGACCTGTCGGGCACGCAGGTCCTGGACGTCTGGCTGCCGGAGCTGCGCGACTCGGCGTGGCGTCCGGTCCTCGACGTGGTCCTGGCGAGCCGCCGCGACCCGGCACAGGCCCACCCCCAGGTCGCGGTGGAGCTGCCCGGCCCGGGCAAGCCGTGGACCGCATTGCTGCTGCTCCACCCGGACCAGGCTGAGCCCTATGCCACGAGCCGGCCTGGTTCCCCCACCGAGATGCGGGCGGCCACGGCGGCCCTGGACCCCCTGGTGGCGTACTGGGCGGTGCATGTCGGCCGGTGACCGGCGCGGCATACACGGGGCGAGGCCCGCACCCTCGTGGGTGCGGGCCTCGCCGTGCGGGAACCCTCGGGTCAGGCTCCGATGGTCGCGGTGTCGATGACGTAGCGGTAGCGCACGCCGGAGGACACGACCTTCTCGTAGGCCTCGTTGACCTGGTCGGCGCTGATCGTCTCGATCGTGGCGCCGATGCCGTGCTCCGCGGCGAAGTCGAGCATCTCCTGGGTCTGGGCGATGCCGCCGATGTTGGAGCCGGCCAGGACCTTGCTGCCGCCGATGAGCGAGAACGCGGCGAACGTGTCGGGGTCGCTCGGGGCGCCCACGTTGACCATGGCGCCGAGCGGCTTGAGCAGGGAGAGGTAGGCGTCGACCGGCAGGTTCGCGCTGACCGTGTTGAGGATCAGGTCGAAGGAGCCCTTGAGGTCCTCGAAGGTCTGCTCCTCGGCGGTGGAGCGGTGGTCGGTGGCGCCGAAGGCCCTGGCGTCCTCCTGCTTGGCCAGCGACCGGCTCAGCACGGTCACCTCGGCGCCCAGCGCGGCGGCGAACTTCACGCCCATGTGGCCCAGGCCGCCCATGCCGACGACGGCGACCTTCTTGCCGGGGCCGGCGCCCCAGCGCTTGAGCGGGTTGTAGGTGGTGATGCCGGCGCACAGCAGCGGCGCGGCGACGTCGAGGTCGAGCGCGTCGGGGATGCGCAGGGCGAAGCGCTCGGAGACGACGACCGCCTGGCTGTAGCCGCCCTTCGTCTTCTCGCCGTCGTAGCCCTCGCCGTTGTAGGTCATGACGGCGCCCTTGGTGCAGAACTGCTCCTCGCCGTCCTTGCAGTACGCACACTCGCCGCAGGAGTCGACCATGCAGCCGACCCCCACGCGGTCGCCGACCTGGTACTTCGTCACGCCGGAGCCGACGGCGGAGACGACGCCGGCGATCTCGTGGCCGGGGACCATCGGGAAGATCGCCGGGCCCCACTCCTCGCGGACCTGGTGGATGTCGCTGTGGCAGATGCCGGCGAACTTGACGTCGATCAGCACGTCGTCGTCGCGCAGCTCGCGGGTCTCGATCGTGGTCGCCTCCAGGGGCGCGCCGGCAGAGGCGGCGGACAGGGCAGCGGTGCGGGACATGTGGTGTCTCCTTCACGGTTCGCGGTTGGTCACCGTCAGGGGACAAGTCACCACCACGAGCCGGTATTCCGCGCCGCCGCCGGATTCAGACGTTCGTCACACCCGCGTCAGAAGCCCTTCACCAGGGCCGCGGCGACGTCGCGGTAGGCCTTCGCCCCGCGCGAGCTGCGGGCCGTGGTGAGGATCGACCGGCCCACGGCCGGCGCCTCGGCGAAGCGCACCGTCTTGGGGATCGGCGGGCTCAGGACCGGCAGGTCGTAGCGCTCCCCGACGTCGGCCAGCACCGCCTGGGCGTGGTTGCTGCGCCCGTCGTACATCGTCGGCAGGATGCCGAGCACCTCGAGGTCACGGTTGAGGATGCGCTGCACGTCGGCGACCGTGTCGAGCAGCTGGCCGACCCCGCGGTGGCTGAGCATCTCGCACGGCATCGGGATGACCAGGCCGTGGGCGGCGGTGAGCGCGTTGAGCGTCAGCACCCCCAGCGAGGGGGAGCAGTCGAGCAGGATCACGTCGTAGTCGTCGGACAACGGCTCGAGCGCGGTGCGCAGGACGTACTCCCGGCCGGGGCGGGGCAGCAGCTGGGCCTCGGCCCCGGCGAGCTCGATCATGCTGGGGATCAGGTCGACGCCGTCCTCGCAGGCGACCCGGGCCTCTGCCGCGTCGACCTTGCCGAGCAGGACCTCGTTGATGCTGGTCTCCACCTCGTCCGGGTCGACGCCGAGGCTGAACGTCAGGCACGCCTGGGCGTCGAGGTCGACGAGGAGCACCCGCTTGCCGTGCTCGGCGAACGCCGCGCCCAGGGAGGCCACGGAGGTCGTCTTGGCGACGCCGCCCTTCTGGTTGGCCACCGCGATGACGGTCGCGCCACGCCTGCGCTGCCCCGCCGACGTCGTGCGAGTCCCGCGCGCCTGTCCGCGTGCCACGTGCCCCTCCTCGGTGCCGGGTTGACCTGACTGCCGGTGTTCCGGCCCAGCATGGCAGGGGCGGGCCGGTCTGTCCGTGACCGCGACCTCACCGGCGCGTGAGCGGGCGACCGCCGGCGCAGGGACCTTTGCCTCTCCGGCCACTCGCTCCGCCCACCGCATGCTGGCGGTGACTGCAGGAGGTGCACCATGACGACGATGCCTGCCGGGCAGGAACCGGTGCCGTCCGACCGCGGCGGCGAACCGGCCCTGGGCGCCAGTGACCGCGAGCTGGCGCGCAAGCGACTCGAGGCGCGCCGGGGGCTCACCGCCCACGTCGTCTCCTACGTGGTGATCAACCTGTTCCTCGTCGTCATCTGGGCACTGACGGGCGGTGGCTACTTCTGGCCGATCTGGGTCATCGCCGGCTGGGGCGTCGGCCTCGTCCTCAACGCGTGGGACGTGTTGTGGCGCAAGCCGATCACCGAGGCCGACATCGAGGCCGAGATGCGGCGCCGCGGGACGCCCCAGGACTGAGCCGGGAGCACGACCGCTCAGTCCTGGACAGGCACCCCGTCGGGCTCCAGGGCCGCCCACGAGGACTTCTCCGGACCCATCGCCTGGCCCTCCGGACAGTGCGCCCGGAAGTCGCACCAGGTGCACAGCGGCGAGGGACGCGGGGCGAAGTGGCGTGACTCCACCCCCACCTCCTTGTAGTCGGCGTCCGCGCGCCGCAGGTCGCTGGCGATCGACTCGGCCTCGGCGACCTTGCGCTGCAGCGACTCCGGCGTGTGCTCGTGGATGACCACCTCGCCGCTCGGCACGTGGTGGAGCTCGACCGTGGTGCACGGCCGGCGGAACATGCGGGCGGAGGCCACGGCATACAGCGCCAGGGGCAGGGAGGTGCGGGCGTCGTCCGCGCTCGGGGGCACCCGGCTGGTCTTGTAGTCGACGACGGCGAGCTCGCCGTCGCGCTCGTCGAGCCGGTCGATGCGGCCGTTGAGCGCCAGGGACCCGGTCTTGAGCGCGACGGTGCGCTCGATGCCGAGCGGTGCGGCCTGCGGGTCGACCCTCTCCAGGTAGGCGGCGACCTGGGCCTGCGCCTTCTCCCGCCACCGGGCGGACTGCTCCGGGTTGCGGAAGCCGAGGTCGATCCAGGAGCTGCGGACCAGCCGGGCGCCGGCCGCCGGGGTGCGGTCGACCGGCGCGAGGTCCCAGAAGTCGCGCAGGGCGTTGTGCACGGCCACGCCGAAGGAGGTGTGGGCGCGCTGCGGCCGGGCGACCGGACGGGGACGGTCGAGGTAGGCCATGCGGTAGCGACGCGGGCAGTCCAGCCAGGTGAGCAGCTTGCTCGGGCTCGCGGAGTAGAGCGGGGTCGGCATGCCGCCGAACGCCTGCTGGACGGGTGCGCCCGAGGTCTGGCTCATGCCCGGCAGGCTAGCCGCGGCCACTGACGAACGCGCGCACGGAGTCGGCGATCATCTGCACGGCGATGGCCGACAGCAGCAGGCCGGCGACCCGGGTCAGCAGCGTGGTGCCGCTGTCCTTGAGCACCCGGTGCACCTGGCCGGCGAAGCGCAGGAACAGCCAGACCACGAACAGGCAGGCCAGCAGCCCCAGGCCCACCGCGACGTACTGCGAGGACTGGTGGGAGCGCTGGACGAAGAGCATGGTCGCGACGATGGCGCCGGGCCCGGCCAGCAGCGGCGTGCCCAGCGGCACCAGCGCCACGTTGACCCCGGCGTCGGCGTGCTGCTCGGACTCCTGCCCGGTCAGCAGCTCGAGGGCGACGATGAGCAGCAGCAGGCCACCGGCACCCTGCAGCGAGGGCAGGCTGATGCCCAGGTAGGTCAGGATCTGCTGGCCGAAGACCGCGAACGCCGCGATGACGCCGAGCGCCACCAGGGACGCCCGGCGGGCGGCGGCCACCCGCTGCTTGTGCGTCAGCGACGCGGTCAGTCCGACGAAGATGGGCAGTGCCCCCGGCGGGTCCATGATCACCACGAGGGTGACGAACACCGACCCGAACAGCTGGAGGTCGATCAGGTTGCTCACTGACGCACCACGGGAACTCCTGTAGCCCTTTCTTCGATCTGTTGCAGCACCGCGGGATCCGTCGTGTGCTCACCGAGCCGGTTGACCTTGTCGGCTCCGTGGTAGTCGCTCGACCCGGTGACGAACAGGCCGAGCTGTCGCGCCAGGGCCAGCCCCCGGCGCACCGTGTCGACGCCGGCGTCATCAGGGTCGTCGGGGTCGAGGTGGTCGCGGTGGTAGACCTCCAGGCCGGCCAGCCCCGCGTGGGCCATCGCCTCGATCACCTCGTCGTGCACGACCAGCCCGCGTTTGTAGGCGAACGGGTGTGCCATCACCGGCACTCCCCCGGCCTCGATGACCACCTGCACCGCCCGGATCGGGTCCGGCGCGTAGTAACGCATGTAGTAGGGGCTGTCGTGGTGCAGGTACCTGCTGAACGCGTGCCCGCGGGAGCGCACCAGGCCCTTGGCGACCAGCGCGTCGGCGATGTGCGGCCGGCCCAGGCTGGTGCCGGGCTGGGTCTGCGCGAGCACCTCCTCATAGGTGATCGGCAGGTCCTCGGCGAGCGCCTCGACCATCCGCTGCGCCCGCGTCTCCCGGCTCTCCCGGGAGCGGTTGATCTCCTCGAGCAGGCCCGCGGAGGTCGGGTCGGGCAGGTAGGCCAGCAGGTGGATGCTGATCCCGTCGTGCTGGCAGGACACCTCGATGCCGCGGACCAGGTCGATCCCCAGCTCCACCGCGGCCGCCGACGCCTCGTCCCAGCCGGCGGTCGTGTCGTGGTCGGTCAGGCCGACGACGTCCAGCCCGGCGGCGAGTGCCGACGCCATCACCTCGGCCGGCGGCTGTGTGCCGTCGCTGGCCGTGGAGTGGGTGTGGAGGTCGATCGGCACGGGCTCAAGGTTAAGGCAGCGGAGGTCCTGTCCCGGACCACCGACGCGGCGCGGCAACCTTTCCCGGCCCCGCACCGTAGAGGACAGTGACACCACACGAGGGGGGACGATGGAGGCGGGTGAGAAGTCCGGCCGGGACGCGGAGTTCAGCGCGTTCATGGCCGCGGCGGGACCGTCGCTGATGCGCACCGCCTGGCTGCTGACCGGCGACCCGGACCGTGCGCAGGAGCTGGTGCAGGCGGCGCTGGTCAAGACCTACGTCGCCTGGCGCCGGGTCCGGCGTGAGGACGCGCTGGCCTACGCGCGCCGGGTCCTGGTCAACCACAGGACCGATGTATGGCGCCGCACCCGTCACGAGGTCGTCTCACCTGAACCGCCGGAAAGCCTTGCCGCTGAAGGCTTTGGCCCGGTCGACCACCGCGACGAGGTGGTCCGGCTGCTGCGGCGGCTGCCGGAGCAGCAGCGTCGTGTCGTGGTGCTGCGCTACTACGCCGACCTGTCCGAGCAGGCGGTCGCCGAGGCGCTCGGCATCTCGGTCGGTGCGGTGAAGAGCTCCGCCTCGCGCGGCCTCGCAACGCTGCGCGCCCACCTGTCCACCACCCCCGCCGGCGAAGGGAGCCTGCGATGACCACCCGGCTCGAGCACGACCTGCGCTCCGCGCTGGCCGGAGCCCCCGCACCGGTCCTGGCGCTGGACCAGGAGGCGGTGCTGCGCCGGGGTCGCCGCGCCGTGCGCACCCGGCGCGTCGTGCGGGCC
>NZ_DASVZH010000078.1:0-4504 GCF_036391795.1 Oryzihumus sp.
ACATCGACGTGGTCATGCACGACGCCCGCGACCTGGTCGAGGTGCGACACACGCTGCGCCAGATCATCAACGTCAAGGGCGACTGAAAGACAACCGCGTCCCATGAGGCGCTTGTCGGAATCAGGCAACTCATCCGTTCCAACGGCCTGACGAATCGCGACTAGATCTGGCCCATGGATGTCACCACAATTCCGGGGTCGGTCGTGCGCCTCGGTGGGATGGTGCGGAGTGTCTCCCGCGCCCGGCCGAGCAGCGCCGCAACACTGCTGGACATGAACATCAAGACTGGGGAAGCGCTGTGGCACCGCCACCCGGGTGTGCGCTCCGGGGATGAGTTGAGCCTAGGCGAACGAGCAGCGGACCGGATGCGCAACGTGATGGGCTCCTGGCCCTTCGTGTTCGGGTTCTTCGCGGTCATGATCACCTGGGCGATCGCCAACTCCGTGTTCACCCTCGGCGGTCCTCGGGGTTTTGACCCCTACCCCTACATCCTGCTCAACCTGTTCCTGTCCATGCTGGCCGGCGTTCAGGCTGCGGCGCTGCTCATCGCGGCCAAACGAGCCGATGGCATCTCCTCCGAGATCGCTGTCCACACCGAACACAACACCGACGACATCAAGACCCTCCTGGCCGAGAACACCCGACTGACCGAGCAGGTCAAGCGGCAGACGGACCTCTTGGACGAGATCCACCGCCACCTCAGCGGGGGCCTCAACGACGAAGGGTTCGCCCCCAACGGTCGCGGGGTCACGCGGGAGGCCCACGACTGACCGGTCACCGACGTCCGCTTGTACCGGTGCGGCGCCGCGGCACCTGCGAAAAGCTCACTGCACCTCGATCGCTCAGCTCGTCGCAGCCACTCCAACGGAAGCCGTTGTTCCGAGGTGCCGCCGCTGCCCCCGGTCCCCAAGATGTGCACCCGCGCGGCGTGAGGGAATGCGGTCAGGCGTCAGCCTTGGAGGCCCAGGCGGGGCAGTGCTGCCGCATCCAGGCGAGGTCGTTGAGGATCAACTGCGCTGCCGGGGTGGTGAGCATGCCCCCGTCGAGGATGGCGAGCCAATGCCCCAGGTCGTCCACGGGTGAGGGCAGCTGGGGTGCGCTGGCCAAGATGGCCCGCCCTTGGGCGGCCATGGTGAGCGCTTGCTGTTCGGTCAGGTCGGCGGCCGTGGCGCTCTCTGCGCTCGTCTGCAGCAGGTCGTGGTCGACAAGGGCGACCGTCGCCGCGACCTGGCACGCGCTCGTCGGCAGCGGATAGGCCGCGTTCGTCGCGACCGGCGGCGTAGGCGTGAACGGCCGGTCCACCACCTGCCCGGGTGCGGTTCCCACCGCGCAGCCGGCCACCACGGCCGCCAGCGCGGCGCTGGCGAGAAGGTCAGTGAGTCGTCGCACCAGTGCGCGGTCGCAGCCGCGCACGGTGGGTGGTGGCTGTTCGGGCGCGAACTGGTCGAACGGTCGACGGTGGCGATCCGCTGTTCGGTCCCTGGGCGACGCCCGGGCGGCGAGACGGCCTCGCACGTGCCGGCGGCCGGAGGCAGCCTGTCGCAGTTCCTCGCGGCGATCGTTGACAGTGGCGGGCTGAAACTTCGCCGGGTCCTGCGCACACGTGAGCACGATAGGTGACTCGCGGTCAGCGGCGAGGAGCCTGAGCCAGCCGGCCTCATGCGGCACCCTGGGATCATCACGCCTGGGAGGGCCGGTTCGCTCAGCTGACGTTGACCGCGGTGTCGTCGAGGACGAAGGACGTCTGCTGGGTTGAGTCCTCGACGCCGGTGAACTTGAGTGTGACGTTCTGACCGGCGTAGCTGGCGAGGTTGAACGAGTGGAGGCTGTAGCCGCTGTTGGCGTTGAGGTTGGAGTAGGTGTACAGGTTCGCCAGCACGGTTCCGGAGCTGTCGAGCAGCTGCAGCTTCAGGGTGTCGTACTTGGTGGTGGTCGTGGTCTCCGCGGTGTCGATGTGCATGTAGAAGTTGAACTTGTAGCTCGTGCACCCGGTGGGCAGGGTCACCGCCTGGGACAGGGTGTCGGTGTGGGTGGTGCCGTAGCCGTCCAGCCAGGCCTTCCAGCTGCCGGTGCGCGCAGGCTCGGTGCTGCTGTTGCTGACCACCCCGGAGGTCGCGGCCCACGGGGGCGCCGTGCCGGTCTCGAAGCCGGGGTTGCCCAGCAGCTGCCCGGACGTGCAACTGGAGGGGGTGGCGCTGGCCTCGGTGCTCTGGGCGCCCTCGCCGATTGAGTTCACGGCGCTGACCTTGTAGTAGTAGGTCTGGCCGTTGGTCAGCCCGGTGTCGGTGCAGGAGGTCACGGCGCCCAGGCCGCTGCAGCCGCCGCTGGTGAGCAGTGTCTCCCCGCCGCTGGTGGTGCCGCGGTAGACCCGGTAGGAGGTGATGTTCACGCCGCCGTTGCTGGAAGGGGCCGTCCAGCTCAACGAGACCTGTCCGCTGCTGGCGGTCCCGGTCAGGCCGGTCGGCGCGCCGGGTGGGGCCCCGGCGATGGGCGAGGCGGTGACCGAGACGCTCGAGGTGGCCGTCTTGGCCGGTGCAGCGCTGTCGGTGACCGTGAGGGTGGCCGTGTAGGTGCCGGCGTTGTTGTAGGTGTGGCTGGGGTTCTGCGCGGTGCTGCTCGCCGACCCGTCGCCGAAGTCCCAGCTGAAGGAGTACGGCGGGGTGCCACCGGTGCCCGTCCCCGTGAAGGCGACGGTCAGCGGCACCTGTCCGGAGGTCGGAGTCGCGGACGCGGTGGCGGTCAGCGGGTTGCCGACCGCGTTGACGGTGATGGTGACCGTCGAGGTCGACGTGGCCGCAGGTGAGGCGCTGTCGGTCACCGTGAGCGTCGCGGTGTAGGTGCCGGCCGCGGAATAGGTGTGGGTCGGGTTCTGCGCGGTGCTGGTCGCCGACCCGTCGCCGAAGTTCCAGCTGTAGGAGTAGGGGGCGGTGCCGCCGGTGGCCGACCCGGTGAACGCCACCGCCAGGGGGGCGTTGCCGGTGGTGGGCGACCCGGTCGCGGCGGTCGTCAGGGGCGAGTGGCCCTGGACCCAGAAGTCCTCCAGCGGGTCGCCGAGGGCGGCCTGGTCCGAGGTCGTCATCGGGAACGTGGATGCCCCGAGGTTGTCGTTCGGGTCGATCACGCCGGCGTGCACGTTCTGCATCACCCGCTCCATGGCGGCGATGACGTTGCTGGTGGTGTAGGCGACGTGGGAGAGGTAGTGCTGCTTGACGTACGTCGGCGAGCCGATGACCACCAGCGGGACCCGGTAGGTGTTGCTGACGTGGTCCGGGCCGTTGCTGCCGTTCTGGGTGTCGTCCTCGGTGACGATGATCAGGGTGTTGTCCTTGTAGGACGCATTCCCCATGATCGAGTCGACGATCTGCTTGGTCACCGCGTCGTTCTTGGGAATGTCCTGGTAGGTGCCGGGGTGGTCGTTGAACAGCTCGACGTAGGAGTAGGCCGGCAGGCCGTAGGTGCTCACGTGGTTCAGGAAGTCGTTGCCGATGACCTGGTCGTCGTCGTTCTGCGAGCGGCAGGCGTAGTTGTTGTAGTTCAGCTCTTCGGGGATGGTCGTGCCCGGCCGGTTGACCGGCAGGACCTCGAGCTTTCCGGTGCCGGGGTTGCGCCAGTAGCCGCTGCCCGTGGTGAGCATCCAGTAGAAGTCCCCGTTCATCACGAAGGTGAACGGGCTACTGCCGGTGCCGGAGCCGGTCTGGGACGCGCATGGGTCGGTGCCCTCGCCGGCAGGCCCCGTGGTGCCGCTCAGCAGGCGGTCGAACTGCGTCCCGGTGCTGGGGTAGGACTGCTGTTGGGAGCTGGAGGAGGACTGCGCGGAGAAGAGCCACCAGTGGTTCGGCCCGCTGGGTGGTTGCGTGCCGGTGCTGTAGGTGTCGGACAGGGCGTAGGTCTTGGCCAGCGTGTGCAGGTTGGGCACCGAGCTGATGTGGTTGGTGCTCTGCACCGCGCCGTTGCACCCCGCCTGCACGGTGGTCGCGCAGTCCCCGAGGTAGTCATCGAAGGTGTGGTTCTCGCGGTAGAGGATGACGAAGTGGGTGAACGGCGGGAAGTACGGCGCCAGCGGGTTGGTCGCCGCCGCTGGGGCGGCTATCCCCGGGTCAGGGGTCGACGTCCCAGGGTGGCTGGCGAAGTTGTGCGGCTGGCGGAACTTCGCGAACTCCACCCCCGGCCGGGCGAACGTGGCCCCCGTGCAGTTGTAGTCGTCTGGCTTGTATGACTGTGGCCGCTGCCCCTGGGGCAGGTCCTTGGCGTCATCCGGGTCAGCCGAGGGATTCCAGTTCTTCAGCGTGCACGAGCCGGGTCCCGAACTCGGATGGATCCCGGCCGCGGCGGTGCCCCCGCCGGCAAAGGTGGTGGCCGTCAGAACGGCCGCGACGAACCCGACTGCACGTCCCCTGAACCCGATCATGCTGACTCCCCCTGAAGAGCCGAGCCGCGAGGTGGTGCGGGTCGACCACCGCAGACGCATAGTCGACGGGCGTGCCAGCGCGCCACAAGACCACCT
>NZ_DASVZH010000079.1:0-26801 GCF_036391795.1 Oryzihumus sp.
TCGAAGAAGTCCTGGGTGCCGGCGGCGTCGCCCACCACGGCGGCCCAGGCCGGGGCAGCCCCCGGGGCGGACTCGGCGACGGCAGCGGCCAGGGACAGCCCCTCGGTGCGGGCCACGTCGCCCGGCACCCCGGCCGCGACAGCGACGTCGACGAGCGTGGCCAGGGCCTCCCGCAGGGTCGGTGACCGGTCCACGGTGCCGGTCATGCCGGCCCGGTCCCGGTCGGGGGCTCCAGCGCGCCGGGCACCCGCGGCGTCGCGGTGCCGGCGTCCAGGGCCAGGCTCCCACCGCCCGCGGCGGGTCCGAACTTCTCGGCCAGGAACCGCCCGTGCGCCACGAGCGCGTTGGCATCGGCACGGCATACGGCGTCGAAGACCTGGTCCATGGTCGCGCCGAGCAGGTCGAGCTGGTCGATGAGCACCATCAGCGAGGTGCGGCCGCCGTCCACCGGGCGGCTGTCGGCCCACTCGCGGGGCAGGCGCAGGTAGCCGCCGATGGCCTCCGGCAGGTAGTCGGTGGCCGTGGCCATCACCGAGTAGGCCTGGGGGCTCCCCGCGCCGAGGGTCGGCAGCCGGGGGATCGTGTCGCGCACCGTGGCGCAGACCCGGCCGACACGGGAGGCCACCACAGCGGGGACCGCGCCGTCGGCCACCATCGCCTCGACCCGGTCCAGGGAGTCGAGCAGGTCCTGGCTGGTCGGCACGCGCGGCAGCTCCACGCGCCTCGGCTCCTCGCGGTGACCGGAGATGCGTGCCAGCAGGTCGCCCAGCCAGGCCATGACGGTGATCTCCCTGGTGTCGCTGCTCAGCGCCGGCCGCCGGGCAGGCCCAGGTCGAGGGAGCCGTGCGCGATCCGCTCGTCCTGTCGGGAGACCCGGTCGAGGTACTCCCGTGACTTGGTGACCTCGTTCTCCAGCGTGCCGATGGTGGCGGCCATCGTGTCCAGGGCCTGCACCTTGAACGTGTCGATGGCGTCCATGGTCTGGTAGATGTTCTGGAACGCCGCCTGCAGCTGCGGCAGGCCGATGGTCGCCGAGGCGGCCTGCTGCTGCACCTGGACCGAGTTGTCCCGCAGCATCTCCGAGGTCCGCTGGATCATGTCCGACGTCGTCGTGTTGAGCGCGGTGATCTGGTCGAGCACCAGCTTCTGGTTGCCCAGGGCCTGGGCGACGATGACCGCTGTGCGCAGCGCCGCGACCGTGGTCGTGGAGGCCCGGTCGACGCCCTTGATGAGCTCGAGGTTGTTCTTGATGACGATGTCGATGGCGAGGTAGTTCTGGATCGACACGGCCAGCTGGGTCAGCAGGTCCTGGTGCTTCTGGCGGACGTAGAACAGCACGTCGTCGCGGACCGCGGCTGCCTTGTCGGGGTCGCTGGCCTGCAGCTCCACGATCGCCGCCGCCAACCGGGAGTCCAGCCGTTCGGCGACGTAGACGTACTGGTTGAGCCGGGCCATCGCGGCCCACAGCTGCTGCTTCTCGAGGTTCAGCGCGGCGTTGTCCTTGCCGAGCTCGTCCTGCCCGTCGCGCAGGGCGTGCAGGATCGCCTCGAGGTGGCTCTGGGCGCTCTGGTAGCGGCGGAAGTAGTCGGTCATCCGGTCGCCGAAGGGAATCACGCCCAGCAGCCGCCTGGCGCCCTGCGCCTGCTTGGGGTCCAGGTCCTCCACGGTGCGCCGCAGCTCGAGGAGCGTGGACCCCACCTTGGAGCCCTCGCTGAGCCCGCCCTCCTTCATCGCCCGGACCGGCGAGTTGAGCAGCCGGTTGGAGGTCTCGGCGGTGCGGCGGATGTCCTCGTCGCCCATGGTCCGCACGTCGGTGGCCTTGGCTGTGAACTCCGGCGACCGGGGGGCGGCTGCCAGGAGCGAGCCGAGGTAGGCGTCGACCTTGGAGTCGAGGCCGGGCAGGGCGGCGGCGTCGACCGCGGGGGCCAGCCGCGGGGCCGCGGTGGCAGCCACGGGTTGGGGCGGTGCCGGCGCGGTCAGCGTCAGGACCGGTTCACCGGGCACGACCGCGGGCGGCTGGAGCGGGGCCTGGCTCGGTTCGGTCATCGTCGTCCTTGTCCTCGCGCGGTCACCGACCGCTGCCGATGTGCGATTCACCCCTGTAGACGCACCGTCAATCTACGCGGATCCCCACCAGGGGAGGCCGTGATTGGCAAAGCCGTCGGGGAGCCGTGCAGTCAGGGTCCGTCGGCGGGCACCGCTCCGATCCGGGACCTCCGTCCTTGATCGGGTCCGTCTACGTCATCTGGTGGAGAGCGGGCTCCTCGGTTGTGCGCACCATCCTTGGCATGGCTCCCTCGACCCAGACCCGCACCCAGACCCTGCGCCTCCGCCGTGTCGTCGCGCGCTACTGCGCGGCGTGCAAGAGCCCCTTCTCCCTGACCACCGTGCGGACCTCCGCCGGCTGGCACTCGACGTGCACGTCGTGCGGGCGCACCACCCCCCTCGCCCGCTCCGTGAGCTGACCGCCCCTGGCTGTCTCGTCCCCTGCCCTCGGGCCTGGCGCCACGCGCGCCCGCCGCCGCGACACGGCATACCTCCTCGGGTAATTCATCGCCGGGGCCGCGGCCACGCCACTACGGTGGCGCGTCGAGGCAGACGAGGGGAGTGGCCCGTGGCTCAGCTGGTGATGGTCGAGGGGATGCCCGGCTCGGGCAAGTCCACCGCGTCGGCGTTCGTCGAGGACTGGCTGGTCCAGCGGGGCGTGCCGGTCCGGCGCTACGCCGAGGGCCGCACCGACCACCCCGTCGACTTCGAGCAGGTGGCCGTCCTCACCGGCGCCCAGCTCGAGCAGGTGCTGGCCGACTTCCCCGACGAGCGGGCCGAGCTGGCCCGCTCCGCGCAGCGCCGCGACGAGCTGTGGCTGGTGCGCGACCGCGAGCGGGCCCACTGGCCGGCCCCGCTGCGGGAGCGGCTGCGCGCCCTGGACGCCTACGACGGCGACGTCCCGACGCAGGTCCACACGCGAGTGCTCCAGGACAGCTGGCGGCGCTTCACCGACGAGGTCCTCGACGAGCAGGCGGTCTACGTCGTGGAGTGCGTCTTCCTGCAGAACCCGGTCTGCGCACTGCTGGCGCGGCACGACCGTCCGGCCGCGGAGCTGGCGGCCCACGTGCGCGCGCTCGCGGACGTCGCGGCACCGCTGGACCCGCTGCTGGTCCACCTCGACGCGGGCGACCCCGCCCCGGTGCTGGCGGCTGCGGCGGCGCAGCGGCCCCCGGAGTGGCTGGACTTCGTCATCGACTACCACGTCGGGCAGGGCTACGGGCTGGCCCGCGGCCTGGACGGCTTCGACGGGCTCGTCGAGTTCATGCGCCACCGGCGCGAGTTCGAGCTGGCCCTGCTGCCCATCCTGCCGGTGCGGACGCTGAGGCTCGACGTCTCCGGGCGGGACTGGTCGGCCCGGTATGCCGAGCTGGTTGCCTTCCTGGAGACCAACCTCACCGTCGCGGCCCAGGTCGAGCCGGCCGCGCGGTAGCCGTCGGGACCTCCGGCACTGGGGTGGTGCCGGCCCCCGGCAGAGGCTGGCCGCACACGTGTGGCCGACCGGTGAGGGTGTCATGTTGATCGACAACGAGCTCGGGACCTGGGAGCGCCGGGTGGCGCTGGCCCGGGTGGTGGAGGCGCCGCCGCTGGCGACGTTCGATGCGATCCGGCGGGTCGACTTCCTCGAGTCGCCGGTGGTCGCCGTCCCCAACCGGGCGCGGATGCTCTTCGACCGGGTGGTCCGACCTGGCGCCGCCGATGCCGCCGTGCCCGCGCGGTTCGGCTTCGAGCAGCTCGTGTCCGAGGAGGGCGGCTTCCAGCTGCTCGCCGAGGAGCCGGGGGAGGAGCTCGTGCTGGGCTTCGTCGGGCGCTGGTGGGAGCGCGGGTATGGGCGGATCGACTGGACGCCGGAGGAGTTCCGTGAGCTGCACCGACCGGGGTGTGGCGTCGGTGCCTGGGGCTTCTCGGTGATGCCGTACGGCCCCGGCGGGTCCGTGCTGGTGACGGATGTGCGGGTGCGGTGCACCGACGAGGAGGCGCGCCGGCACTTCCAGCGCTACTGGGCGCTGGTGGGGCCGTTCGTCACGGCGATGGGCCGGCCGATCCTGCGGCTCGTGGCCCGGGAGGCCGAGCGGGTCGACGCCACGGCCGCGGCCTGAGGCCGCTCCGGCCCGCGGGGCCCGGCGGCGGGCCCGACGTGAGGTGGGCCACGGTCCCTGATGCGGGAACAACGGCCCCGGCTGTGGTGTTATGTCCTGTGCGCGGACCATCTCGGTCCGCCTCCGTCTGCCGGGCCAGGTTGTGGTCCCCGCCGCCGGCCGGCATCGACGGGTCAACGCGCTGAGTGTCGCCGGACCGGTTCGCCCGGGTCCTGACGGTGGCACCGGAGCCTGCTCCCCGGAGTCCGGGGACGTATGCGTCGCCTACCGGAAGGATCGTGCATGTCGAAGACGAAGACTGACGCTGTTGAGGTTGAGGGCACCGTTACCGAGAGCCTCCCGAACACCATGTTCCGGGTCGAGCTGAGCAACGGTCACAACGTGCTCGCCCACCTGTCCGGCCGGATGCGGCGCCACCGCATCCGTGTGATGCCGGAGGACCGAGTGGTCGTCGAGCTCAGCACCTATGACCTGACTCGCGGACGACTCGTCTACCGGCACCGCTGAGCCCGGTCACCCCGACAGCCCGTCGCGCCCTGCGCGACGGGCTGTCGTGCGTCCGGAGAAGGGTGTACGCAGGCCTGAGGCCGTGCCCCACCCCAGCAGGCTCACTGGCCCGCGTGGAGCCCCCGGACGTACTGCGCCTGCCCCAGGTGGGCCATGTCGTCCCCGATGACGCTGACCAGCCGCACGGCGAGGGTCACCGGCGGGTCCCACCGCCGGTCGACGACCCGGTCGAGGTCGGCCGCGTCCGCGCTGCCCAGGAAGCGGACCGTCTGGGCGTGCACCGCGTCGTGGTAGTCCGCGAGCAGCCGCCCCGAGGGCGGTCGTACAGCGGCGACCTGGTCGGGGTCGTGGCCGTAGCCGGTGTCACGCGCGTCGAAGGGCAGCGCGAACCGGTCGTCCCAGCCGCCGCTGGTCCACACCTGGTCGGTGCCGGCGACCCCGGCGACGTGGTCGTCCTGGATCCGCGACAGGTGCCAGACCAGCCAGGCGACCGAGTTCGCCTTCGGCCCGGGCCGCCAGGCCAGCTCCTCGGCCGTCATCCCGGTCACGAGGTCCGCGACCCCGTCCCGGACGCGGCCGAATGCGTCGATGAGCAGCTCCTGCGGTGTCATGTCGACCTCCTCGGTCTCAACCGTCCCAGATCCCGGTGAGCGGTGCAGCCCCTGCGGCCCGGCCCACCGGGCGGGCGCCGGCCACGTCGGTCAGCATCCGCAGCACCCGGTAGTGGTCCGCGCGCTCGGCGTAGGTGCCGGGGCGCACGTGGGCGCCGACCACCAGCGTGGCGATGTGGTTGGCGTGGTCGTCGTCGTCCTCGTCCCAGGTCACGACCAGGGCGCTGTTGTGGGTGCGCGCCCACTGCGCGTAGTCCCCGAGGTGCTGCGCCAGCCAGGCGTCCCCCTCGGCGACGCTGCCGTCGTGCATGTCGTGGGACAGGTTCGGCACCACGAAGGCGACGGTGGGCAACCGGGCCGGGTCGGTGGGGAACCTGGTCATCGGCTGGTTCGCCGCGGCCGGCACGGTGGTGAAGTCCGCCCAGGGGTTGTGCTTGCGCGCGTAGCCCCCGGCGGTGCAGCCGGAGAACCCGGCTGAGGGCAGGTCCTCGGAGTACCCCGTGAACGTGCGGCCGGCGGCGTGCAGCGACGTCGCGAGGTTGGGCCCGGAGAAGGTCAGCGGGCAGCGGTCGCTGGTCACGCCCTGGGTGGAACCGGAGAACAGCGCCAGGTAGTTGGGCTGGCTCGGGTGCGCCACGGCATACGAGCGGGTGAGGCTGGCGCCTGTGCGGGCCAGGTCGTTGATGAACGGCGCGTCGGGGCTGCCGAGCACCGAGCTCGCGGCGTGGTTCTCCATGACCACAACCACGACGTGGTCCAGCCGGGGGACCGCGCCGCGCGACGGTGCCGTCGACGGTGTCGCAGAGGCGGTGGACGTCCCGGCCGCGGTGGAGGGACTCGGGGAGGGTAAGGACGCACGGGAGGAGCCCGGGGCCGTGCTCGTTGCGGCGCCGCTGCACCCCGCGAGCACCACCGTGCCCAGCGCCAGTCCCACCACTCGCCCCACCCGCATCCAGGCACTGTAACGACGCGGGAGAGGCGTCCACGAGGTCCGAAGGTCAGCGAGTTGGTGCAAACGCCGGTGACACGCCGGTTGCGGGCGACATACTGCCGACGGGGCGGGATATCGGGGACACGTGTTCGTGGGAGGCGATGACGTGCGTACTGACCTGACCCTGCTCGACAACCACGAGCTGCTGCTGGAGCTCGGCCGGGAGCGTGCCCTGGCGGAGCGGCGCGGCTGCCCGACCCTGGGGGTCGACCCCGCCCGGGTGCCGGTGGACCCCGACCCGGGGTGCACCTGCCACCGGCTCCTGGCCATCGAGGCGGAGATCGAGCGGCGCCTGGGTGAGGCACCGGTGCCGGGTACGCCGTCAGGCGTAGGCCGGTTCCTGTCCTAGGACGTCTGGTGGAGTTCGGCCTCCGGCAAGGTGCTTACTTTCGGGAGACAGGGCCGTCCGGCTGCGGTCCGCGGGGAGGTCGCGCAGATGCCTGAGGAACGCCGTCTGCTGAGCAACAGCCTGCTGAGCAACGGGGAGCTGCTCGTGGAGCTGGCGCGGGTGCGCAGGGACCTGGAGCTGGGCCGCTGCCACGCCACGGAGAGCGGGGCCGAGCGGTGCGATGGCGGAGGGGCGGGTCAGGAGTGTGCGTGCGCCCGGATGGCCGAGCTCGAGCAGGAGGTGGAGCTGCGGCTCACCGCCCGGGTGGACGTCAGGCCGGGCCGGCCGCGCCCGGGCAGGGTCGCCCACGCCGGCTGACGTGGGCGCTATGTTGCCGGCATGCGACTGACCCACCTCGGACACGCGTGCCTGCTCGTGGAGAGCGCTGACCAGCGCATCCTCATCGACCCCGGCAGCTTCAGCCCCGGGTTCGAGGAGCTGGTCGACCTCGACGCCATCCTCGTCACGCACCAGCACAACGACCACGTCGACGTGGAGCGCCTGCCGCGGTTGCTCGAGCTCAACCCCGGTGCGCGGCTGCTCGTCGAGGCCCAGACCGCCGAGGTGCTGCTGGAGTCGGACATCGCCGCGCAGCACCTCGTCCCCGGTGAGCCGACCCAGGTCGGCCCGGTCGAGGTCACCCCCGTCGGACAGCTGCACGCCGTCAACCACGACCGGGTGCCGCGGGTCGGCAACACCGGTGTCGTCCTGCGCGCCGACGGCGAGCCGAGCCTGTTCCACCCCGGCGACGCCTACGACGTCGAGCCCGGTCCGGTCGACGTGCTCGCCCTGCCGCTGTCCGCCCCCTGGTGCGCGATGCGCGACACGCTCGCCTTCGCGCGCAGCATCGCCCCCCGGTATGCCGTGCCGGTGCACGACGCGACCCTGAGCGACGTGGGCCGGACGCTCTACCTGCACCACGTGAGCAGCTTCGGCCCCGAGGGCATGGAGGTGGTCGACCTCGCGGGCGGGTCGCCGCGCCAGATCGGCTGACCCCGGACCCGCTGTCGCCCGCCGGGCCGCCCCGGTAGCCGAGGCGGGTGTCAGTTGCCGGGGTTGGCTGCGTGCCAGGCGGCGCCGACGATGCCCGCGCGGTTCTCCAGCTGGGCGGCCACGATCGGGGCGCGCAGGTGCAGCAGCGGCAGGAAC
Organism: Oryzihumus sp.; assembly: GCF_036391795.1. GTDB lineage: Bacteria > Actinomycetota > Actinomycetes > Actinomycetales > Dermatophilaceae > Oryzihumus. The sequence continues at coordinate 7,792 of NZ_DASVZH010000079.1, forward strand.
TTGTCGGCCTTCTTGGACACACCGCCGCCGACGACGATCAGGTCGGGCCAGAGCAGGTCCTCCAGGTGCGCGTAGTAGCGCTGCAGCCGCTTGGCCCAGTCCTCCCAGGACAGGCCCCCGTTGTCCCGCGCCGCGGAGGAGGCCCGCGTCTCGGCGTCGTGGCCGTCGAGCTCGAGGTGGCCGAGCTCGGAGTTGGGCACCAGCACGCCGTGGTTGAGCAGCGCGGTGCCGATGCCGGTGCCGAGAGTGGTCATCACGACCAGGCCGGAGACGCCGCGGGCCGCGCCGTAGTGCAGCTCGCCCACCCCGGCGGCGTCGGCGTCGTTGACCACCGTGACGGGCCGGCCGAGCTTGTCCGAGAGCAGGTGCGCCGCGTCGGTGCCGATCCACGAGGGGTCGATGTTGGCGGCGGTGCGCACCACGCCGCCGACGACGACGGCGGGCACCGTGACGCCGATGGGGGAGTCGCCCGTGGCGTCCTCGAAGTGCTCCGCGATCTTGGCGACCACCTCGGCGCACGCCTCGGGCGTGGAGGATTGGGGGGTCTCGATGCGCAGGCGCTCGGCGGCGAACTCACCGGTGCCGAGGTCGACCGGGGCACCCTTGATGCCGCTGCCGCCGATGTCGATACCGAGCGGGTGGTGCGTGCGGGACATCGTTGTCCTTTCTCGCAGTCAGGGCAGGGTGAGGATCTCGTTGCCCGTGTCGGTGATCAGGATCGTGTGCTCGAACTGGGCCGACCGCTTGCGGTCGCGGGTGACCACGGTCCACTGGTCGTCCCACATCTCCCACTCGTGGGTGCCGAGGTTGAGCATCGGCTCGACAGTGAAGGTCATGCCCGGCTCGATGACCGTGTTGTAGGCCGGGGCCGCGTCGTAGTGCGGGATGACCAGGCCGGAGTGGAACGCCGTGCCGATGCCGTGGCCGGTGAAGTCGCGCACCACGCCATAGCCGAACCGCTTGGCGTAGCTCTGGATCACCCGGCCGATGATGTTGACCTCCCGGCCCGGGACGGCCGCCTTGATGCCGCGCATCATCGCCTCGTGCGTGCGCTCGACGAGCAGGCGTGACTCCTCGTCGACGTCGCCGCACAGGTAGGTCGCGTCGGTGTCGCCGTGCACGCCGTCGATGAAGGCGGTGATGTCGATGTTGACGATGTCGCCGTCCTCGAGCCGGCGGTCGTCGGGGATGCCGTGGCAGATGACCTCGTTGACGCTGGTGCACAGCGACTTCGGGAAACCGCGGTAGCCCAGGGTGGAGGGGTAGGCGTGATGGTCGAGCAGGAACTCGTGGCCCACGCGGTCGATCTCGTCGGTGGTGACACCGGGCGCGATGACCTTGGCCGCTTCGGCCATCGCCTGGGCGGCGATGCGGCCGGCGACACGCATCTTCTCGATCGTCTCGGCGTCCTTGACCTCGGGGCCGTCGTACTTCGCCGGTGCCGGCCGGTCGACGTACTCCGGGCGCGCGATGGAGGCGGGCACCGGACGGCGCGGGCCGACGGTGCCGGGAGCGACGGTTGCGTAGGTCAGCGGCATACGGTGGAGTCTAGGCACGGTCACCGCGGCCGGGCGCACACGGGAGGGTGAGCAATGGCTTACTGGTACAACGTCGACAAGGGCACCGTCGAGGACGACAGCAACAAGAGCCGCGGCGACCAGCTGCTCGGGCCCTACACGAGCCAGGACGAGGCCACGCACGCCCTCGAGCACGCCAAGCAGAACACCGAGAAGTGGGACGCCGAGGACAAGGCCTGGGACGACGCCGGTCTGGAGGACTGAGCCGGCGGCCTACGTGAGCGTGTGGACGCTGACCGCGTAGCCGGCGTCCACACGCCACGGCCGCCGGTCCCACGTGGCGAACCGGTCGACCAGCTCCAGGCCCGCCGCCGCGCAGGCCCGGTCGAAGTCGGCCAGCGGGGTGACCGGGCAGCGCGGGGGCAGGTGGGCGGCATCGAGGCCGAAGCCGGTGACCAGCAGCCCGTCGAGGACCAGGTGGGCGCACAGGCGGGACACGGCGGCCGTCAGGGTGCCCGGCGCCAGGAGTGGCACCACGTTGCCCGCCGCGACAGCCAGGTCGAAGCGCTGCGCCTCGCCCTCGGCCGGTAGGTCCAGCGTGGCCAGGTCGGCCAGCACCCACGGCACGCCGGGTGCGGTGCGCCGGGCCACGGCCAGCATCGAGGCGTCGACGTCGGTGCCGACACAGTCGTAGCCGAGCTCGGCCAGGCGGATGGCCACGCGGCCGGTGCCGCAGCCCGCGTCGAGGACGCGGGCCGGCGCGGGCAGCAGGGTCGCGCAGAACGTCGCCTCCCCGTGCACGTCCTGACCTGACGCGGCCAGCGCGGCGAACCGGGCGGCATACCCCTCGCCGCCCTCGCCTCCGGCGATCTCGGACCAACGGGTGCGGGGTGTCTCGCTCATCCCGCCCACTCTAGGTGGCCGCCTCCGTCGCGGGGCCCGCCTCGCGAGCCTCCCGGACCCGGCGCTCGTGCACCGCGTGCTCGTCGGTGCGGGCGTCGTAGGCCCAGAACCCGCGCAGCCACGCGGCGGTCAGGGCGACGCCGGCGACACACAGGACCCCCCCGCTGGTGATCGAGGCGCGCACCCCGAAGCGGTCGGCCACGAGGCCCGCCCGGGCCTGGCCGCCCAGCGGTCCGAGGGAGTAGGAGAGCATCTCGATGCCCGCGAGGCGCCCGCGCATCGAGTCCGGGATCGTCTGGTGCCAGATGGTGCCGCGGAAGATGCCGCTGACCATGTCGGCGGCGCCGGCGAGGGCGAAGCAGGCCAGGACCAGCCCCAGGTTGGTGGTCAGGCCGGCCAGCGCGACCGCCGCGCCCCAGGCGGCGGCCGCGATGACCACCGCGCGGCCGTGATGGTGGACCCGCGAGGTCCAGCCCGACGTCGCGGTGGCGAGCAGGCTGCCGACCGTGCCGACGGAAATGAGCAGGCCGTAGGCGCTCGGCGCGCGCAGCACGTTGGCGGCCAGCGCGGGGTAGAGCACCGTCGGCATCGCCAGGAACATCGCCACGATGTCGATGAGGTAGGTGCCCATGAGGTCCTTGCGCCGGACGGCGTAGTGCAGGCCCTCGACGATCCCCTTGACGCTCGGCGGGGTGCTGCGGTCGGTGGCCGGGTAGCGCCCGAGCCGGCTGAACAGCACGCAGGCGATGACCATGCCCGTGACGTCGATGGCGTAGCACCAGGTCACGCCGACCGCCTGGATGAGCACGCCGCCGAGGGCGGGGCCGGCGAGCAGGCCGATCTGCATGCCGAGGGAGGACAGGGCGACCGCGGCGGACAGCTGCTGGTGGCGCACCGTGCGAGGGATGAGCGCCTCGCGCGAGGGCCGCTGCAGGGACTGGGCGGCGGACAGGAAGGCGCCGATGAGGTAGATCGGCCACACCTGGGGGTGTGGCAGGGCGGCGTTGAGCACCAGGCCCAGGGTCAGCACGGCCTGGGCGATGCCGGTGCCGAGCACCATGGTGCGGCGGTCCATGTGGTCGGCGAGGGCACCGCCGTAGAGGCCGAAGACCACCAGTGGCACCAGCTCGATGATGCCGAGCAGGCCGACGGCGAAGTTGGAGTGGGTCAGGTGGTACAGCTGGAACGGGACCGCGACGTAGCTGACCATGCCGCCGATGTAGAACACCGTCCCGGCCCAGAACAGCAACCGGAAGTCGCGCGACTCGCGCAGCGGTGAGGTGTCAACTCGCAGGCGTGCCAGGCGTTCCCGAAGACTCACGGCCGCGATGATCCCAGAGACCCGGTATGCCGGTCGCGCGACTTTCCGTGCCCGGACAGTGCGAAGGGTTGTCAGGGTCATCACACCGAGAACCCTTCGCGTTGACCTCAGTCGGCCTCGCCGGGGTGGAACCAGCGCGGCCCGGCGCCGCGGTGAGGGTCCCCCGGGGACGGGCGTCGCGGCATACCGGTCCCGGTCACCCGCCTATCCTGACCCAGGGGCGAGGTGGTGGGTGCGGTTGGCGCGCGAAGGGGGCGGCAATGGGGTTCGAGGTGGGGCAGACCGGGGTGATCCTCCCGGTGCCGGAGGCCGAGCCGCTGGTGTCCGTGTGGCGGCGGCGCTACGACCGCTCGGCGCCGCTGGGGGTGCCGGCGCACATCACCGTGCTCTACCCGTTCCTGCCGGTCGAGCAGGTCGACGACGGGGTGCTGGCCGAGCTGGGTGGGCTGTGCCGCCGGGTGGGGCACCTGGAGCTGACCTTCCGGCGCACGGGCTGGTTCGCGGAGTCGGAGGTGCTGTGGCTGGCGCCCGAGCCTGCCGGGCCGGTGGTCGCGCTGACCGAGGCGGTCACCGCGCGGTGGCCGGAGGTGCAGCCCTACGGCGGGGCGTTCGACGAGGTGACACCTCACCTGACCGTGGCTGAGGCCGCGCCGGACGGCGAGGTGACCCGCATGCGGGCCGACCTCGACGCCCGGCTGCCGCTCACGGCTCGCGTCGGGGCGGCGTGGCTCGTCGCCTTCGACGGCGTGCGGTGGGCGCCGGTGCGGGCGCTGTCGCTCAGCGGGTGAGCTTGGGCAGCACGTCCCGGCCGAAGACCTCGATCCACTCGGCCTGGTTGCGCCCGACGTTGTGCAGGTAGACCCGGTCGAAGCCGAGGTCGACGAACCGCTGGATGTAGGCGCGGTGCTCGTCCGGGTCGGACGAGATGACCATGCGGCCCTCGAAGTCCTCCGGGCGCACCAGCTTGGCCATCTGCGCGAAGTCGTGCGGGCTGCGGATGTCGGCCTTGGGGAACTTCATGCCGCCGTTGGGCCACTCGGTCAGCGCGTTGGACAGCGCCTCCTCGTCGGTGGCCGCCCACGACATGTGCAGCTGGAGCACCTTGGGCATGGTGTCGGGGTCCTTGCCGGCCTCGCGGGCGCCCTCGGCGAACCTGGCGAACAGGCCCTCGATCTTCTCCAGCGGCGCGCCGACGGTGATGATGCCGTCGGCGAGCTGGCCGGTCTTCTTCGCGTTGATCGGGCCGGCGGTGGCGACGAGCACCGGGGGAGCGACCTCCGGCATGGTCCACAGCCGGCTCGTCTCCATGGTGAAGAACTCGCCCTTGTGCTTGATGTCCTTGCCCGCGATGGAGGCGTCGAAGAGCTTCTTGATCAGCTCGATGGCCTCGAACATCCGCCGCGAGCGCTCGCCGGCCTCGGGCCAGTAGCCGCCGATCACGTGCTCGTTGAGCGCCTCACCGGAGCCGACGCCGAGCCAGGAGCGGCCGGGGTACATCGCCTCCAGGGTCGCCGCGGCCTGGGCGACCATCGCGGGGTGGAAGCGGAAGGACGGGCAGGTGACGCCGGGGCCCATGTCGCCGCGGGTGCGTTCGCCGACGGCGGTCAGGACGTTCCAGACGAACGCGGCCTGGCCCTGCTGGGGCACCCACGGCTGGAAGTGGTCGGCGGCCATGCAGCCGGAGAAGCCGTGCTCCTCGGCCAGGGCGGTGAGGTCGACGACCTCGCTCGGGTGGAACTGCTCCAGCATCGCGGCGTAGCCGAACGTCAGGTCGCTCATGCGCACACGCTAACCGCCGCGACCGCCGCCCCCCAGTGGAAGGCGGCGGTCGCGGACGTGATCCTTGCGGTATTGCGCCCGGTCGCCCCGGCGGCGTAGGTGACCGGGAGGCGGACCTCAGCTCAGAAGGTGATCCCGCGGGCGGCGAAGCGGGCCCGCACCAGGTCGGCGGCCTTCTGCCCGTCGCGGGCCAGAGCCTTGTTGTACGTCGCCTTGGCCGCGGCCGAGAACGAGGTGTCGGGCGCGTAGTCGAACTGGCTGTCGACCAGCGTGGTGTCCCAGGCCCGGGTGCCCAGGCCGAGCTGGACGTAACCCTGGCGGATCTCCCACAGGGCCTGGCTCCAGATCTGCCCGTCGTAGTGCACCTCGCCCTTGCGGTCGGCCACGGTCAGGTTGCGGTCGAAGCGGCGGATGCAGTGCGGCGCGGCGGTGTAGGAGGTGGAGTCCCAGTCCATCGGGCAGGCCTGCTCGGCCTTGACCGGCCAGCCGTACTGCTGGTCGGCGGCCAGGCCGACGGTGACGCCGAAGTAGTCGCCCCACGCCTCGCCGATCGAGCCGGCGTCGAGGCTGGTGCCGAAGCCGGGCACCTGCGCGGCGTGCACCGCGTGGCCGTACTCGTGGACGATCACCTCCGCGTCCTCGGCGTCGTCGACCCCGCCCTTGCCGAAACGCAGGAAGTCCTGCTTGTCGGTCTGGTAGCTGTTGTCGATGCCGTACTGGTCGATGCGCACGTCCTGGGCGTGCATGTTCACCGGCGGCAGCGTCGAGCCGAAGCCGAGCGACTGCAGGTACTCCTGGGCCTGGTTGACCCAGAAGTAGGCCATGACCTGCTCGAAGCGGTCGTCGTGGCGGGTGTAGCTGAAGGTGTTGGTCGTGCTGTATGCGGCGGGACCGGTGTTGGACCGCACGTTGGCCCACTTGCCGGACAGGTAGCCCGAGCCGTCGAGGTTGCGCAGCGCCACGGTCGCGTAGGCGCTCGCGGGGACGGCGCTGTCGGCGTCCTTGTCGTCGGTCAGCGACTCGTCGCCGCTGGACTGGACCGGGTTGACCATGAACACGCTGCCGGTGCCGGTGGTGCTGTCGCTGCCCGGCTTGGTCGCCTGCGCCGACGGCGCGAGGGCGAGCGTGGCCAGCAGGGCGCTCGCCGAGGCGGCGACGACCCAGGTGGTGCGGGAGGGGCGGGTGGCTCTCATGTCCTGCTCCTGACGTGACGGGACCGCCGGGGTGAGGCGGCCGTCCCGGAACGTAACCCCGGGTGCGGGGGCCCGCCACCGGTGAGCGGGGGAGCCGCCCTCCGCCACGTGGCCGAGCGTCGCCCCCTGCCCGGGGGGACGCCTTCGCCGACCTGGACGTTCGTGCCCCTTCGCCGCGAGCGAAGGGACATGAACGTCCAGCTCGGTCGAGAAGGTCATTGCAAGAACTCTTTCGAAAGAGTACTTTCGATCCATGGTTCACGAGCCCCGCACCCTGACCGACGCGCGCGAGCTGCGGGCGATCGCCCACCCGGTCCGCATGAACATCCTCGAGGCGCTGATGCTCGAGGGGCCGATGACGGCCAGCGAGCTCGGTCAGCGGCTGGGGGAGAGCCCGGCCAACTGCTCGTGGCACCTGCGCAAGCTCGCCGAGCACGGGTTCGTGGCCGAGGCCGAGGGTGGCACCGGCCGCCGGCGCCCGTGGAAGGCCACCCACCGCGGCATGCGGTGGGACGAGGACGAGGCCAGCGCCGAGGCCGTCGTCGCCGGCCGGACCCTGACCCGCGTGGTGCTCGACCGCGAGGTGGCGCGCTTCGTGCGCGCCACCGAGTCGCGAGAAGCCGAGGCGAAGGAGTGGCGCGACGCCTCCTCCTCGACGCAGTCGATGCTCTGGCTCACCGCCGAGGAGCTCGTCGAGATCAACGACAAGGTGGCCGAGCTGCTGCTGTCGAAGATGGACCGGCTCGAGGACCCGAGCCTGCGACCGGAGGGCGCGCGGGTCTGCGCGTTCATGGCCTGGGGGATCCCGGCATACCCGCCGGACCCCACCACCGAGGGGAACTGACATGCGCAACGCCTTTGCCCACAAGGGATTCCGGCCACTGTTCGCCGCGCTGGCCACCAGTATGCTGGGCGACTCGCTCATGCTCATCGTGCTGAGCATGTGGGTGAAGTCGCTGACCGGGTCCAACGCCATGGCTGGGCTCACCTTCCTGTGCCTGGTGTCCCCGTCGCTGGTCGCGCCGCTGTTCGGGATGTTCGTGGACCGGGTCCGGCGGCGCCCGCTGCTGATCTGGGGCAACGTGGCCTCGGCGCTGGTGGTGCTGCCGCTGCTGCTCGTCCGTGACGCGGGCCAGGTGTGGCTGGTCTGGGTCGTGGCCTTCCTCTACGGCATCTCCTTCGTCGTGATGCCGGCCGGGGTCAACGGGATGCTCAAGGAGATGCTGCCCGAGGACCGGCTGGTCGACGCCAACTCGGCGCTGACCACGACCAAGGAGGGCTTCCGGCTCATCGGACCCCTGGCGGGCGCGGCGCTGTTCGCCGCCGTCGGCGGGGGAGCGGTCGCCGCCCTCGACGCCCTGTCGTTCCTGGTCGCGGCCCTCGTCGTCGCGCGGGTCAGGGTGCGGGAGGACGCGCCCGCGCGGGCCGAGCAGCACTGGTGGCACGAGATGACCGAAGGCGTGCGCCACGTGTGGCACGAACCGGTGCTCCGGCACACCCTCGCCGCGCTGGGCCTGACCATCACCGTCCTGGGCTTCGCCGAGTCGGCGGTCTTCGCGGTCACCGACGCCTTCGGCAAGCCGGTCGAGTTCGTCGGTGTGGTCCTGACCGTGCAGGGGGTCGGTGCGCTGGTCGGCGGCCTCACGGCCCCGAGGGTGGTCCGTCGGGTCACCGAACCCGGCGCGCTCGCGCTCGCGCTGCTCGCCCTCGCGGGCGGGCAGGTCGGTATCGCGCTGGCCCCGGCCCTCTGGGCCGTCCTGGCCTCGGTCGTGCTGCTCGGCTGGTCGATCCCCGTGCTGCTCATCGGGTTCACGACCCTCATGCAGCGGCTGACACCCGGCCGGCTCATGGGGCGCGTGTCTGCTGCCACCGACGTCGTCCTGGGCACACCGCAGACCGTCGGCATCGCGCTCGGCGCCGCGCTGGTGTCGCTCGTCAGCTACCGGGCCATCTTCCTGACCATGGCGGTGGTCACGGTCGCCGCCGTCGGCTACCTGGCGATCACGTTGCGGGACAGACTCTTCCGGGCCGTTGCCGCGGATGCGGAGGCGCCGGCGCAGGCCGGTGCCGGCACGGCGACGCCCACCCCCACCGTCGTGCCGGCGGGGGTGGGCGTCGAGGTCACGACCTCAGTCCTGGAATGAGTGCTCCGCGTCCGGGAAGGTCCCCTTGGCGACGTCGTCCGCATAGGCCCGTGCGGCGTCGGACAGGACCGTGCGCAGGTCGGCGTAGCGCTTGACGAAACGCGGCGCCTTGCCGCCGCGCAGGCCGGCCATGTCCTGCCACACCAGCACCTGGGCGTCGCACTCCGGGCCCGCGCCGATGCCGATCGTCGGGATGTGCAGCACCTCGGTCACCCGGGCGGCCACGTCGGCCGGGACCATCTCCATGACGATCGAGAAGGCACCGGCCTTCTCCAGCTCGCAGGCGTCCTGCACCAGGGTGTCGGCGCTGTCGCCGCGGCCCTGGACCCGGTAGCCGCCGAGGGCGTGCTCGCTCTGCGGCGTGAACCCGACGTGGGCCATGACCGGGACGCCGGCCTGGGTGAGCAGCTCGACGGCGGGCACCACGTGCCTGCCTCCCTCGAGCTTGACCGCGTGGGCCAGGCCCTCCTTCATGAACCGGGTCGCCGTCTCCAGCGCCTGCTGCGGGCTGCCCTGGTAGGACCCGAAGGGCAGGTCGGCCACGACGAGGGAGTGCCGCGCGGCCCGGCTGACCGCGCGCACCAGCGGGATGAGCTCGTCCACCGTGACCGGCAGGGTCGTCTCGTAGCCGTAGACGTTGTTGCCGGCCGAGTCGCCGACCAGCAGCACGGGGATGCCGGCCGAGTCGAAGATCTCCGCGGCGTACTGGTCGTAGGCCGTGAGCATCGCCCAGCGCTCGCCGCGCTCCTTCATCGCCTGCAGGTGCGGGATGCGGATGCGCTTGAGGGCGGTCGCGCCCGGGACCGGGTCTCCGGACGTGCCGGGGCCGGTGCCGTAGGGGGCTTGCTCGCTCATCGACCAGACTCCTTGGTGCGTCGGGAAACGGGGGTGGTCAGGCTAGAGGTCACGAGTCCTGCTCCCGCCACCGGCTCGTGATCGGCAGGCGGCGGTCGCGGCCGAAGGCCAGGGCGGTGATCTTCGTCCCCGGGGCGAACTGGCGGCGCTTCCACTCCGCGCGGTCGACCAGGGAGACGACCTTGTCGACGACCTCAGCGGGGTAGCCGTCGGCGATGAGCTGGGCCCGGCCCTCGGCGCCCTCGACGTAGCGGTCGAGGATCGCATCGAGCAGGTCGTAGGGCGGCAGCGAGTCCTGGTCGACCTGGCCGGGGCGCAGCTCGGCCGAGGGTGCCTTGGTGATGGTGTTCTCCGGGATCGGGGGCTTCTCGCCCCGGCGCAGCGCCTCGGCGTTGCGCCACCGGGCCAGCTCCCAGACCATCGTCTTCGGCACGTCCTTGATCGGCGCGAAGCCGCCCACGCTGTCGCCGTAGATCGTCGAGTAGCCCACGGACAGCTCGCTCTTGTTGCTGTTGGCCAGCACCAGGTGGCCCTCCTGGTTGGACAGGCCCATCCAGACCAGCGCACGCACGCGGGCCTGGAGGTTCTCCTCGGCCACCCCGCCGAGCTTGACGTTGTCCAGGAACGCGCTGACCATCGGCTCGATCGGGATGACCCGGTAGTCCAGGCCGAGGTTGGCGGCCAGCTCGGCCGCGTCGTCGCGGGAGTGCTGGCTGGAGTAGCGGCTGGGGTTGCTCACCCCGACGACGTTCTCCCCGCCGATCGCGTCCGCCGCGATCGTCGCCACGAGCGTGGAGTCGATGCCGCCGGAGACCCCGAGCAGGACCGAACGGAAGCCGTTCTTGCGCACGTAGTCGCGCAGGCCCAGCGTCAGGGCGTGGTAGACCTCGCCCACCGGGTCCAGCCGCGGCGGCAGTGACACCGGCTCCGGCTCGTACGCCGCGACGGGGGCCTCGGACAGGACCACGTGCTGCACCCCGGCCGGCAGCCCGGCCAGCGGGTCGACCGTGCTCTCCTCGAGGTCGAGGTCGACGACGAGCAGCTGCTCCTCGAACTGCCGCCCCCGGGCGAGCACCTGTCCGCCGGCGCTGACCACGACCGAGTCGCCGTCGAAGACCAGGTCGTCCTGGCCGCCGACCATGTTGAGGTAGGCCAGGGTGCAGCCGGCCTGGGCTGCGCGCCGGGAGGCCAGCTCCAGCCGGGTGTCGTCCTTGTCCTCCTCGTAGGGCGAGCCGTTGATCACCAGCAGCAGCTCGGCCCCGGCGTCTCGCGTCAGCGAGACCGGTCCGCCCTCCTGCCACAGGTCCTCGCAGATCGCGATGGCCACGTCGATGTCGCCGACCCGCACGACCGTGAGGTCCCGGCCGGGGGCGAAGATGCGCGCCTCGTCGAAGACGCCGTAGTTCGGCAGGTGGTGCTTGGCATACCGGGCCCGGACCTGCCCCTGGTGCAGCACGGCGGCGCAGTTCTGCGGCAGGTCACGCCCCGGGTCACGGTCGCTGTAGCCCTCCGGGACGCGGTCGAGGTAGCCGACCACGACCGGCAGCTCGCCGAGCCCGTCGGCGGCGAGGTCGCGGGCCAGCTGCTCGACGGCGGCGCGCGAGGCGTCGACGAACGAGCGCCGCAGGGCGAGGTCCTCGACCGGGTAGCCGGTCACCATCATCTCGGGGAAGGCCACCAGGTGGGCGCCCTGCGCCAGGGCCTTCGCGGTCCAGTCCCGCACCGCCCGCGTGTTGCCGGGGAGGTCCCCCACGGTGGCGTTGACCTGGGCCAGGGCAAGTCGCATCTGCGCCATGGCTGGAGCCTAGTGCGGGAGGGGCCGGGGCCGGTGAGCGGCTGCCGGCGGGCTGTCGTCACCGGATCGTTGCGGGAAGCCGGAGAGGGCGGCCCGGGGCGGTGTTAGAGGGAGCCGGGAACTTTGCCAACGGCATACCGCAGCCAGACCCAACCTTGTCGAAGTCTTTGCCTGTCACCTGTCCCTTTCCTGTGAGCCAGATGTGAGCATCCCCACTTGTGCGTCCAGAACAGCGCGCACGTATGTGGGGACTCCCAGGAGGATTTGTGAGACGACGCAGTTGGAGTGTCCTGTCGGGGGTGGCCGTCGCCGCCGTCGCCATGGCCACCGTGCAGGCACCCGCGCAGGCGATCCCGGCGCAGGCCGACCCCGAGCCGCAGAGCTCGACCCACCAGCAGGACAACCTGAGCAGCCCCATGGGGGAGCAGCAGCAGACGCTGCGCGAGGAGGCGGTCACCAAGCTCGTCAAGGGGGAGGCGACCCTCGAGACGCGGAACGGGCACCGGGTCATCCGGGTGCCGAAGGGCAAGTACGGCAAGGAGGACAAGTTCGTCCAGTACGACGTCAACCGTGAGGAGTCGGTCTTCACGGTCCTCACCGACTTCGGCACGCAGACCGACCCGCGCTTCTCCAGCGCACCCGGCCCGGTGCACAACACCATCCCCTCGCCCGACCGGGTCTGGGACGGCAACAGCACCGACGACAACTCGACGTACTGGACCAAGGACTTCAACCGCCAGCACTACCTGGACATGATGTTCGGCGCCACGGACTCGTTCAAGGACTTCTACACCAAGCAGTCCAACGGCCGGTTCCTCGCCAAGGGCGACGTCAGCGACTGGGTCACCGTGCCCTACAACGAGGCCCGCTACGGCGCCAGGAACAACGCCGACGGCTACTGGAACTACATCAAGGACACCGCCACCGCGTGGTACGCCGACCAGGTCAGGCAGGGCAAGACTCCCGAGCAGATCAAGGCCTACCTGAGCCAGTTCGACAAGGTCGACCGCTACGACTACGACCACGACGGCAACTTCAACGAGCCCGACGGCTACATCGACCACTTCCAGGCGATCCACGCCGGCGAGGGCGAGGAGGCCGGTGGCGGCGCCCAGGGCACCGACGCGATCTGGTCGCACCGCTGGTACGCCTACTCGACCAACGCCGGCAAGACCGGCCCGTCCGGCAACCTGCTCGGCGGTGTGCCGCTCGGCGACTCCGGCATCTGGATCGGTGACTACACCACCGAGCCGGAGAACGGCGGCCTCGGCGTGTTCGCCCACGAGTTCGGCCACGACCTCGGCCTGCCGGACCTGTACGACACCAACGGCGGCGACAACGGCACCGGCTTCTGGACCATCATGAGCGCCGGGTCGTGGCTCAACGACGGCACCGACTCGATCGGCACCAAGCCGGGCTACGAGGCCGCGTGGGAGAAGCTGCAGCTCGGTTGGCTCGACTACCGGAAGGTCACGTACGGCGAGGACGCGACGGTCAAGCTCGGCCCGGCCGACCGGGACAGCAAGACCACGCCGCAGGCGATCCTGGTCAACCTGCCGGACAAGGACGTCCACACCGACTACAACACGCCGCACTCGGGCTCGACCGAGTGGTGGGGTGGCTCGGCGGACAACCTCAACACCTCGATGACCCGCACCATCGACCTCACCGCGGCGAGCAGCGCCTCGCTGACCGCGGCCGCGTGGTACGACGTCGAGCAGGGCTACGACTACCTCTACGGCGAGGTGTCGACGGACGGCGGTGCCACGTGGGCCGACGCCGCGGCCCCGGTGACCGGCACCAACACCAGCTGGACCACGCTCACCTATGACCTGTCGAAGTGGGCGGGCCAGAAGGTCCTGTTCCGCTTCCGCTACGCCACGGACGGCGGTGTCCACCTCAAGGGCCCGTTCCTGGACGACATCACCGTCACGGCCAACGGCGCTCCCGTGCTGACCGACGACGTGGAGAACGGCGACAACGGCTGGACCGCCGACGGCTTCACCCGCATGAACGGCTCCACCGACGTCACGGTGCCGCAGTTCTACCTGGCGGAGAACCGCAACTACGCCGGCTACGACGCCACGCTGCGGACCGGTCCGTACAACTTCGGTGACGCGGTCGCCCACCCCGACTGGGTCGAGCGGTTCCCGTACCAGAACGGCCTGCTCGTCAGCTACGTCGACGGTGAGTTCACCGACAACAACACCTCGGTGCACCCTGGCCACGGCCAGGTGCTCCAGGTCGACGCGCGCCCGTCGCCGGTGAGGTTCGCCGACGGTCGCCTGCTCGGCAACCGCCGCCAGCCGTTCGACGCCACCTTCGGCCAGGAGGCGACCGACGCGGTCACCTTCCACCGCCTCGGGGTGCCGACGACGGTGGCATCGCAGCCGGCGATCCCGACGTTCGACGACTCCGACCCGATGCGCTACTGGTCGGCGCAGAACCCGTGGAACTCGGTCCAGGTGGCCGGCACCGGCACCCGCATGTCGGTGGTCGACACCAGCACCAACGGTGACGACATGACGGTCCGGGTGGCCTTCGCGAAGTAACGGTCACACCAACGGCACTGGCCCCCGGGGTTCTCCCCGGGGGCCAGTGCCGTGTGCGGGTATGCCGTGCGGCTGCTGACCGCAGGCCGGTTCCGGCCGCGCCGGTGCCCTCACCACCTCGAGGGCGTGGCGGGCAGGTGCGGCTCTAGGGGAAAAGCGGGATGAGCGGCCCACGGGTCGTCGCGCTCGGGCTCGGCGACGACGAGGAGTGGGTGGTCGGCCGCGGAGAGGGCGCCGTGGTCGGCTCGACGGAGTGGCTGCTCGTCGTCTCGGGAGCCGCTGCGTGCGTGTGCCGGACCGTGGCGGCCTTCGGGGTCGCGGACGTGGTCGGCGTCGGCCGGTGGTGCTTGGGGCGGACCGGCGTCGTCGCGGAGGTGCGGCTGACCGGTGCCGGGGCAGGGGCGAAGCGCGCGGTCTCCGCGGTGTGCGGGCGAGTGAAGGCGACGACGGCCGCACCGCCGATGGCACCGCCGAGCAGGCTCACGACGAGGACGCACGCCAGCTTGCCCTGGGGCGTGAGCATCCAGCCCGGGATGGCGACCGAGGACGCGCTCGGCAGGCGCAGCCGCGACAGGTCCGGCACCCGGATCGGCGACCCGGCCGGGACCCTGATCCGGGAGAGGGAGGGCAGCCGAAGCCGCGACCAGCTTGGAACCTGCACGAGAGAACCCCTGTCATCCACCGTGATGTGCGTGGTGAGTATGTCGCGTTTGCGGTGGTTCGTCCCACCCGGGGTGGGGTCAGGCCCTCCGGCCCACCACGAGGTTCTGGCCGACGTGCCCGACCACCCCCGCGCGGTCGTGCAAGGTGGTCAGGGTCAGGCCGGTGCCCGTGCCGGCCAGCCGGGTCCGGGCGTCCAGCAGCAGCCAGTCCGGGGCCATCGGACGCAGCAGCTGCACGTCGAGGCTGACGTTGACGAAGGACCAGTCGCCCCAGTCGAGCTCGGCCGAGACCCCGCTGCCGGAGTCGCCGATGAGGACGGCCCGCTGCAGGCCGGTCGGCTCCTCCCCGGGGACCAGGGGCACCAGTGGTCGGGCCCACACCTGGGCCGGGCCGGGCTCGGTCGTCGAGCCGAGGATGACCCGCCAGTCGAAGTGCTCGATGTAGGGGAAGTGCCACCCCTCGAACGGGGCGAGGTGGTCGGGGCCGGGCAGGCCGGACTCGGGGCCGGGCACGACCGGGGTGGCGCCCTCGACGTCGCGGCGGACCAGCCAGACGCTGCCCCGCAGCGCGGTCCGGCCGTCCTGCTCGAGGTGGACGTCGACGAGGGTGACACTGCGCCCGGCCCGTACGACCTCCCCGCTGACGCGGACCGGGTCGGTGGTGACCGGGCCGAAGAAGTCCAGGCTCACCCGCAGCGCGTCCACCGCTCCGTCGGCGGCGGCCGCCCCGAGGCGCTCGGCCTCACGGACCACCAGTGCCGACGGCGGACCCCCGTGCTGCATCGTCGGGGCCCAGGGCCCGACCGTCGCCCGGGTCGGCTGCCAGGTGTGCGGGTCGTCGGTGGGGGAGTAGAACGAGTGGGCCACGAACCGAGGTTACCCGCGAGTAGCGCCGGGGCCGAACCCCTCGTCCGGCGGCCGGGACGGAACCGGGGCGGCGCGCCGGGACGGGGCGCGGGCGGCCGGGGCGCGGGATGGCCGAGCGCGACCCGGCCGTCACGGCCTAGGGTCGCGATCGTGAGCTACGACGACGTGATCATCGGTGCCGGGCACAACGGGCTGACGGCCGCGGCATACCTCGCCCGTGCCGGCCGGCGGGTGCTCGTGCTGGAGCGGGCGGACCACGTGGGGGGTGCTGCCGTCTCCGCGCGGGCCTTCCCCGGGGTGGACGCCCGCCTCTCGCGCTACTCCTACCTGGTCTCGCTCCTGCCGCGGCAGATCATCGCCGACCTCGGTCTCGACCTGGACCTGGTCCGGCGCCGGTTCTCCTCCTTCACGCCGGTGCCGGCGGCGCCCGAGCGCGGCCTGCTCGTCGACAACGGTGACGAGGCGGGGACCCGGGCAGCGTTCCGCGCACTGACCGGCTCGGACGCCGAACACGAGCAGTGGCAACGGTTCTACGCCCGGATGCACGGCCTGGCACAGCAGGTGTTCCCCACTGTCCTGGAGCCCCTGCGCGCGGCGGACGACGTGCGCGCCCTCGTCGGGGACGACGAGCTGTGGTCCGCCGTGGTCGAGCGCCCGCTGGGAGAGGTCCTGCGTGGCACCTTCGCCGACGACACCGTGCGCGGCATCGTCGCGACCGACGCGCTGATCGGCACCTTCGCCGACCTCGACGAGGCGTCCCTGGCCCAGAACCGCTGCTTCCTCTACCACCTCATCGGTGGGGGCACGGGGGACTGGGACGTCCCGGTCGGTGGCATGGGCGCGGTCACCGGCGCGCTGGCCCGGGCGGCGGCCGACGCCGGCGCCACCCTCACCACCAGCGCCGACGTCGTGGCCCTCGACCCCGACGGCACCGTCACCTGGCAGGGGACCGACGGGCGCGAGCACGAGGTCACCGCCACGGGCTCGGTCCTGGCCAACGTCGCCCCCGTGGTCCTCAACCGGCTGCTGGCCGCGACGGGCGCGGCGCCGGTGGAGACCGAGGAGGCGCCCGAGGGCTCCCAGCTCAAGGTCAACATGCTGCTCTCGCGGCTGCCCCGGCTGCGCGACGAGGCCGTCGACCCTGCCGGAGCCTTTGCCGGCACCTTCCACATCAACGAGGGCTGGGAGCAGCTCCAGCAGACGTATGCCGCGGCCGCGCGCGGGGAGGTGCCGCAGCTGCCGCCGTGCGAGATCTACTGCCACAGCCTGTCCGACCGCAGCATCCTCGGTGCCGACCTCGCTGCCGGCGACGCGCAGACGCTGACCCTCTTCGGCCTGCACATGCCGGCTCGCCTCTTCCGCGAGGACAACGACGCGCGCCGCGAGGAGGCCCTCGCGGCCACCCTGCGGTCGCTGAACTCCGTTCTCGCCGAACCGATCGAGGACGTCCTGCTCCGCGACGGGGAGGGCAACCCGTGCCTGGAGGCGCGCACCCCGCTGGACCTCGAGGCCGACCTGGGCCTGCCCGCGGGCAACATCTTCCACCGCTCCCTGCAGTGGCCCTGGGCCGAGGCCGACGGCGAGGTGGGCACCTGGGGCGTGGAGACGGCATACGGCAAGGTGCTGCTCGCGGGGGCCGGCGCCCGCCGCGGTGGTGGGGTCAGCGGGATCCCGGGCCACAACGCGGCGCAGGCAGTCCTGGCGCGCTGAGCCGCCGGACGTGTCCGTAACACATCGGAAACGCATCTGAGGCAGGATCGTCACCATGGATCGTCAGCAGGAGTTCGTCCTCCGCACCATCGAGGAGCGTGACATCCGCTTCGTGCGGCTGTGGTTCACCGACGTGCTCGGCACGCTCAAGTCGGTGGCGGTCGCCCCGGCCGAGCTCGAGGGAGCCTTCGCCGAGGGCATCGGCTTCGACGGCAGCGCGATCGAGGGCTTCGCGCGCGTCTACGAGGCGGACATGCTGGCCAAGCCCGACCCCAGCACGTTCCAGGTGCTGCCGTGGCGCGGGGAGAGCCCCGGCACCGCGCGGATGTTCTGCAACCTGACGCTGCCCGACGGCTCGCCGAGCTTCGCCGACAGCCGGCACGTGCTGCAGCGGGCGCTGTCCAAGGCGGCCGACCTGGGGTTCACCTTCTACACCCACCCCGAGATCGAGTTCTTCCTCTTCGAGGCGCCGGTGCGCAAGGGGGAGCCCCCGGTGCCGGTGGACCAGGGCGGCTACTTCGACCACGTGCCGCACGGGACCGCCCACGACTTCCGCAGGGCGGCGATCACGATGCTGGAGAGCATGGGCATCTCGGTGGAGTTCAGCCACCACGAGATGGGGCCGGGGCAGAACGAGATAGACCTGCGCTACGCCGACGCCCTGTCGACCGCGGACAACATCATGACCTTCCGCACGGTCATCAAGGAGGTCGCGCTCGAGCAGGACATCTACGCCTCGTTCATGCCCAAGCCGCTGACCGACCAGCCGGGCTCGGGCATGCACACCCACCTGTCGCTGTTCGAGGGTGACCGCAACGCCTTCTACGAGGCCGGCGCGCCTTACCAGCTGAGCAAGGTCGGGCGGCAGTTCATCGCCGGCCTGCTGCGTCACGGCGCCGAGATCACCGCGGTGACCAACCAATGGGTCAACTCCTACAAGCGCCTGTGGGGCGGGGGCGAGGCACCGGCCTACATCTGCTGGGGGCACAACAACCGCAGCGCGTTGATCCGCGTGCCGATGTACAAGCCGTCCAAGGGGCAGAGCACCCGCATCGAGGTGCGCTCGCTGGACTCGGCGTGCAACCCCTACCTCGCGTTCGCCGTGCTGCTCACCGCCGGGCTCAAGGGCATCGAGGAGGGCTACGACCTGCCCGACGAGGCCGAGGACGACGTGTGGACCCTCACCGACGCCGAGCGGCGGGCCATGGGCATCCAGCCGCTGCCCACCTCGCTGCACTCGGCGATCGCGCTGATGGAGCGCTCGGACCTGGTCGCCGAGGCGCTGGGGGAGCACGTCTTCGACTTCTTCCTGCGCAACAAGCGCGCCGAGTGGGACGACTACCGCAACCAGGTCACGCCCTTCGAGCTGGAGCGCTACCTGCCGCGGCTCTGAGGTCATCTGCCTCCTGAGCGGCCGATGAGGTCCGTTGGGCGGCGGACCTTTGACTGCACCGGGGCTGTTCTGCGCGCGCGGAAGGCCGCGTTCGATGGCGCGCCGGGAGCCAATGCACGCCACACGGTCTGACGTGCGGCAGAATGTCCGACTTGTGCTGGCGGGGGGTCCGCGTGCACAGATCCACACGTGAGGAGCGCAGTAGACCGTGCCGACCGCTGCCAACCGGGCCGACAGCGTCTTTGTCACCCCCAGGCCCTGGGGGTCCTTCCAGCAGTTCGCGACGAACGAACCGGTGACGGTGAAGATCATCACCGTC
>NZ_DASVZH010000080.1:0-2572 GCF_036391795.1 Oryzihumus sp.
GAGCGGGATCCTCCAGGTCTCCTTGCAGCGGCGGCACTTCAGCTCGACCGCGCCGGCGATCAGCTTCGCGAGCAGGCTCCCGCAGCCGCAGCGCAGCTCGGGCCCGCAGCAGGACGTGGGGAGCGTTCGCGAAGCGTGAGATGGGTGGGAGCGGGGGAGAGTCTTCGCGTGCATTGGCAGGGTTCCTTCGAGGCGGAGCTGATAACGAGTTTCATTATCAGCTTCACCGCGCAGCCCTGCATTGATTGCGATCAAGCGCTCACTTCCGCTCGATCACCCCGCAGACGATCCGGTCGCCGGAGTTGCCGGCCGGATCCGTCTTCTCGTCGTCCGCGGCGGCGTGGATGACCAGCGCCGTGCCGTCCGGCCCGAAGAGCGAGCCTGGGCCCTCGCCGAGGGTCGCGCCCTTCGCGGTGAACGTGCCCGTCGCCTTCCCGTTCTTCCCCGCGGTGAGGTTCGGCATGTCGCCGGCGTGCGCGCCTTCGGGGTTGCGGAGCCCGTGGTGCTTCCCGGCGGGGTTGAAGTGGCCGCCCGCCGACTTGAAGTCCGGCGGGTCGCACTTGCCGACCGCGTGGACGTGGATCCCGTGCTTCCCCGGCGTGAGCCCGGTCGCCACCACGTGCACCTTCACGCCGCCTCGGGTCTGGGTGAAGGTGGCGGTCCCGACCTCCTTCCCCTCGGCGTCCTTCAGAGATGCCGTCGCCGCGGGCGCGGCGGCGGTCGACAGCGGGATCGCGACGGCGAGCAGGAACGGCAGCGCACGAAGGTCCATGGGCGACTCCTCTCGGGGCGGGCGGCACGTCGGCTACGGTAGGGACGAGTGGTAGGTAGCTGCAGCAGTCCATGGCGGCCGGACCTGGAAGGGGAGCCGGCGACCGCCGAACGGGGCGAACCA
Organism: Oryzihumus sp.; assembly: GCF_036391795.1. Classification (GTDB taxonomy): domain Bacteria; phylum Actinomycetota; class Actinomycetes; order Actinomycetales; family Dermatophilaceae; genus Oryzihumus. Next base: position 896 of record NZ_DASVZH010000080.1, read on the forward strand.
TTCGGTCGCAGGCGACTGGCGGGGGAAGCGTGGGACGGGTGCACCGATAGCCACGTGATAGCCTTGACGCTCTTCGACCCACGGGGAGGTAGCTGGTGAGGATTGGCAACGTGCTCTATGCGGCGTCCATGGGCGCCTTGCTGGCGCTCGGCGGATGCAGCGGGGGCGGCGGCAAGAAGAACGTCCCCCCGACGGCGGCCTTCACGGCTTCGTGCGTGGAGCTGCGCTGCAGCTTCGCGGACGCCAGCGCCGATCCCGACGGGACCCTCCGCGCCCACGCCTGGAGCTTCGGCGACGATGGCACGTCGGCGGAGGCGAGCCCGGTGCACACCTACGCCGCCCCGGGGACTTACACCGTGACGCTGACGGTGACCGACGACGGAGGCGCGACCGGCTCGAGCTCCCGGCAGGTCTCGATGAACCTGCCGCCGCACGCGTCGTTCGACGTCTCCTGCTCCGGGCTCACGTGCACCCTGACCGACGGGAGCACAGACGTCGCGGGCACGATCGCGAGCCGCAGCTGGAGCTTCGGCGACGGCGGGGTGTCCATCGAGACGAACCCGATGCATACCTACGCAGCCTCGGGCACCTTCCAGGTCACGCTCACCGTCGTCGACGACGGTGGCCTGACGGACACGGCGACCCGGAGCGTCCCGGTCTCGGCCGATCCGGGCAGGACGCCGCCGGTGGCCGCGTTCGGTGTCACCTGCGCGTCGGAGACCTGTTCCTTCGTGGACCAGAGCACCGACGCCGGCGGGACGATCACGGCCTGGACCTGGGACTTCGGTGACGGGACCTCCGGCTCCTCCAGCCAGAACCCGCAGCACAGCTATGCCGTGAGCGCGCTCACGGAGTTCACGGTGGTGCTGACCGTCACCGACGACACCGGCGCGACGTCCACGGTCTCGAAGAGCTTCACCGTCTCGCCGCCCGCCGGCCTGCTCTGCCGGAACGCCGCGAACCCGGGTGACCTGACCAGCTGCACGATCGTGCTCGATCACGCGTCGCGGATCGAGGTGGAATTCACCGCTCGCGAATGCGTCGCCCACGGCAACACCTTCACGGTGACCTCCCCCGTGGTGCAGACGATCTTCACCGACGGCTGCTACGAACCGCCTGTCGGGACGATCTTCACCCTCAGCGACAACGGCAACGCTTTCCCGGCCGGGACCGTCGTCACCGCCGAGATGATCTCCGGCGTGATCAAGCAGGTGATCCCGCCCACGCTCATCGTCACCGGGACTGCGTCGCCGTGGCAGGTCCAGTTCGACGACGGCGCCGTCGCGCCCGCGGATCTCGACATCCTGCTCACGTTCCGCGAGGTGCCCTGAGCTCGAGAAGTGGCCTCACGCCCCCTCCCGCGCGGAAGGGGTCCCTGCGAGGAGCGCGTGAAGCCCGCGTCATCACCGGGCAGCTCGCCGCACGGCGCGCGTGGCGGCGCACCAACTCGGGGGTGGGACACGCACCCAGCCCGCGCTCGCGGGTCACCGGCCCGCGGCATCGTGCGGCGCCGGCCTGCTCCGCTAGCCTTCGGGCCATGAACGCCACCGCGAGTCCGAAGAGCCGGCTCACGCTCCTCGAGCCGGAGGTCGTTTCCGAGCACCGCAGCGTCTACTGCCCCGAGTACGACGACTGCCTCGAGATCGCCGTGCGGGCAGGCTGGCGGAGCTGGAGCTG
>NZ_DASVZH010000081.1:0-2616 GCF_036391795.1 Oryzihumus sp.
GGGGGCGCCCCTGCCGCGGCGGCGGTCGGCACCGGGCCGGGCTGGGCGGGCTGCGGCTGGGCGGGAGGCAGCGGCTGCGTCGGCTGGGGCGGCAGCGACTGGGTCGGCTCGGAGGAACCCGGCTGGGGCGGGTTCGGCGGCTGCTGCGACATGGCGGTCCTTTCCTCACCAGCAGGATGCGCCCGGATCCTGTGCGGTGACAGGGACCAGGCTGGGAACCGGCCCCGAGTGACCAGTCACCACCCGGGTCAGGCCAGCGCCGCGCACAGCCGGGCGTAGGTGCCCTCGACGTCGCCGTCGAGCGGCTCCAGCGGGGTCACCGGCCGGCAGTCGCGCACCACCTCGAGCAGCCGGTCGTACATGCGGTGCAGCGCCGGGCCACCCCCCGCGTCGGCGACCATCCGGCCGGCCTCGGCGTGCGCGGCCTCCTCGGCCCGGCCGGTGCGCGCGTGGAAGCGGCGCACGGCGTCCTCGCGGTCATCGAGCAGCACGACGTGGTGGAACACCGCCCCCGCCTCATGCGCCGTCTGCTGCAGCCGGTCCACGAACGCCCGCCGGCCGAGGAACTGAGGCACGACGACGTCGTGGCCCGCGAGCAGGTGGGCGCGGGCCATCGCCGTGGCCAGGTCCCGGGCGGCCAGGCCGGCGGCGTGCGGCTGGTCCTGCCACCGGCCGAGCTGCCCGCGCACGCAGTCCACGTCCAGGGCCAGCGCCAGGGGGTGGTCGGCGACCCAGCGCCGGGCGAGCGTGGACTTGCCCGAGGCCGGGAAGCCGTTCAGCAGCAGGAGGTGGGGCACGGCATACCGGTCGCGCACTCAGGCGCGGCGGGTGCCGGCGGCGTCCTGCAGCCCGAGGATCTGCACCGCCTGCTCGCGCATCTCCACCTTGCGGATCTTGCCGGTCACCGTCATCGGGAACCCGTCGACGACGTGGACGTAGCGAGGGATCTTGTAGTGCGCCAGCTGCCCGGAGCAGAACTCGCGCACGCCCTCGGCGGTCAACGGCTCCTCACCGGGCTTCATGACCACCCACGCCATGAGCTCCTCGCCGTAGCGGGCGTCGGGGACCCCGATGACCTGCACATCGGCGATGGCCGGGTGGGTGTAGAGGAACTCCTCGATCTCGCGGGGGTACACGTTCTCCCCGCCGCGGATGACCATGTCCTTGATCCGGCCGACGATCGCGAGGTAGCCGTCGTCGTCCATGGTCGCCAGGTCGCCGGTGTGCATCCAGCGGGCCGTGTCGACGGCCTCGGCGGTCTTGTCCGGCTGCTCCCAGTAGCCGAGCATCACCGAGTAGCCGCGGGTGCACAGCTCGCCCGGCTCCCCGCGCGGCACCGTCCGGCCGGTGACCGGGTCGACGACCTTGACCTCCAGGTGCGGCATGACCCGCCCGACCGTCTCGGTGCGCCGGGCCAGGTCGTCGTCGACGCGGGTCATCGTCGACACCGGCGAGGTCTCGGTCATGCCGTAGCAGATGGCCACCTCGGACATGTGCATCTCGGCGATGACCCGCTTCATCACCTCGACCGGGCACGGCGAGCCGGCCATGATCCCGGTGCGCAGGGTGGACAGGTCGTAGGAGCCGAAGTCGGCCAGCCCGAGCTCGGCGATGAACATCGTCGGCACGCCGTAGAGCGACGTGCAGCGTTCTGCCTCAACGGCTTTGAGCGACGCGGCCGGGTCGAAGGACGGCGCCGGGATGACCATGCAGGCGCCGTGCGAGGTGGCCGCGAGGTTGCCCATGACCATGCCGAAGCAGTGGTAGAAGGGCACCGGGAGGCAGATCCGGTCGGCCTCGGTGTAGCCGACCAGCTCCCCGACGAAGTAGCCGTTGTTGAGGATGTTGTGGTGGCTGAGGGTGGCGCCCTTGGGGAAGCCGGTGGTGCCGCTCGTGTACTGGATGTTGATGGGGTCGTCGGCGCCCAGGGCCGCCATCCGCTCCGCGAGAGCCTCGGACGCCACGGACGACCCCGCATCCACCAGGTCCTGCCAGGAGCCCTCGCCGATGAAGACGACCTCCTCCAGGGCCGGGCAGTCCCCGCGGACCTCCTCCACCATCCCGCGGTAGTCGGACGTCTTGTGCGCCACCGCGCTGACGAGCATCCGCATGCCGGACTGCGTGACGACGTAGGCCAGCTCGTGGCTGCGGTACGCCGGGTTGACGTTGACCAGCACCGCGCCGACCTTGGCCGTGGCGTACTGCAGCAGCGTCCACTCCGCGCAGTTCGGCGACCAGATGCCGACCCGGTCACCGGCCGCGATGCCCCGACCGATCAGGCCCCGCGCGAGCTCGTCCACCGCGGCGTCGAGCTCGCGGTAGGTCCAGCGCCGCCCGCTCGGGACGTCGACCAGCGCGTCACGGTCCCCGAACCGCGCGACGGTGCGCGCGAGGTTGTCCCCGATGGTGTCGCCGAGCAGCGGGGTCTGCGAGGTGCCGGAGCTGTAGGACAGGGCCTCGGGTGTGGTCACGGGCCCATCCTCATGGCGCCCCCGTGCGGCGGCAAGGGCAACGTGCCGGAGCCGATTACCGTATGCCGTGTGCCCGCCTCCCAGCCCCGCGCCGGCTCCCGCGCGCGCAGCCTGGCCGAGGACGTCCGCGGCCGCTCCGACGCCC
>NZ_DASVZH010000082.1:0-1649 GCF_036391795.1 Oryzihumus sp.
ATGACCGCCACCGACGACGGCGTGCTCGCCATCTACGACGACGAGGCGGGCGCGCTGGCGCGCGTGTTCGGCCGCGATCAGGTCACGGGCGCGCCCGAGGTCGGGCGCAAGCCGTTCGGGCTGGCCGTGCAGGACCTGGGCACCGGCGTGGCGCGGGTCTTCGTCGGCTCGTTCGGTGAGGCCGTGATCTCTGCGGTGGACGTGCCGCTCGCCGCGCCCGACTCGGCCAGGGTGGTCCCGTCTCCCGTCGATCCCACCCGCCCGCTCCGCATCGGGGAGGTCACTCAGTGAGGTCTCGCTCCCTGGCGGTGCTCGCGATCTGCTGGGCCCTGGCCGGCTGCGGCTCGAACAAGGTCAAGTCGGGGCTGGGCCTGTGGCAGCCCGGCTCGGTGGCGGTCTTCAACGGCTACACGCTGAAGAACGCCGGCCTCCATCCCTACGTGGCCGTGGCCAACACCGGCCGGGACGAGCTCGTGCTGGTGGACGCGGTGGACGACGCGCCGGTCCCCGCGCCGATCCTGTTCCGGCCCCTCGCCATCGTGGTCGGCAAGCAGCGCCCCACCGACGTGCTGGCCGCCTCGCTCGGCGACTCCGCCGCTTCCGGGTCGCTGGCGGACCTGCTGGTGGTCCGCTCGGCCGGCTCGAGCGTGCTCCAGGTGGTGCGGACCTGGGTCCTCCCCGGACAGGCGGCCGATCCGCGGGTGCTGCCCGCGCTCGACGTCGACCTCGCCGCCGGTGCCGCCGACGCCGAGGTGCTCGCCATGGTGGCCGCGCCCGTGCCGATCTCCGACGGGGCGGGCGGCTTCACGGCCGCCACCGGCCGGGTCCGGGTGGTTGCGGCGCTGAGCGGTCAGCGGCTGTCGGTGGTCGAGTTCGCGCGCCAGGCCGACGGGTCGATCCTGCCCGGGCCAGCCGTGGTGCAGCACCTCTCGCTCGACGCGGGCGGCGGCCCGGTCCGGTTCGACGCGGTGTCGCTGTCGGTGAACCCCGCCCTCCCTCGGTACCTCTACGTGGCGAGCCCCGACCCCATCCCGACCTCCGCGGGGACGGTGGAGGGCGTGGCCGAGCTGGACACGTCGCTCCCCCCCGGCGCCTTCACCTGGCGCGCCCTCGACGCCCGCGCGCCCACCAAGCTGGTGGCGGCCTGGACGCTCCGCGAGCGGCTGCCGGGCTCCGCCGGCGACGGCGCCGAGGCCCTCCAGCCGACGGCCGTGGACCGCGTCTACGCCTTCCTGGACCCGACGCGCTGCGGCGCGACCCAGCGGGTCGGGTGCGGGATCGCCGTGATCGACCGGACCACCGGCCACCTCGCCGCCGATCCCTCCGGCGGCATGCCGTACATGGCGCCCATCGCCGTGCCGGCAGTCCCCGTGGCGCTGGTGGTCTCTCCCCCGCCGGCCAATCCGCCGTCCCAGTCCGCCGACGAGGCCATCTTCGCCGCGCCCTACATGCGGATCGCGCCGGGCAGCGGCATCAGGCTCACCACCGCCGTGCTCGAGGTCCCGGCGACCGACGGTCACGTCTACTTCGTGGACCTCGCGCGCTGGGCCATCCCGAACGACGGCTCGATCCTGCGCCTCTCGACCACGCGCACCGCGGTGACCAGCGCCGTCGCCGGGATCGCCGACGAGCAGCGGATCGGCCTGTGG